>CAUATU010000006.1:0-74482 GCA_958432255.1 uncultured Collinsella sp.
CGCTCTGGCGGGCTTGCAGCGTCGAGCAGTTGCGGCGTTTGGTAAAACGCCGCAACGAACTACCGCGTAACCCCCTAGCTCAGCATTGCATCCATCATCTCGGAGTTGACGGAGTCGTCGGCAGACCACTCGCCGTCGTCGTTGCAGGTGTACTTGAAGATAACCGTGGTCTTCCTGGGCTCGGTGGCCTTGGTCACATCGACCATAACCTGACCGGCCATCTTGTACAGCTCGTCATCGGAAGGAACCGTATCAAGCGCGGCGACCTTCTCCTGATACTGGGTGGAGAAGTCCTCGACGATCTTGTTCATAGACTTGCAGGTGATGGAGACCTCGGCGGTCGCGACACCCTTGTCCTCGTCGACCGTCACGTCGCCGATCTTGTAGTCAAAGCCCTCGAGATAGGTCTTGGCATACTCCTTGGGATCGATACCCAGCTGCTCGAACTCGTCGCCCGAAGCCTCCTCCAGACCAGAGAGGAAGTCGTCGCCACCGTTCTTGACCTCGTCAAACTGCGTCGTAAGATCCTCGGTGATGAGCTCCTCAACCGAAGGACCTCCACAGCCGGAAAGCACGACCACGCATGCAACCAAGACGGCCATGAGGGGCGCAAGCAGCAGCTTCTTTTTCATGTTGTTCCTCCCAATGAGCGGCACCGCGCTTCCCGGACGCGGCACACGTTGTAATAAGTAAGCCCATACTATCCACTTATGAACACCCTCGGCAACGCGAAGGCGCGGTCGGTTCGTTTTAGCGTCCGAACGGTTTGCAAGCCCGCCCAACGCGCAATAAAACGCTTCCCCACGGTGCAATAAAAAAGGTGGCCGGAAAACCCGACCACCCTTGCACATCCTTTGAACGCCGCAGTTTACTTGCGAACGACCTTAACGATGGCGTCACCGGCGGCGACAGCGGAGCCGGCCTCGACGGCGAGTTCGACGTCGGCGAACTCGGCGGTGTTGGACACAGCCACGACGACGCAGTCCTTATAGCCGGCAGCGGCGATCTTGGCGCGGTCGATCTTGAGCATGGGCTGGCCAGCCTTAACGACATCGTCAGCCTTGACGAAGCCCTCGAAGCCGTCGCCGTTCATGTTGACGGTATCGACGCCAACGTGCACCAAAACCTCGATGCCGCTATCGGACTGCAGGCCCACGGCGTGACCCATGGTGACGGTCACCTTGCCGTCGCAGGGAGCGTAGACCAGATCGTCCTCGGGCCACACGGCGCAGCCCTTGCCCAGTACCTCGCCGCTAAAGACGGGATCGGGCACGTCGGCCATCTTGATGACCTTGCCCTTGACGGGCGAGCACAGCACGTCGGCGCCGGCAGAAGTAGAGATGGAGGCAGGAGCAGCGGCAGCCGCGGGCTCAGCCTTCTTCTTGAACATGTCAAACAGACCCATACGTTTTCTCCTCTTGATTAAGCGCAACGTTATGCGCATGCCTACGGTAATTATAGTGCCAAATGGTTCAAATGCTAAGGTGGAGACTCGAATCGCGAGCCCTTCCCGGTAGTGCTCGTGGGACGAGCATCTCCTTTGCATCGCGGGTCGATAAGCCGAGTATCGTCTGAGCACGGGACGGGCAGAAGCGGGCGCACCAAACCCGATACTTCTTTTCGCTCTCGAGTCCTGCCGCCGCCCCGTCCCTGGCACTTCCTGATACCGACCGAAACGTGCCAAAATAAACCCGTCCCTTTTTGGTAGGTTTGGCGAGTGTGGGAGTTCGCATGGATATCAAGCGCAAGATTACCGAGGCACAGGGCCTCACCCCCACCGAGCAGCAGCTCGGCATTGCAGCCCTTGCTATCAGCGAGGACATCCGCGGGCTTTCTATTAAGGAATTTGCCACGCGCGCCAACGTTTCGGTCGCGAGCGTGCACCGTTTTTGCAAAAAGCTCGGCCTCGAGGGCTTCAAAGATCTCAAGGTCGAGCTTATTCGCTTAGCAACCGAGGCAGGCAACCGACGCGACGTTGATATCAACTTTCCCTTCGATGCCACTTCCACGCCTGCGCAGGTTATGGAGCGCATGGAGGGGCTCTACCAGACCACGCTGGCCGAAACGCAGGAGCTGCTCGACCCCACGCAGCTTGACTACGCCGCCAAGCTCATCGCGAACGCCCGACAGGTCGACATCTACACGGGCTCGCACAACCTCTATCCAGCGGGAATGTTCCGCGACCGCCTGCTCTCCGCCGGTAAAAGCGCGACATGCCACGACGGTGTCGAGGCCCAGGTGCGCACGGCGCTCGCCTCGGGCCCCGACCATGCGGCAATCGTCATCTCCTACAGCGGCCTTGCCCCCAACCTCAAGGACATCTTGCCGATTCTCAGCAGTCGGCATGTCCCGGTCATCGTCATCGGCACGCCATACTGCGCGCGCCTGCACCCTGGTTTTGCCGCCTACCTTACGGTGAGTGACCACGAGAGCATGACGCATCGCATCACGCAGTTCGCAAGCCACATCGCCATGCAATACGTACTCGATTCGCTCTACAGCAGCTACTTCGCCAAAGACTACGCCCGCTGCACCGAATTCCTAGAGCGCTCATTCCCCTACACCCGCCTGCCCGGGCTCAAGTAGTCATTTAAGAACGTCCCCAATGACTAATGGCCGACCTAATAACGACTTCTCGTCATTAGGTCGGCCATTTCAGCTCTAATAACTATTTATTCCGTAAACTCGTTATTAGAATCTGGCACAGGAGGCCAGGCTCACATGTGGCACCACAGCGGAAAACAGCTTGCCCCTGCGCCAACCGAATGAGCGTTGATTTTCGGACACCTATCCAACGAGCGTGGATAATTTCCCACTTTGAGCCCACACGGGGGCCAAAAACGGGAGATTATCCGCTCTCATTTCTGACTAGTCGTTGGGGACGTTCTTAAACGACTAGTCAAACAAGAACGTCCCCAATGACCACAACAACGGAAGCGCCGATGTTTTGGCAACGACAGCGAAAACCCGCCAGGGCGAGCAAGGTGACTTGAAACGAGGCGGCATTGACCTTCTGGTCATGCCGCCGAAGTTGAAAGGCAGATTGCCGCTCTGGCGGGCTTGCAGCGTCGGCCGGTTACGGCGTTTGGTAAAACGCCGTAACTACTCCTGAGCTCCGTACTGCTCGTAGTAGGCGTCGATGGCGGTCTTGAGCTCGTCATCGATGACAACCTTGCCGTCGATCTCGTGGTTGTAGAGGGTCTCGACGACCTCGGCCATGGAGACGATGCTCGCGACGGGGAAACCGTACTTGGCCTCGATCTCCTTCTGCGCGGTGGTCACGCCACCCTTGCCGACCTCCATGCGGTTGAGGGACACGATCAGGCCCTTAATCTCGACATCGGCAGCAGCCTTAACCTTGGGATAGGTCTCGTCGATGGACTTGCCGCTGGTGGTAACGTCCTCGACCATGACCACACGGTCGCCGTCCTTGGGCTCATAGCCCAGCAGGTTGCCCTTATCGGCACCGTGGTCCTTGGCCTCCTTGCGGTCGCAGCAGTACTTGACCTCCTTGCCGTACAGCTCGTGGTAGGCAATGGCGGTCACGACGGCCAGCGGAATACCCTTGTAGGCCGGCCCAAACAGCACATCAAAGTCGTCGCCAAAGTTATCGTGGATGGCCTGGGCGTAATACTCGCCCAGCTTCTTGAGCTGATAGCCCGTCACGTAAGCGCCGGCGTTCATAAAAAACGGGGACTGACGGCCGCTCTTGAGCGTAAAGCTGCCGAACTTAAGAACGTCGGACTCGACCATGAACTTGATGAACTCTTGCTTGTAAGCCTCCATGCGGGCTCCTCTCGTAATTGCGTACGTGCTCTTCAGTTTAGCGCAGGCGAGGCGTCGATGTGGGCGTGCTTTGGAGCCACGGCATTCTGTAAAGGCTTTGTCAGGGGGAATGGTTTTCCGAACAATGGGGTTGACATGGCAAACCCCCTCATCAAGAATACGGGCGGATTAAAAAGGGGTACGAGATACCCAAAGCGCGCTGCGCTCAGCCTTTAGGAGGTGTGCCATGGAAGGCAGTCCTAGTCGAAAAACCTGCATGTCGCCCTCGGCACGCCGCGAGGACTCCGCACACGCATAAACGCCACCGGCAGATCGCCAAAACCACCACAAAGGCGCACTGCACCCTTTGTGGGCTCAAGAGCTTGACGTGAGCGACATCTAGGTTTTTTGAAGCAAATTCGACACGTACGCTAACTCCCTTCAACAAGGAGGACCCTATGCTGATGCTCAAAACCGTCACGGTACTCGAAGCCATCTCCAAGCGCCGCCGCACGACGCGCCCTGCCGCTCATACCGGCCTGTCCAAGAACACCATATTCGCCGCCACCCATAGTGCCGAGGACGCCCTCGTACTGCTTGACGCCACGGCAAACGGCCTCACCGTCGAGCAGGCAACTGAGCGCCTGAACGCCGTCGGCCCCAACACCATCGAGGCAACGACCAAAACGCTCGCCCGCCGCATCGCCGACGCGTTCATCGATCCCTTCGCCGGCATCCTCGCCGCGCTCGCGCTGGTCTCGCTCTACATCGACGTGCTCGCCGCGCCCGAACCGCAGCGCGACCCCTCCACGGTCATCGTCATCGGCATCATGCTGCTGGTATCGGGCGGCATGAAGTTTATCCAGGAAGCCCGCAGCGGCAATGCGGCAGAAGCCCTCAAGGACCTGGTCTCCAACACCTGCACCGCCCTGCGCGACGGCGAGCTCATCGAGATCCCCTTTGACGAGCTCGTCCCCGGCGATGTGATCCGCCTCTCTGCCGGCGATATGGTTCCAGCCGATGCCCGCATCATCACCGCGCGCGACCTGTTTGTGATCGAGTCCGCACTCACCGGCGAGAGCGAGGCCGTCGAGAAGACCGCTGCCGTCACCGTCGTCGAGGGCGCCGACGGCTCCGCGCTGCCGCTCTCTGCCTGCAAGAACATCGTCTTTACCGGCACCTCCGTGCAAAACGGCGCTGCCATGGCGCTTGTCGTTGCCACCGGTTCGGACACCTATCTGGGCGGCATCGCCAAGATGCTCAACGGGCGCGGCGAGAAGAGCGCGTTTGACCGCGGCGTCTCGAGCGTCTCCATGTTGCTCGTACGCCTCATGCTCGCTATGGCGCCGGCCGTCTTTGTCATCAACGCCGCCACCAAGGGCAACGTCATCGACGCGCTGCTGTTCGCCACGAGCGTAGCCGTGGGCATTACGCCGCAGATGCTCCCCATCATCGTGACCACGAGCCTGTCGCAGGGCGCCAAGGACCTCGCCCGTCGCCAGGTTATCGTCAAGGAACTGCCGGCGATTCAAAACCTGGGTGCCATGGACGTCCTGTGCTGTGACAAGACCGGCACCCTCACCGAAGACCGCATCGTGCTCGAGCGCTACCTCAACACCGATGGCGACGAGGACACGCGTGTGCTGCGCCATGCGTTTTTGAACAGCTTCTTCCAGACCGGTCTCAAAAACCTTATCGACCTGGCCGTAATCGACCGTGCCGATGTGACGCCCTCGACCGTCGTGTCCGATTCCATGTTGGGCCAGACTCTGCGCGACCGTTATACCAAGGTCGACGAGGTTCCCTTCGATTTCTCGCGCCGTCGCCTGAGCGTAGTTGTCGCCGACTCCCAAGGCAAAACCCAGATGGTTACCAAGGGAGCTGCCGAGGAAATGCTCGAGATCTGCTCCTTTGTCGAGGTCAACGGTATCGCCCAGCCGCTCACCGAAGATAAGCTCGCCCAGATTCGCAAGCAGGTCGCCGATCTTAACGCCGAGGGCCTGCGCGTGATTGCCGTGGCGCAGAAGACCAATCCGCGCTGCGTGGGCGAGTTTGGCATTGCCGATGAGTGCGACATGGTGCTGATGGGCTTTTTGGCCTTCCTCGATCCGCCTAAAGCAAGTACCGCGGGCGCCGTCGCCACCCTTGCGGCCAAGGGCGTGGCGGTCAAGGTCCTGACCGGCGACAACGACCGCGTCGCCGCCACCGTCTGCGAGCAGATCGGCATCGACGCGAGCAGCGTTTTGCTCGGCTCCGAGATCGATGCGCTCGACGACGCCGAGCTTGCCGAGCGTGCCGAGAAAACCCGCCTCTTCGCCAAGCTCTCGCCGCTGCAGAAGGCGCGCCTAGTGCGCGTCATGCGCGAATTGCTCGGCCACACCGTGGGCTTTATGGGCGACGGCATTAGCGACGCCGCCGCCATGCGTGCGAGCGACTGCGGCATCTCGGTCGATTCGGCCGTCGACATTGCCAAGGAATCCGCCGATATCATCTTGCTTCAGAAGGACCTGGGCGTGCTCGAGCGCGGCATCATCGAAGGCCGCCGCACCTACGGCAACCTACTCAAGTACCTCAAGACCACGGTGAGCTCCAACTTTGGCAACGTGCTGTCCGTGACCGTCGCGAGCCTGTTCTTGCCGTTTTTGCCCATGAGCGCCCTGCAGCTGGTGCTGCTGTCGCTCGTCTACGAGATCGTGTGCATCGCGCTGCCGTGGGACACCGTCGACGACGCCTGGACTGCCCGTCCGCGTGCTTGGGACGCCGCGTCCATCAAGGGCTTTATGCTCGAGCTGGGCCCCGTGAGCTCGCTGTTTGATATCGTGACCTTCGCTGCGCTCTTCTTTGTGGTGTGCCCCGCCGCCGTGGGCGCGAGCTGGGCCGAGCTTGCCGCCGCGGGCAACGTCACGGATATGGCGACCTTCGCCGCGATCTTCCAGAACGGCTGGTTTGTCGAGTCCATGTGGTCGCAGACGCTCGTGATCCACATGCTGCGCTCGCCGCGCCTGCCGAACCCGTGCGACCACGCCGCCCCCGCGCTGTGCGTGCTCACCGTCCTGGGCTTGGCGCTTGTCACTTGGCTGCCGGCAAGCCCCATCGCCGATGCGCTGGGTCTCATGCCGCTGCCGCCGAGCTTCTTCGCGCTGCTCATCGGCATTGTTGCCGCCTACATCGCGCTCACTCAGCTGGCAAAGCGCCGCTACATTGCACGCCACGGCGAGCTGCTGTAGCAAGCAGACGGAAAACACCCTGCCAGTTGCCGTTGCCACTACCACGGCTGCCGACGCCGCTGCCGTTGCCTCTGCCGCTGCCGCAATCTATCCCCTCAGCAATTGCGGTGAAATAGTTCCTGTTTAAAGCCCCGTGACTTTAATTTAGGGACTATTCCACCGCAACGTATTGGGAGATTAGCTAGTCCTTGAGGCGTCCAGGACCAGAAGAAGTTGATCAGGGCCACACGCGAGGCGGTACCGGTCTTTTTGTTGATCGAGGAAATGTGGCGGTAGAGCGTGGAGCGCGAAAGGAAAAGCGTCGCGGCAATGTCCTGAACGCTCTGGTCCGAAACGACCAAGGCCTCAAGAATATCGCGCTCGCGCTCTGTAAGCCCAAAGGTGGTGACAAAGGCGTCGAGGCGCTCATCGGGCGTGAGCTCCGCTGCCTCCACGAGCGCAGGGTCGGGACATGCGGGCGCAAGATCCCCACCAAGATCGTCGGCAGCGAGCGCCAGCCCGTCCCGCATCACGGCATCATCGGTTCGTTGCCCCAACTGTCCCAGCAGCGTAATCGCAATACCCACAAACATCACGAGCGCCGCGCCGACCGCCACCAGCACGTTTTGACTCGAGATGATTGCCACCGCCGGCGCCGTCACGAGCATCGAGCACACGTTGTTGACGACGCGACCCATGCACGGCCAAAAATATGACCAGTGCGCATAGAGCGAGATAGCGGCGAATTTTGTGGTAAAGAACACCACGAAAAAACCCGAGCCCAGATAAAAGATGATCGTGGCAGCAAGCTCGTTGCCGCCATTGCCATCGATGATGAGCACAAAGAACGAAAGCGTGGACATTATGGCAGCGCATGTCATGCCGATATTCATATACGAACGACCGCGCAGGTCAAACAGGGCGCCGGCGACCAACGAACTCGCAACAAGCAGCAGGCACGGCCAGTCACCCAAATCAACGGCTCCAAAAGCATGCAGGGTTGTGAGACCCGCGTTGAGGGCGGCGAATACGCCGGAAAGATACGCCGTCGCCACGGTCAGGCGAACTATGGCGCGGCGGAATGCCGCCTTTGCCTCGGGGTCGTCATGCCACTTGGCGCCATATTCCAGAGCATCTACCGAAAGCCCGGCAACACTGGGTTCAAAGTTGGGATCGGACTCGTCGCGCAGCTTGGCGCGTCGGGCACCATGGAGCAACGCCACCTGCGCGATCGCGCAGATGACCAGAACAGCCTGCTGAGGAATGCCGACAGGCATCACCATGTGGTTGAGAACCTGCACCAGAACGCCCATGGCGTAAGAAAGTGCGGCGGCGCGCGCCAAGCAGGGCGTCCGCGCAAAGCGCCGCGCAAAGTTTGCGTGAGCAGTCGATCCGCAGTAGCCCAGCGCGCAGCACGCCACCAAACCGCCGGCAATTACCACCTGAACCTGAACCGCCATAATCAACAGCAGCAATGCCGCCACCAGCAAAACGCCTGTGATGTCGCTCGTCGCGTCGATGGCATGGGGACGGCGATAGTACAGAACGGGACGCACAAAAAAGCCAATCACGCTCGCGCCGATGACAAGGCTCTCATAAATAACGACCTCGTTTGGAGACACGAACTCGGCCATGCGCGCATCAAAGAGATACTCGCAGGCCAAAAACGTGAAGAAGAACAGCGCCAGGCATATAATCTCCCGAATGCCCCGACGCAAATATGCGGTTGTATCTCCCATGCCCCTCATGGTTAACCCCCGGCCGCTCAATTGTCTGGAAATCTATTTTAACAAAGAACCTATCTCAATACCGAAGCCAGGCTCGAAATGCTGCAAATTCGACCCCAGTCGTCCACATGACGCCGCAATTCTGAGCCGCATGGGCCAGAAGGGGCACGCGCGACCTCTAGCTCGACAAGGAGTGTCCCCAACTGTCACTCATTTAAGTACGTCCCCAATGAGTGCCGAAGAGTGTCTCCGGCGACCAGTCAAAAATGAGCCATGTGTCCCAGTTGTGGAGACTCGTTGAGCCATCTGGGTATCGTGAAAGATCGCGCGCTCGCCCATCATCAAAAGTGACACACGCTACCAGTTGATGGGAGGCAGCCATGGGCTTCTTTGACAAGATGTTCGAGAAGAAAGAGTGCGCGATTTGCGGTACTGAGCTAGGCCTTTTAGGAAAGACCAAGATCGATGAAGGCTACCTGTGCAAAGAGTGTGCCGGCAAGCTCTCTCCCTTCTTCCACGGCTATCGCTCCAGCTCTGCAGACGACATCCGCGAGCAACTCGCCTACCGCGAGGCCAACGCCGAGCGCCTGACGTCCTTCAACCCCACGCGCACGCTCTCTGCCGGGCGTACCAACATCATGCTCGACGAGGACGCAGGACTGCTGATCATTACCTCGCAGACGCGCTGGCGTGACGCCAACCCGGACATCATCGAGTTCTCGCAGGTACTCGGCTGTGACATGGATATCGACGAGCATCGGACCGAAATCTATCGCGAGACCAAGGACGGCGAGCGCAAGAGCTACAATCCGCCGCGCTACGACCTGGATTACGACTTTAACCTGACCATCCACGTCAACACGCCGTACTTTACCGAGATCAACCTGCGCGTAAACGACTCCACCATCGAGCAGCGCGGGTCCATCGAGTACCGCGAGGCCAAGCGCCAGGCAACCGAAGTTCGCGATGCGCTGGTGCAGCTGCGTCAGGAAACGCGCGACAGCGTCGTGGCCGCCAAGGCCCCCAAGACCGCGGTCACCTGCCCCTTCTGTGGCGCGACCACCATCCCCGATGCCAGTGGGCGCTGCGAATACTGTGGCGGCGCCATCGGCGCATAGCCCCCGGCACGGAAAGGACCGATCATGGCCTTCGAGAGCGTCAACTATCAGTGTCCCGCGTGCGGCGGCCCCCTTCACTTTGCCAGCGCCGAGCAAAAGCTCGTCTGCGACTACTGCGATTCGCGTTTTGAAGTCGAAGAAGTCGAGGCCCTCTATCGCGAGCGCCAGGACAAGGCAGACGCTAAAGCCGGCGCCGCAGCAGCGGCACCCAAGCCCGCCGCCGACAGCGCGGTGCAGGAGCTCGCCCAAAACGCCGGCTATATCTGCTCGTCGTGCGGCGCCGAGCTCGTGTCCGACGGCACCGTCGCCGTCACCACCTGCCCGTACTGCGGCAACTCCGCCGTGGCGCCCGGCCAGCTCTCTGGCGACTTCTCGCCCGACCTGGTGATTCCGTTTAAGCTCGGGCGCGATGACGTCACGGCCGCACTCAAGGAACACTACAAGGGCAAAATCCTGCTGCCCAAGAGCTTTGTCACCGGCAACCACATCGACGAAGTCCAAGGCGTTTACGTGCCATTTTGGCTTTACGGCGCCCGCGTGGACGGCGAAGTGTACTTCGATGCGACCAACGAGACCGTGACCGAGGAATCCGACCGCACCGTCACGACCACCGACCACTACGACGCCTACCGTAAAGGCAATATCTCGTTTGAGCGCGTGCCCGTCGACGGATCGTCCAAGATGCCCGACGGCCACATGGACGCCATCGAGCCGTTTGACTACAATGCGCTGCGTCCGTTCTCAGTCGCCTATATGCCCGGCTACATCGCCAACCGCTATGACGAGGATTGCGAAACCTGCAAGGCGCGCGCCGAACGCCGCATGGAGGAAAGCACGGTCTCGGCCCTGCGCGAAACCGTCGTCGACGAGTACGACGACGCCACAGTCGAAAGCAAGCAGCTCGACTACACCTGGGAAGACAGCGATTATGCCCTGTTCCCCGTGTGGATGCTCTCTACCTCGTGGAACGGCAAGAGCTACCTGTTTGCCATGAACGGCCAAACCGGCCGCATGGTCGGCGAGCTCCCCTGCTCCAAGCCCAAGCTCGTCATCGCCTCGGTGCTGTTCTTTGCGATCGGATTTGTCCTCTCCCAGATCCTCTTCATGGGTGAGAACGCCTTCGATCCGGATTACCTCGCCTTTGACATCGAGGGCATCCTCATCAACATCGTCGCGCCGCTGATCATCGTGATTATCGCAGACGTGCTGCTGGTCGGCCAGCTCAAGACAGCCAACGAGGCAACCCACGCCGACTACTACTGTGGAGACCTCGACCTGACCGAGAAGCACGACACCTTTAGCCATACCGAAACCACGGTTGTCATGAAGGACAACAAGGACGACTAGCCATTCTGACCAATATCACCCGGCCTTTGACGAGAAAGGAAGATCACCATGGGACTCTTGAAAGCTGGATTGGGTGCTGCCGGCGGCGTCATGGCCGACCAGTGGAAGGAATTTATCTATTGCGAATCGATGCCTGCCGACGTCTTGGCCTGCAAGGGCAGCAAGCGCACCGGTGGCCGCAGCTCCAACACGCGCGGCGAGGACAACGTCATCTCCAACGGCTCCGTCATCGCCGTCAACGACGGCCAGGGCATGCTCGTGGTGCAAAACGGCAAGATTATCGAGGTCGCGCTGGAGCCCGGCGAGTTCGTCTTTGACACCGGCAGCGAGCCGAGCGTCTTTAGCGGCAACCTGGGCGACTCCATCAAGGAGACGTTCGCCAATATCGGCAGCCGCTTTACCTTTGGCGGCGACGCAGGTAAGGACCAGCGCGTCTACTTCATCAACACCAAGGAAATCATCGGCAACAAGTACGGCACCGCCTCGCCCGTGCCCTTCCGCGTGGTCGACAACAACATCGGCCTGGACGTCGACATCTCCGTGCGCTGCAATGGCGAGTATTCGTACCGCATCACCAACCCGCTGTTGTTCTACACCAACGTGTGCGGCAACGTGACCGATAGCTATACGCGCGACCAGATCGACAGCCAGCTTAAGTCCGAGCTGCTCACCGCCCTGCAGCCCGCCTTTGCCAAGATCTCGGAGATGGGCATTCGCTACAGCGCCATCCCCGGCCACACCACCGAGCTCGCCCACGCGCTCAACGAAGTCCTCTCCGCCGACTGGCGCGACCTGCGCGGCGTTGAGATCGTGAGCTTTGGCGTCAACTCCATCGCCGCCTCGCAAGAAGACGAGCAGATGATCAAGGACCTGCAGAAGGCCGCAGTCATGCGCGATCCCACCATGGCGGCTGCCAACATCGCCAGCGCCCAGAGCGACGCGATGCGCGCGGCAGCCGCCAACCCCAACGGCGCGATGGCCGGCTTTATGGGCATGGGCATGGCAGGTGGCATGGGCGGCATGAATGCCAGTCAGCTGTTCGCCGCCGGCCAGGCACAGCAGCAGGCCGCCCCGCAGCCGGCTCCGGCACCCGCTCCCGCACCGGCACCCGCCGCCCCCGCGGCCGGCACGTGGACCTGCAGCTGCGGCGCCACCAACACCGGCAAGTTCTGCCCCGAGTGCGGCAGTCCCGCACCCGCCCCGGCACCGACCAAGTGGTTCTGCCCCAACTGCGGCAGCGAAAACGTCGGCAAGTTCTGCAGCAACTGTGGAACGCCCAGGCCCTAGCCCCTCTATCTGGTAATTGGCGGGGGGTCCGCCACCCCCGCATTTGCTTCTATGGGCTTTCACACAAGAAGGAGGACACCATGAAGACAACGTTCAAAAAGTCCGTACTCGCATTTCTGACATGCGTCCTAGCGCTCGCCTTTGCCCTGACGGGCTGCAGCGGCGGCGGCAAGGACCCCAAGGCCGACTTCGTCGGCAGCTGGAAGTTCTCGGGTGGAACCGTAGAGGGCGAAGAGCTGACCGACGAGTACATGGATATGCTCGAGGAGGGGGGCGTCCACTGTATCTTAGTCCTCGATGAGGACGGCACGGGCGCCCTCGACCTGTTCCTTGAGGTCATCGACCTTAAGTGGGAGGCCAAGGATGCCACAACCGCAACCATCACTGCCGAAGGCGAATCGCAGGATATGACGCTCGAGGATGGCAAGCTCGTCCTTAAAATGGAAGACGACAAGCTTATCTTCACCAAGTCCGACAAGGATCTGTCCGGCACGGTGAAGAAGGATCGCGAGGCGGCCGAGAAGGAAGAAGAGGTCGATGAGGCCGTCGAAGACGACGACGTCCAGAGTGTCGAAATCTCCCCCGCCGTCACCGTCGCCGATGACGATCTGTGCACCATCACCATCACCGAGAAGTTCAAGGACGACTGGGGCGACATTGGCTTTGTCGTCAACATCACCAACAAGAGCGACAAGGACCTGACCTTCTACGCTCCTTCCGGCAAGACCAACGTCAACGGCACCATGAAGGAACCCTGGTTCTCGGCTCACCTGATGCCCGGCACCAACGCCACCGAGGAGTTCACGTTCTCGAGCGGCGAGCTTGACAGCCTTGACGACCTGGTCAACACGACCATCGGCATCGACGCCTACCTGACCGATTCCTACGAGGACGTCGCTTCCTACACCGCGACCATCGCGTAGCGACAGACACCGACAGCCGCGGATTGGCGGACATATCCGCGCATACCAGGCGGGGCCGCAGGAGTTGATCCTGCGGCCCCGTCGTTTTTATGCCGACAGCACTGCCCATACAAGCAGGCCGCCCGCCGTTTTTAGATGCGAAACGGCGGGCGGCCTATCTTTACGGCGCCGGAACACGGGCGGCGCACCGACTACGGGCGCTCCATATTAGGAACGATGCTGCCTTCGGTTACCGCATGCACGGCCAAGCGCATGATGTTGTCGTAGCCAGTCTTATTGAGGATCTCCGAGATGCGGCGCTTGATGGTGCCCTCACTCATAAACAGCTCGGCCGCGATCTCGCGGCGGCTCTTGCCCTCGCAGGCAAGGCGCAAAATCGACAGCTCGACATCGTCGAGTGCCGCCGTGCCCGAAAAAATGCTCTCGGGCGGCTTGGGAAACGTGCAATAGCCCGCCAGCGTGGAGCGCATCACGGCGAACAGCTCGTCGATACCGACGTTCTTGTACACAAAGCTATCGACGCCCGCCTCGCGGGCCTGATCGACAAAGGTGATCTCGGGCATGCCAGTCATGATAATGATGCGACACTCGGGCAGCTGCTCCTTGATGCGCGCCGCCGCCACGATGCCGTTGGAATCGTGCTCGGTGCATACGTCCATCAGTATCATGTCCGGGCGCTCCCTAAGCACAACGTTGAGTGCTTCGGAAGCGTCGGCGATCGCGGCGACGACGGTCATATCGGGCTGGTCGCCAACGGAGCGCGCCAGGCTCTCGCGCAGGATGGCCTGGTCTTCGACTATAAGGACGCGGATCATGAGCTTCTCCTTTGGGACGTGTCGTTGGCGTTAAGCGGAATGGATACCGCAAGCGTAAAGGGCGGGGCGGCGTGGACCTCTAGGCTGCCACCCAGATCTTGCGCGACATGCCTCATACCTGGGATACCCGTTCCCTCGCGATACGATACGGGGGCCGGGGACCCGTCGTTTGAAATCGTCATGCGCGCGACGGCGCCAGCATCCGTCCTCTCCTGCCACAGACGCACGTGGACCCGATGCGCCTGCGCATGCTTGGTGGCATTGGTCGAGGCCTCGCGGATAATCTGCAAAAATGCGACGGCGACACGCGCGTCCTCCGGCAGCATACCCTCAACATCGATCTGCACACTCACCAGGCCAAAGGCGTGGACGATATCACCCAGTTGCTCCGCCGGCTCACTGGCGCCGCCACTGCGCAGGTCGACGGCGATTGAACGCAGCAGCGGATCGATCTGCCCGAGTGACTCGTCGTCCAGGCGCCCCTCCTCCAAATAGCGATGGAGGATAGACAGACGCTGTCCAATCACGTCGTGCACGCGGGCGCGCATGCGCAGATAGGCCGCATTATCGGCAACCTTTTTAACCTCTTCGATCTGCGCCTGGAGCTCTTTGCTCGCAAGTTCAAGCAGGTGGTTTGCTTGTGCCAGACGGTCATGAGCATGCGCATACTCCGTCACATCAAGACCGATAATGCGCTCGAACGAACGGCCTGAAACCATAACGCGATCGCGCACAAATAGGCGAATCTCAGCGGGAGAGACCTCGACCACCGCACGCGCCTCACCAAAGCGGTCCAGATTAATCCGCACACGGTTCCTGCTGCTTTCGGGCATTTGCATGCTCAGTTTGCGCAGGTCGTTCCATGTGCTGCTCATGTCGCCTAGGTCGGTGGGCATATGAAGTTCCACCAGGTTTTTGCGCATGCAGCGGTTCATGAGCAGCGGACGGCCCCTCGGGTCCAGATACAGGATGCCCACGGGAATCACGTTGATGGTCTCGATCTTCGAGAACATGCTGATATCCTCTTGGCGGTTACGGACGTCCATCAAGAGCGCCGCGATGGAGCGGAACAGGAAGAACGCTCCCTCTGCGATAAGGACAACGGTCCACGCCGAGCCCATGGCAAAAACCACCGGTGGTGTAACGGCGACAACAAGCAGCAGCTCGACCAGCATGACGAGGCGACGATAGTGCACCATAAGCACCACGCCATAGGCAAAGATCGCGGCATTCAGCCACAACGCTCCGCCCATTGCCCTGGCGCAAACGTCAAGCGGCGCCACCAGATACGAGCCAGACGACGCGAATAAGATGAGCGCCGAAATCATCAGGTGAAGCACAAGGCTCGCCTCGTAGGCGCAAATCACCTTACGGTTATAGGACGAGCGGCGCGATGCGATGAGCGGGACGTGGATCGTCTGCAGACACGCAGCCAGGGCAAAGACGACATCGAGCGCAACGATTTGGGGAAGGATGAGCGAAATCTGCATCGTCACTCACCCGCCCTCGGCATCAAGACGATCATGCGCAGCTGGCCGGGCTCGCCCTCAAAGCGGTATGCCACGTTGCGCCCTTGCAGAGCGCTTTCGAGCTCTTGCGCAGCGGGCGTCTGCGAAAGATCTTCATCATCGTTGGAAAAAAGTGTGGCGCGCAGCTCGACACTGCATCGGTCATGGTCGCCCAAGTGATACATAAGCGCCGGATGGTCGGTGGTGTAGGCAAAAAACGCAAAGTCATACACGCAGTCGTACAGGGCGCTTACCGTACTGGCGTGCAACGGGCGCCGTATGGCGATAATCGAGGCGCAATCGATATCGATCGTGCGCAGGTCGCTTGCGAGCTCGTTGGCGATGAGCTGAATGCGGTCGCGATCAAAACCGCTCTCCCCGTGCTGTGCCAACGTGAGCGACCCTTTGCGTTTGCAATAGGCGACGAGCATCTTGGCGCGCTGCAGCATGCGGTAACGCTCGTGCGAAGACGCTTCGTCGGTCAACGGCGGCAGCGAGCTCAGCAGGTCGTACATCCCTTCGAACGCGCGGGCAAGCGCTTGGTCCACGTCTTGGACCAGCAGGGTCTCGGCCTCTTGATCTGCCAAATGCGTCTTAAGGTCGTAGTCGGCGGCGAGCAGCTCGTTTTGACGCTGCAGCTCCATGCGACGATGTGCCAGTTCACGGTTAAGCTCGTTGAGCTCCGACACGTCTTGGGCAAGCAGCGCCGATCCGCCCAGCAGTGGAAAGGCACGGTACATTACATCGGGATCGGACACCACGGCAAAGGCATGAGCGCGCCCGTGCTCCTGGGTCCGCAACTCCTCGCGCACGCCTACCGGCATTGGCTTTGACACCGGCGTGGCATAGGCCTCCTGCAGGTCGCGCGTTAGAACTTTGAGGTCGAGCGGCAAGGTGTCGAAGATGCCAGCGATGTCGTGATACGACGGAATGACACCGCAATCGAGACAGATTTCCATCGCCACCACGCACAGGACGCAATAGACGAGCGAGAAGTTGAGCCTCCATGCCCAGGGCACGCGCAGAGCATATGAGATGGCAAAGAATGCGCCGCCCAGCAGTACGAGCGCCGCCGTGCCCGAGAAACGCTGGATGCGAAAGGACGAGGACCGGCCAACCAGGATAAAAAAGGCCACGAAGTTAAAGGCCGTCCACACGAGGACGGCGAAATAACCCCAGCCGTACGTGTAGTCGTTGCTCCAGGTGTCGCTTGTGCGGTCAAAGCGGAAGACCTGCTGGTGAAAATCGTTGGTGAGCACAAATCCGATAAGCAGGATGGCCACAATCCACAGCGCAGCGCAGTAGCGGCGACCCAGGCGGTGCTGCTCCAGGCCCGCAAGGCGCAGACCACACAACTGGTAGAGCAGCGGAATGAGCGTCATGGGCACGTAGTACAGGTACCACAGCACGGTGGCATAGAACGGCGTGAACGACTTGTACTTGAGAATGACCTCGATCATCCACAGGGCGCAGATGGTGGCGACGGCAACAAGGCGGCGGCGCAACACATAGTCCAAACAGCGCAGATAGACCAGCACGCTCCAGATCGAAAATGCGATTGCGGCGACAAGCAGCGGGAGAGAGCTCGAATGGACGAGCGCATCCACGACCTCTCCGGACACCTCGCTATAGGCGGGCACGGTGTTAGAAAGTTTGGGGTCGAAGGCGAACAGCGCCGGCAAGACTGCCAAAAGCATGAGGAACAGCGCGGTGATGGCGCCGGCGATAGCAAAGACGCGGCGGCGGTACACCTGATGTGTTATGCCAACAAGGAATCGCGGCATGGCGAAGAGCCTGCCGCCCCTGGGATCCGCCACGGGTGCGGATCGGGCGGCCGCGTGGCCGATATGTCGCTCGCGGGTACCCATAGTGCTTTTAGTGTACCGACAGGTGGGCCCAAAAAGCGGGCCACATGTCCCAAAATCCGCAGACGGCAAGGCGCCCGGCGAGCATTAACTACTCGCCGGGCGCCTTGGTTAGGAGGCTATGAAGTCGAGTGTCTCAGCTTCCTTAGGAAAGGTCCTCACCATTAGAAGCAATAACCTTCTTGTACCAGTCGAAGCTCTTCTTCTTGGAGCGCTTGAGGGTGCCGTTGCCCGCATCATCGCGGTCCACATAGATAAAGCCGTAGCGCTTGGACATCTCGCCCGTGCCGGCAGACACCAGGTCGATCGGGCCCCAGGTGGTGTAGCCCAGCAGGTCAACGCCGTCCTCGGTCACCGCGTCGCGCATGGTCTGGATGTGCTGACGCAGGAAGTCGATACGATAGTCGTCGTTGATGGAACCATCCTCCTCGACAACATCCTTGGCGCCCAGACCGTTCTCGACCACAAACAGCGGCTTCTGATAACGGTCGTACAGGTCGTTAAGGGTGACGCGGAAGCCCAGCGGATCGATGGCCCAGCCCCACTGGCTCTCCTGCAGGTAGGGGTTTTTGGCGCCGGCGAAGGCGTTGCCCTGGGCGCGCTCGACATCGGGGTTATCGGCACCGGCGGAGCAACGGGTGCTGTAATAGCTAAAGCTGATGAAGTCGACGGTGTTGGCGGCCAGGATCTCGCGGTCCTCGTCCGTCATGCCCACATCGATGCCCAAACGCTCGAGCTTCTTGACAGCATATGCCGGGTAGTAGCCGCGGCTCTGGACGTCGACGAAGAAGTAATTGTCCTGGTTGTCGAGCTGCGCCTGACGCGCATCGCCCGGACGGCAGCTGTAGGGGTAGTAGCTACCTGCGGCGAGCATGCAGCCAATCTTGACCTCAGGATCGATCTCGTGGGCGATCTTGGTTGCCCAAGCGCTGGCGACGAGCTCGTTGTGAGCGGCCAGGTACTCGACGGCCTCCTTGTTCTCGCCCTCCTCAAAGACCAGACCGGCACCCATAAACGGCAGGTGCAGGATCATATTGATCTCGTTGAAGGTAAGCCAGTACTTCACCAGGCCCTTGTAGCGGGTGAAAATCGTGGTCGCGAGGTTCTTGTAGAAGTCGATGAGCTTGCGGTTGCGCCAGCCGCCGTACTCCTTGATGAGGTGAATCGGGCAGTCGAAGTGCGTGATGGTCACGAGCGGCTCGATGCCGTGCGCCTGACACTCGCGGAATACGTCCTCGTAGAAGGCCAGGCCAGCCTCGTTGGGCTCGGTCTCGTCGCCGTTGGGGAAAATGCGGGTCCAAGCCAGGCTCATACGGAAGGTTTTAAAGCCCATCTCGGCAAAGAGGGCGATGTCCTCTTTGTAGTGGTGATAGAAATCGATGCCGGTCTGCGCGGGATAGTAATAGCCGTCCTCAAAGTCGAGCATCTTGCGCTGGCCGGAAACCACCGCATAGCGCTCGGGGCCGTGCGGAGCCACGTCCACGTTGGCAAGGCCGCGGCCGTCCACGTCGTAGGCGCCCTCGCACTGGTTGGCAGCCGTCGCGCCGCCCCACAGGAAGTCATTACGGAAAGCCATGCATCAATCCTTTCGCACGCTGTTGTCATAGGCTCAGTATCCCTACAAACAACGCGTCGCTCAACGGCAACGACGCAGACCGATACTTCTTTTCGCGCGCAGGTGCCCGGCAGCCGCCCCGTCTGACACTTTTTGATACCGCCGCCCCCAACCACCACAAAGGGGACAGGCACCTTTGTGATGGTTGGGGGCGGTTTGTCTTGATCTGTAACAGGTAGACCGCCAAAACCGGGCTTGGTGTTACAGATCGAGATTCTCGGGCAGCTCCCTGCAGTTTGTCTAAATCTGTAACAGGTAGAGACGATTTAGCCCGCTAGATGTTACAGATTGAGACGGAAGACTCTAGTCGCAGGCGATGTCGAGGTTCTTGCCGATGAGGCCTACGTAACCGCCTTCGCTCAGCAATTCATTTGACTGAATAGGAAAGAAAGGAAAAAATAGGAAAAAAAGGAAAGGAGACTTATGACTGAAACCATCTTCTCCCCCTCATTTGGAAATCGCCCGTCCTATCTGGTGGGTCGCGGGAACGTGATTTCGACATTCATCTCCGGTCTTGAGCAGGAGCCGGGCAATCGAGACCGAGCCATGCTCATGCTCGGCCAGCGAGGCAGCGGCAAGACGGTTCTTCTGTGGGAACTTGCCGACCGCGCACGCAAGCTCGGTTTTGTTGTCGCCACACCCACCGTAGCCTCCGAAGATATGCTTGAGCGCATTGTTGAAAAAATCCAAGAAGCAGGCGAGCCTTATGTCAGCAAGCGTCATCTCCCCAAACTTTCTGGCGGTAGCTTGAGCGTCTTCGGCTTCTCAGCCGGTCTCGAGTTCACACGCGATGTGCAGGAGACCAAGAGTTTCCAGTTCAAACTCACGCAGCTGGCGCGCAAGCTGACCGAGCAGGGGCACGGCATCCTCATCCTTATCGATGAGCTCCAAGCTAATTCACCTGAGATTAGACAGCTCGTCACCGCCTATCAAGAGCTGGTCGGTGAGGGACTCAACGTCGCGCTTGTTATGGCAGGTCTCCCGGGAGCCGTCTGTGCAACGCTCAATGACCGCGTGCTGACATTTCTCAACCGCGCTCGCAAGGTCACGCTCGAACCGCTTTCAGTCGGAGATGTCGATGCCTATTATCAGCGGGCTTTCGAAGAGCTCGACCTTGATATTCCAGGCGATCTTCGCCTCCGTGCCGCTCGCGCAACCCAAGGCTCGCCCTATATGCTGCAGCTCATCGGCTATAACATCGGCAATCGCTGCAAGACAGGAGAACACGTAACGCCAGAGCAAGTCGACGGAGCTATCGAAGCGTCAAAAGCCGATTTCGAAAACGATGTTTGTGAAACGACGCTCGCCGCGCTATCGGACCAAGACGTCGCGTTTCTCGACGCAATGACTGATGACGAAGACGCCGTTTCGCGCATTTCCGATGTAGCGAAACGTATGTCAGTCACACCCGACTATGCGCAAAAGTATCGCCGGCGCCTCATCGACGCCGGCGTAATCGAACAGGCGCGCCGCGGTTACGTGCGTTTCGCCGTTCCATATATGGCTGACTATCTGCGCAGCCAACTCTAGGCAGCCACCGCAATGGGGACAGGCACCTTTGTGGTGGTTTGGGCCCGTTTTGTCTCGATCTGTAACAGCTAGGCCGTCAAAACCGGGCCTGGTGTTACAGATCGAGATCTTTCGGGCAGCCCCTGCAGTTTGTCTAAATCTGTAACAGGTAGAGACGATTTGGCCCGCCAGATGTTACAGATCGAGACAGAAGATTCTAGTCCACGGTGATGTCGAGGTTCTTACCGATGAGGCCTACGTAGCCGCCTTCGGCTGCCTTGGGGCTGTCGGCGTGGCAGAGGACCCACTTGTCGGCCTTCCAGTAGCAGTAGCTGTCACCGGTGGCAGGCATGTCGGCTGCGGCCTCGGGGCGCGGGCCGTTGGTGCCCGCCGGCAGCGCCACCATCACCTGGAAGCCGCCTTCGTCGACCATGCACGGCGTGTAGTGGAGCGTGGTGTTGAAGACTTCGACGACCGTACCCGCCGGCACGCGAAACGCCTTGACGCACGCGGTGTCGAGCTTGCCGTCCTCGATCTCCCAGCGATGCGCCACGAGCAGGATAAAGTCGCGAGCGCCCAGGTTGAATTCGCTCGCGCGGTGATACTCCAGGCAGTTGAGTCGTGTATTGTGGCCGTTGCACCAGCCGAGCTGGAAGGGACGGCCACCAAACATGAGAAAGCCAAGCTTGTCGGCATCCTTGACGTCCTCGAGCTCCGGCGCACTTGCAACGTACTTGCTGCCCTCGGGAATGGGCGTGGCAGAGAGCGCCTCGAGCACGGGCGACGTAAGCTCGGACGGAACGTTATCCCAAACGTTGCCATAGGACTTGAACTCGGGATCGTTGACAGAGTAGATATGCATGTTCACTCCTGTTCGTAAATGTGACTATACGAACATTCTAGAACAAACATGAGCGATTTTGAACGCTCGTCCCGACCAATCAACAAAAAGGCGCCCCCGCATAAGCGAAGACGCCCAATGCGCGCGTTTTGGACGATAAAGCCCTTATGCCTGCTGATAGTGCAGGTGCTTCTCGTCGATATCGGCCAGGTCGCGGTCGAGGTAACGGCGCGCGAGCCAGTTAGCCATGGGAAGGTTCTGGTCCAGGTAGTTGCCGCACTCCTCGGGAGCGGCACCGGGGACATCGCCCTCAAAGTCGGCGACAAACTCGAACAGCTCGCGCACGAGCGGCAGAATCTCCTCGCTCGTCACCTCGCCAAACACGACGAGGTAAAAGCCCGTGCGGCAGCCCATGGGCCCAAAGTAGACAATGCGGCTCGACCACTCGGCATGATTGCGAAGAAACGTCGCGCCCAGGTGCTCAATGGTGTGGCACTCGGCCGTGTTCATGACCGGCTCCTTGTTGGGCGTGGTCAGGCGCAGGTCAAACGTGGTAACGGCAGCACCGGTCGCCGGATCGCGGTCGATGCGGCTCACATACACGCCGGGCTCAAGCAGCAGATGATCAACGGAAAAGCTGGCGATGCGCTCCATGGCAGATCCTCTCGATAGTCAAATTGGGACGGGACTCTTTTAGCTGGTTCGAATGGTCGCACCAATCATACCAGTCAAAAAAGCCCCGTCCAAAAGACAACTTAGCCAAGGACACGGGCCATACGCGTCTTGAATTCGGACAGGAAGCGCGGAGCATCCACGGTCAGTGCCACAAGCGCGCTCTTGTCCGGATCGGACAGGCGGCGCTCATCGCAGATGGTGCGACCGCGGTACTCGCCCAGCAGATCAACACGCAGGTTGCAGCCGAGCGCACCTACGAGCGTGGGGTCGATCGCCACGGCAACGGCCAGCGGATCGTGCAGCGCACAACCACCCAGGTAGGGTGCGTTCATCTCGTACGAGCCAATGTAGTGCTCGACCATGCTCGCAAATGCGCAGCCCGCCATGGTGCCCGAGCCCGTCCAGCCGGCAATGTCGCGGCGTGTGAGCACCACGCGATGCGTCACGTCCAGACCCACCATAGTGAGCTTGCGGCCCGAACGCAGCACGGCATCGGCCGCCTCGGGATCGCTTGCCATGTTGGCCTCGGCGCCCGCGCTCACGTTACCGGGCACGGTAAGGGCGCCGCCCATCACGACCACGCGGCCGACGGACATCATTGCCGCCGCATCGCGCTCCAGGGCGAGCGCCAGGTTGGAGAGCGGGCCGGTCGCCACGTAAATCAGATCGGGACCATAGGTGCGCGCGGCATCGATCAGATAATCGACCGCAGCGTTACCGTCGGCCGAGGTCGCCCCCACCGGCTCGTAGGGCGACGCGGGCACGCTCGCCCCGCCAATGCCGTTCTTGCCGTGAATGAGCGCGGTGGACGCCGGCGGCGTATAGGGCTCAGTCGCCTGCAGAGGACGGTCGGCACCCAGGTACACCGGAACCTCGGGGCGACCCAGCAGATCGAGCACCGCCAGGCAATTGTGCGCCGATTGCTCGACGCGCACGTTGCCAAAGCACGTGGTGATGCCCACGAGCTCCACCTCGGGGCTCGCGATGGCATAGGCCAGCGCCATCGCATCGTCCACTCCCATATCCAGATCAAGGATCAGCTTCTTGATTGCCATTGTTCTACTCCGCTTCTCCGTCTTTATCGTTTAACCAAACCAATGTTCAACTTCGGCGCGCGTGGGAATCGATTGCTGAGCGCCCAGGCGCGACACCGTCACTGCCGAGGCGCGAGCACCCGCGGCCATGCACTCAAAGAGCGGCAGGCCCTCTAGGCGAGCCGCCGCCAACGCGCCAATAAACGTATCGCCGGCGGCCGTGGTATCGACTACCGTGCTCGAAAGCGCCGGCATGCGCAGCAGCTCGCCGTCATCACCGAGCGTAACCGAGCCGGCACCACCCAGCGTGATGACCGCAGCTCCGGCGCCCTTGTCGAGCAGCGCATTGAGCGCGGCGACGCAACTCGCATCATCCGTGGGCAGAATGCCCGTCAGCACCTGGCACTCGGTCTCGTTGGGGCAGACCAAGTCGACCGCAGGCCAGACCTCCGCAGGCAACTCACAAGCAGGCGCCGGATTAAAGACCGTATAGAACCCCAGCTCGTGAGCGCAAACAAGCGCATCGGCCGTCGCTGCAAGGTCACATTCACCCTGGGCGATAAAGACGCTTCCGGCAGCCGGGGCAATCTCGCTGGCGTCGCCGTCGAGCTCATGGGCCACCAGACGTCTCAGCGCGCAGGCAACGTCCTCACCCGCAAGCGCATGGTTGGCACCCGGTGACAGCACGATGCGGTTGTCGCTCTCGCAGCGAATGATGGTCGCGGTACCGGTCTCCACGTCATCGCGACGCGCCACAAACTCAACGCCCACGCCGGCATCCTGAAGTCCCGCCACCAGCGCATCGCCAAACGTATCGCGCCCAACCGCGCCGATCATGCACGTGCGCGCACCCATGCGCGCGGCGGCGACGGCCTGGTTAGCGCCCTTGCCACCGGCGTTGGTGATAAAACCGCTGCCGCCGACGGTCTCGCCCGCACGCGGTATGCGCTCGCACGCCACCGAAAGGTCCATGTTCATGCTGCCGAACACCGCAACGATGCCGCGATCTGCCATGGAAACCTCCTCATCTGCGGGCCTTATGCCCACCGCCGGCCGTCGATCGTGCACTCTCGCACCCCCTATAACTTTAGTTCACTTTGATGTGGACGCGCGCTTGAGCTTGCGCCAGCAGCAAGCATTCACAGGAGCAGGCAGCTACAATGAAGGCGTGCTGATTATTCTCGTCATTGGATGATGTTTTATGGAACAATTCCCACAATCGAGCCCACGCGGCCCGCGCCGCGCGCCCGATAACCAAGCGCCGCACGAACGCCCGCGCGCCGACCGCCGCACCGGCGAGTCACGACGCGGCCCAAGCCCGCATCGAACGCCCACCAACAAGGGCGCCCACACCAACAGCGCCGCAAAAGAACAGGCGCCCGCTCGTCCCAAGTCCCGCTACATTCCTGCGCTCGACGGCCTGCGCACGCTTGCCGTCGTCGCGGTGGTGCTCTATCACCTCAACCTCACGTGGGCGCAGGGCGGTCTGCTCGGCGTCACGATCTTTTTTGTGCTTTCGGGCTATCTGATCACACGCCTGTTACTCAACGAAGTCGCTAAGACCGGCCGCATCGACCTCAAGAGCTTCTGGATCCGCCGCATCCGTCGCCTGGTCCCCGCCGTGGTGACCGTCGTGGTGGTAACCTGCGCGCTGTGCACTCTCTTCAACCACGTGATGCTCACCAAGATGCGCCCCGACATCCTGCCGTCGCTGCTGTTCTTCAACAACTGGTGGCAGATTGCCCAAAACGTCTCGTACTTCAATGCTCTGGGCGACCCCTCGCCGCTCACGCACTTTTGGTCGCTCGCCATCGAGGAACAGTTCTACCTGGTTTGGCCCCCGCTGCTGTTTGCCATGGTATCCATGCATGTGAGCAAGCCCAACACGCGCCGCGTGGTTCTGGGCCTGGCTGCTGTCTCCGCCGTCGCCATGATGGTGCTCTATAACCCCGCCGCCGACCCCAGCCGCGTGTACTACGGCACCGACACCCGTGTGTTCTCGCTGCTGCTGGGTGCCTGGATGGCCTTTATCCCCGATCGCGACCTGGCGCCGGTGCGTCTCGCTCGTCGTTTGGGGCTCAATCGCCTAGCTGGCGCCGCCAAGCACGGCAAGAACGCCGAGGGCAAGCCTGGCGAGAAGGCCGACGAAGCAGCCGAGACCGCCCCGGCACAGCCGAGCGCCCTCGTGCGTTTTTGGTCCTCGCCCGCATCCATCGATGTGTTGGGCGTCGTGGGTCTGGTTGGCCTTGCTGCCATGGTCGCGCTCACCAACGGCTACACCGCCTTCCAGTATCGCGGAGGCACACTGCTGTGCTCGATCCTCACGCTCATGGTCATCGCGGCCTGCGTGCAGCCCCAGGGAATGGTTGCCCGCGCGCTGTCCGCCGAGCCGCTCGTGTGGGTTGGCAAGCGCTCGTACAGCATCTATCTGTGGCACTATCCGCTGCTGTTGCTCATGAACCCGGTCGCCAACATTAATGACACGCCCTGGTGGCAGTATATCTTGCAGGTACTTGTGGTGGTCGCCGTGGCAGAGTGCTGCTATCGCTTTATCGAGACTCCGTTTAGAAAGGGCGCCTTTGGGCGCACCGTATCCGAGTTCCGCGACGGCACCGCCACGCCCGCCGACTGGGCACGCGCGCACGTCCCTGTCTGCGCAGCCTGCGCTGTCGTGTTGGTCGTTGCACTGGGCGGCCTGATCTTTGTGCCCGAGACGTCTGCACTGAGCGGCGAGGGCGCCGAAGTTCTGAACAAGGAAGCCAAGAACACCGCGCCCACCGACCAGCAGGCGGCCGACGACACCGACAAGGACAACGACGGCTTCCCCGATGGCTCCTACGATCTGCTTATGATCGGCGACTCCGTGTCGCTGCGTGCCGTAGACACCTTTGACGGCGTGTTCCCGCACAGCCACATCGATGCCGAAAAGGGCCGCCAGTTCGATGCGGGCCGTGCGACATTTGAAGGCTATATCCAGCAGAACCTTGCCGGCAAGATCGTGGTCTTTGCCCTGGGCACCAACGGCTTGGTAACCGACGACCAGATCGACGCCATCATGGCCGATGCAGGAGATAAGCGTATTGTGGTGTTTGTGAACACGCGCAGTCCGCAGCCGTGGGTTGGCTCTACCAACCAGGCCATCGCCAACGCCGTTACGCGCTACAAGAACGTACGCGTTATCGACTGGTACGGATACAGTGCCAACCGCAACGACCTGTTCGATGGCGATGGCACGCATCTATCGACCACTGGCGTGACTGAGTACCTCAACTTGATCCACGATGCAGTCAAGAAGGACCTGCCCGTGCATCCCGAGGATCACGTCAACGATCCGCAGCCGGCAGCCGTCAAGTCTGCCACCGACGCACTCGTCAATGCGCTCGCTCTCAAGCCGCACAAGCTGGGCACCGACAAGTAGTCCGCAGCAAACAACCCAAAATCACTCTTTTCGAGCCGGCCCCAAGAGGTCGCGGGCAAAAAACAGGCCGCAGCCCATCGCTGCGGCCTGTTCGGAAGCAAAAGTGGGCGCTACGCGCCGTAGCCCATCGCTTGCAGCACAAACATGACGACCGTCAGCACCGTAATCACGCCGATAGTCGCCCAAGTGAGCACGTTCCATACGCGGCCGTTGCGGTTGGCGCCCATAATGTGGCGATCCGCCGCGATAACCACCTGAAATACCAGGACTACGGGCAGCAGCACGCCGTTGATGACCTGCGAGGTCATCATAATCTGGAACAAATCGACGCCAGGCATGAGCACCAACACGGCAGAAATGCCGATGATAGCCGTAATGATGCCGCGATAGACCGGGGCCTCGTCCCAGCTGCGGTCGGCACCGCGCTCCCAGCCAAATGCCTCGCAGATAGCGCTCGACGTAACGCCCGGCAGCACGCAGGCGGCCAAGAAGCTCGCCGCGACCAGGCCCGAGGCAAACAGTACCGTGGACCACTGACCCGCAATAGGCTCCAGCGCGCGGGCAGCATCGGCAGCATCGCTGATCTGAATACCCGCCGGGAACAACACCGTACCAGTCGTGATGATAATAAAGCCGGCAATGACATCGGCGGCAAGCGAGCCGCTCACGGTATCGATGCGCTGCAGCACGATATCGTCCTCGCCCGCGTTCTTATCGACCACGTTGTTCTGCGCCAAGAAAATCATCCACGGCGCGATGGTGGTACCGATCGTCGCGACCACGAGCGACACGTAGCTGGGGTCATTTTGAATGTTAGGCACGACCAGGTCGACCGCGACCTCGCCCCAGTTGGGGCCAGCCATAAACGCGGCGACAATATAGGTCACGAACACGCAGCTCACCAGCAGCAGAATCTTCTCGATGCGCTGGAAACTACCCGACATGGTAAGCATCCACACCAGCAGCGCCACCAACGGCACCGAGATGCTCGCCGGAACGCCAAAGAGAGCAAGGCCGCTGGCGATGCCCGCAAACTCCGAAATGGTCACAGCCGTGTTGGCGATCAACAGCGCCGCCATAGCAAGTACACTCTTGCGCACGCCAAAGCGCTCGCGAATGAGCGACGCCAGGCCCTTGCCCGTGACGCAGCCGCAGCGCGCCGCGGTCTCCTGCGTCACGATGAGCAGCACGGTCATGACGGGAAGCATCCAGAGCATCTTGTAGCCATAGCTGGCGCCCGCGCTGGAATACGTTGCAATGCCGCCGGCGTCATTGCCCGAAAGCGCCGCCAGCAGACCGGGGCCCATAGCGCCAAAGATGGCCGCGATGGTCAACTTTTGCTTGGTGCCCGACTTTTGCTTGGTATTTTGCACGCGACCACCTAACCCATGACCGACATGGTGAGCAGCACCGCAGCGGCGCAGTACGCTACGCACGAGATCATGACGGCAATGACGTTCATGGCGGTGCCCGACGTGTTGAGGTCATGCTCGTCACGCCAGAACAGCACCATCAGGTAAATCACGGCGCTCATGTTGCCAATCAGGCAGACGATGGCCGCAATGTTAAAGCAGCCGGTAAAGAGCTGTTCCTCAAACATGGGCGCGTCGGGGAACGCGGCGGTGCGCACCAGCTGGGCGCACAGGTAGGTCACGAGCGACAGGATCAGGCCCATGCCCGTGCTCTGGAAGAAGAACCCCAGATACGGCTTGGGCTCGTCATCGTGACCGTCATACTCCAGGAAGTAGTTCTTGACGAACGACACCATGCGCGAGGCCGCCAGCAGCACGAGCGGCATGGCGCACATGGGGAACACCACCAGATGCGCGGAGCCGAGCGCCGTCCCCAGCACCGTTGCCATGATGCACGAGGCAATGCCCCACACGACAACCCAGTACTGGCGATGCACGAACCAGCTGAGCACATTCGTCGAGTCGTCGGACGCGCTATCGCCCGAGCCGACGCCTGCGATCTGCAGGTCCTCCTGGTGCTCCTCGGCGATAACGTCCATGGCGTCATCAAAGGTCACGATACCCAGGATATGACGGTTCTCGTCGCAGACAGGGATGGCAACCAGGTCGTACTTGGTCATCTCGTCCGTCACGTCTTCCTGGTCCTCGTCGGGCGACACATAGACCAGGTCGCGATAGGCCAGCTGACCCAGCGTGGCGTCGCGGTCGGCTACGATCAGCGTGCGCAGCGAAAGCACGCCGGTCAGCATGCCGCTCGGATCCTCGGTATAGACGTAGTAGACGCTCTCGAAGTCCTCGTCGAGCTCGCGAATCGCCTCGATGGCGTCACCGACCGTCGCCGTGGCGGGCAGGGAGACAAACTCCGAGGTCATGATGCGGCCGGCGGTGTTGTCCTCGTAGCCCAGCAGATTACGAATCGCCTTCTCCTCCTTGACGCCCATCAGGCGCAGGAGCTTCTCGGCCTTCTCGTAATCGAGCTCGTCGATCAGATCGGCGGCGTCGTCCGGGTCCATCATGGCCAGCATCGACGATGCGTCGGTGTCGGACAGACCCTCGAGCATCTCGGTCATAAGCTCATCGTCATCGAACTCCGAGATGGCCTCGGCGGCCTGGGCAGTATCGAGCTGCGCAAACACCTGCGCACGTAGGCGCGGGTCGAGCTGCTCGATAATGTCGGCGATGTCGGCAGGGTGCAGCTCGCCGAGCGTCTTGTGCGACACCGAGAGTTGAATGTTCTTGGTCGAGCGGTCGAGCAGGTCCATGTAGGACCAAGCGATGATGTCCTCGCTGAGCGGCTTGCCCAGGTGCTTCATAAAGCCTTCGACGATATGCTCGAGCGCGGGGCTGATGGCGCGTAGCAGACCGCGGGCACCGACCTCGGCGCCCAGCAGGCGCAGCTGGTTTTCGCCCGACATGGAAAACTTGATGTCGTTGACGCGCACGACCTTCATGCCCTGCGTGTCGACAATCTGCTTGTTGAGCACGTCGCGGGCAAGCAAGAGTTCGGTCGGCTGCAGGTACGAAAAACGGATTTCGGTGGCCGACGTCTTAAGGTGTACACCCGTCTCGTCGATACGGTCGACCCATTTGCGCCAGCTGATCATAAACGGCGTCTTGCCGGGTCCGCGGAACGCGAGCGACGTCACGTGCGGAAAGACTTCGCCGGTAGCAATACCAAAATCGTTGACCACGCCGAGCTTTTCGCCGTCGACGTCCAAGACCGGCAATTTGAGCATCTCACTCAGATAATTCAATGGTGCTCCCCATCATTATTCCTCCGGACGCGACCGCGCGTGCGGCGTCCGGGGGCTTCTGGATATGTATACGCATGCGCGGGCGGCACGCCGCTCGACGCTTACACCCCGTGCATGCGCAAAAAGCACCTGCATGGGGTCATCGACTGTATGGTCGAGGTTTGGATTTCACCTGTAACCTTTCTCTTGACCCTCATTAACCGCAGTAACTATAGCATCAGCATCGCCCTGCGGCATCGAATTTATGCGCTGCACATTGCAGGCATACCAAACGCTGACGCATCCGTGACATAGCTGTTGGGGACGTTCTTAAACGACTACCCAATGACTACTCTGTGGTGTCGTCGTCCTCGGCAAGTTGGGGAAACACGGCGTCCTTGGGCATGGCGACCTTCGTCAGCGAGGTGAGCTTTTTGCTCAGCGACGTGTCCGTCTTGACCAGGTCGCTGAGCGTCACGATCTTGTAGCCGTCGGCAATGAGGCCGTCGATAATCTGCGGCAGCGCCTCGAGTGTCTGCTCGGCGCATTCGTCTCTATCGGTGAGCAGCACGATATTGCCCGGCGTCACCGAATCGAGCACCGTCGAGACCTGTTCGTCGGCACCGTTTAGCAGCCAGTCGCCCGAGTCAATATTCCACGAGACCACGGCGGAGACCAGGTCCATCGCATCAATCCAGTTTTGCTCGTCAAAGGCAGCGTAGGGAGCACGCAGCAGCATCGTCTTCACGCCGGTCGCCGACTTAATCGCGTCGGTGCCTTTCGTGATCTGTTCGCGTACCGCCTCACGGTCCTGACCCTTGAGCGAATCGTCGCTATAGCTGTTGGATCCGATCTCGCACCCGGCATCGACAATCGCCTTGGCCGTGGCAGGCGAGGCCTCGACCGCATCGCCCGAAAGGAAGAACGTCGCGGTGACGCCCTTTTCCTTGAGCACCTGCAAGATCTGCTTGGTAGCGCCGCTCGGACCCTCGTCAAACGTCAGCGCCACGTACTTTTTGTTGCCCTTGGGCGCCACGCTGGCGCACGCAACGACGCAATCGGTGGCGGGCACAACCTCGCCGCGGTCTTGCGTCTTGCCCGACTGCTCACCAACCCACACCTCGGAGCGGCCCTGGACACCCCACGTCTGCACATACTCGATAGCGCCCGTACCCTCGACCTTGAGCTTGGGCTCGATAACCGTAGCCTGAACCTCGTGCTTCTCGTAGGTGTTACGGCCATCCTTGACCGTCACCTTCTCGCCGCCCTCAAGTTCGTGGCTATCCCATTTGCCCTGCTTCACGCGCTTGCCGTCGACCTTCACCGACAGCTTTTCGCCCCCATGGCGCTTGAGCACGCTGTCATCGACGGCCAGCAGGTCGCCTGCGTCGTAGGTGTCAGTCAACTCCTGGTCGTCGATGAGATTCTGCAGCGTAGAGCCCACACGCACCGCGGTCTTCTGGCCGTTGAGCTCCACGTCCACACTGCGGTTGACGTAGCCCACGACGGCAGCGATAAACAGCACGAGCGCACAGCCCACGGCAATGAGCGCATAGGGCAGGCGAGACGAACGACGGGGCGTACGGCTGTTGCCGATGCGAGCGCTGCGGTCGCTAAAGCCGCGGCTATGGTTGAGATACATCGCGCCGGGCTTACGGTGACGCTTGCGCTGACCGCTGGGCAGCTGCCCCAGGTCGCGGCGCGCCGTCGGACGCGCACCCGAACGCCCGTTTAAGTTGGATCCGTTTTGGCGCATGTGCCCTCCCCCATAAACACAGCAAGCCGGAGCAACAGGTCTCCGGCTTGCCTCCCATCATTTGGTACGTCGCTATTTTGTAGCTTTTGACGAGCCTCCGCTCGCCTTTTGGTATTCGTCCTTAAAGGCCTTGAACATGCCGCGCGTCTTGCCGAGCTGCTTGCCCAGTGCGCGACTGCCCTTGTCCACGGCAACCGACCCCTTGTCGTCGAGCACCTTGGCACCCTTTTTGACCTTGTCGCCCACCACGACGCTGGCCTCGGCGGCCTTGGCAGCCGCACCGCCCGAATACCCGAGCGACTTGACCTCGTCCGAAACAATCATCGCGCCGTCCGCATAGCCGCGCAGCATCGTCGGCGGCACCTGCGTGTCACCAACCAAAACACTCGAAGCAGCACCGGCGGTCACATAGAATGCCTGCACGATGCCCGAGCGTGGCTTGAACTCAACGTCCGAGCAATAGCCCACGACGTCGCCTGATTCCGTGCGCACGTCCATACCGACCCAGATAATGCAATCGTCCAGGTTGATGTCGAGGCGCTTGGCAGCGGCGGCATCGTACGTATCCTTGACGTCATCGACCGCAATGGCGCCCTCGTAGACACCAATGGCGTCGAGCGCTACGAATCGGTCGGGACGCTCGATCATGCCCGCGATATCGGACTGGCGGACCATAAAGCCGACCACGCGCGTACCGCCCGGGGTAAAGACCGGAAAGTGAATCTTTCCGAGCTTTTTTGGGCTGCGCGGTGTGCCGTCCTTTTTGATGCGCTTGTCCTCGGTAGGCTTGCGATAGATCTTGGCGCCGACAAAATCCCCGGCGCGCATTATGCCTCGGTCGAGGGCTCCGCAGCCTCGGTATCAGCCTCGACGGCGTTCTCGACCACGACGTCGGCGGCAGGCGTCACGTTGCCGCCCGAAATGGCGTCGTTGAGCTGCTCGCGCAGCTGGTCCATGCGCTCGCGGGCCAGGTCGACCTTGGCGCGCAGGTCGTCGGTCTTGGCGTCGACCATCGGGCCAAAGTCATTCACCGCAGCACGGGCCTCCTCGGCGCTGTGCTCGTAGGTGTCGCGCATATTGTCCCAGGCGTCGTTGGCGATATCGGCAGCCATGGCGCGGGTCTCGGCGCCCGAGCGCGGGGCCAGAGCAACGCCGACAATAGCGCCGGCAGCGGCACCAAAAAGTGCGCCGGAGACAAAGCTGAAAGTCTTACCCATGATCATTCCTCTCCTGCGGGCACGTCGGTGCCCACCGTTTGAATGCTGTCCATTATACCCGCAGCGCATCACTTGCCGCTCCGCTCATCTACGTACGGCAAAAGCGCAGGTGCGTGATGGTGATAAACGCGTAGGCCTACTCCTGAGGCATAGCCGGCATGGTCACCGTGGCACCCGGGTCCTCGCCGGCGCCGTCCACGAGCGGCAGGCCGCCCTCATGCGCAGGTCCTGCCGGAACCGTCGCCGCACCGCCAAAGACGGCAGCGGAAGCCTCGTGGTTCTCGGCAACCGCGCCCTCGGTATCAATCGCCACCTGGGGCTCGTCGTCAAAGTTGGGGACACCCTGGGGCTCGGTGGGAACGGGCTCGGCGGTCGCATCGGCAACGGGCTCGGCGTCGGCCGGCACATCGCCCTCGTCAGCGCCCTCGTCCTCGGCAGCATCTTCGCCGTTCGCAGCGGCGACGGCCTCGTGAGGATCCTTGCCCTCGGCCTCGGCGCGCATGCCCAGCACCAGGTTGCGCAGGCCCGCGACCGTGCCCTCCACGTCGGGGGCAGGCTGGTCGGCGTGCAGGTACGCCCAGTCCATCATAAAGGTGGCCGAAGACAACGCGCCGATGGCCAGCGCGTCGTCGGGGCACGAAAGCTCAACCTCAAAGACGCGCTCGTCGTGCTCGCTTACGCGCGTGCGGCCGCACGAGATGCTGCCGGCAAGCCCGGTCTCGTTCATGAGCTCGACCGTCACGTGCTCCAGCAGGTGGCAGAGCTCGGTCTGACCCATGCAGTCCTGGAACTCGCGGCCGGAATCGCCCAGGCACAGGTGCTTGGCAATCGCCGGCACCAGGTAGTACACGCGCGCCGTGGCCTCGATATCCTCCGAGGTCATGAGCGGCATGCCGGGGTTCACCAGCACATGCGCGCAGATCTTGTCCTCACTGACGGTGACCTTAAGGATGTTGAACAGGCCTGCCATAACTCTCCCCTACTCTTCCTTGTCCTACTCGTCGCCGTCGTGCGGATTCGCGGAACCCGCACCCGACGTCGTCGGCTCGTCTACCGAAGACTCGGAATCCTTCTTATCGGTTTCGGCCGGAGCGATCACGCGAATGAGCGAGATGCGCTGGCCACGCATCGACTGCACTTTAAACTTGTACCCCGCGACCTCAAACACCTCTCCGATGTCGGGCACCGAGTCACAAAGCTCCAAAATCCAGCCGGCGATGGTCTCATAATCATCGCTTTCCTCGAGCGGCCAACCAAGCTCAATCGCGTCATCGCACGAAAAACGCCCATCAACGAGCCACTCGCGGCGCGAAAGGCGCGTGAGATACTTGTTGTCGGGGTCGAACTCGTCCTCGATCTCGCCGACGATCTCCTCGACGATGTCCTCGATGGTGATGATGCCGGCCGTGCCGCCGTACTCGTCCACGACCACCACGATCTGGTCGTGCGAGGTCTGCATCTCGGACAGCAGCGGCAGGATGTCCTTGGTGTCGGGCACAAAGGTGGCGTCGCGCAAAAAGCCGGCGATGGGCTGGTCGCCCTTACCGTCGAGCGCAGGCTGAATCAGGTCCTTGATGTGCGCAATGCCGGCGACGTTGTCGGGATCCTCGTGATAGACGGGGATGCGGCTAAAGCCGGTCTGGCGCATGGTGGACAGCACGTCGGCGACCGTCTCGTCGTCCTCGCACATGGTGGTGTCCACGCGCGGCACCATGACCTCACGGGCAACGGTGTCGCCCAGGTCAAAGATCTCGTGGATCATGCGCTTTTCCTCGTCGAGCAGGTCGTCCTGCTCCGAGACCATGTACTTGATCTCTTCCTCCGAGACGTTTTGGCGGTCGTCGGCACTCTTGATGCGCAGGATGCGGGCCAGACCATCGGAGCAAGCGCCGGTCAGCCACACGAGCGGACGGGCGATCTTTTGGAACACGGAAAGCGGGCCCACGACCTGCTTGGACACGCCCTCGGCATTGGCCAGGCCGATGCGCTTGGGGACGAGCTCGCCAATCACGATGGACACGAAGGCGACCGCGACGGTGATGATGACCGGCGCCAGGCCGCGTGCGATGGCGGAGAGCGGCGCGATGCCAAAGCTCATGAGCCACGTGGCGAGCGGGTCGGACAGACTCGTCGAGGCGACGGCGGACGAGGCGAAGCCCACGAGCGTAATGGCAACCTGGATGGTGGCGAGCAGCTGGTCGGAGTCGGCAGCCAGCTTAATGGCACGCTCGGCGCGCTTGTCGCCTTCCTCGGCCTCATGCTCCAGCACGGCGCGCTTGGCCGTGGTGAGCGCCATCTCGGACATAGAGAAGTAGCCGTTGATGAGAGTCAAAACGAGGGTGGTGATAAGGGAGATGGTTATGTCCATCGGGAGTTTCTCGAACCTCCAAGATTCGGGACGTCAGGTCAAAACGTTGATGGCGGATAGGGCAGTTGCACCCGGCGGGCGCCCGGACGGGCCCGCGGGCGCAGGCGCGATCGCTAGATTACGAAGAGGATCACCGCCATGAACTGGAAGATACTGCCGGCGAGCACCCACAAGTGAAACACACTGTGCAGGTAGCGCACGTTTTTGGCGATATAGAACGGCACGCCCGCGGTGTAGCACACGCCGCCGACGGCGAGCAGGGCAAGTGCCACGGGGTTGAGCAGCGCCACAAGTTCGGGCAGCTTAAAGACGACGAGCCAGCCCATCAGCAGGTAAACCAGGCCGCTTACCCAGTGCGGTTGACGCTCGCGCATAAAGCACTCGAGGGCGATGCCGATAATGGCGATGGCCCATACGGCAAAGAACAGCGCAGGGCCGCCGTCGTTTGCGAGCGTGATAAGGCAAAACGGCGTATAGCTGCCCGCAATGAGCAGGTAGATGCAGCTGTGGTCGATGATGCGAAACACGCGCTTGGCGCGCGCGGGCTGAATCGCGTGGTAGAGCGTGGAGGCTAGGTATTCGAGGATAATGCTGACACCATAGACAATCGCCGCGGCCATGTGGGCCGGGCCTCCGCCGCGCAGGGCAGCGAATACGATCAGGAGCACCAGGCCCGCGATACCCAGCAGGCAGCCGACACCATGGGTGACGGAGTTCATGATCTCCTCGCCCACCGTGTAGTGTGGAACGGCCGCGGTCTTGGGTCGCGGCTTAGAACTGTCGCTCGAATCGGACATGCCGGTTACATCCTCCAACGTAAAGAGTTCTCAACACTATATCAAAGCGTCTAGGTACGTGCGAAATTTGCACCATACGTGACCCTTTGTTTACCCATTCTTTGTCTGTTGACGCATCAACGGCGAACGTCCATAATGCGCTTGCATTAAATGTTGATGTATTAACATCTTATAGGAAAGCTTCTTATGTCTCAAAACGCACGTTCCCATCGAAAGCTCAAGATAGCCGGCATCGTTGCACTGGTGGCTGTCGTTGCGCTGCTCGGATTTGCCGGCAACTTTCTGTTTGACTTCGCGCTGAATCCCCGCGCGCCATACACCATGAAGATGATGCAGGATGGCAAAGACGACAAAAAAGGTGAGCAGCCGGATGTCGAGGAAACCGAGGCGCGGGCGTGGTTTAAAGAGAATCGCGAAAGCAGCAACCTCACCGCGGACGACGGGACTGAGCTCGCCGCTTGGTATTTTGCCGCGTCGGAGAGCACGCACGACTACGCCGTCTGCCTGCATGGATATACCAACGAGCCCATCGGTATGGCCCGATACGTCAAGCGCTTCCACGACCGCGGCATGAACGTGCTCGCGCCTGCCGCCCGCGCCCACGAGCGCTCCGGCGGCGACTATATCGGCATGGGCTGGCCCGAGCGCCTCGACATCGTCGCATGGATCGAGCGAATCGTTCAGGCCGACCCCGAGGCGCGCATCCTGGTCTTTGGCGAGTCGATGGGTGCGGCAACCGCCATGAACGTCGCGGGGGAATCTCTGCCCGCAAACGTGAAATGCATTATCGAGGACTGCGGTTATACGAGTGTTTGGGACGAGTTTTCTCTGCAGCTCAAGGACGTGTTCGGCCTGCCCAGCTTTCCCCTGCTCGATGTAGCAAACTTAGTGTGCAACGTGCGCGCAGGCTACGACTTTCATAAGGCGAGCAGTGTGGAGCAACTCAAACACGCGACAGTTCCCATGCTGTTTATCCACGGCGACCAGGACACCTTTGTACCGTACAGCATGCTCGACCAAAACTACGACGCGTGCGCCAGCAAGGTCAAGCAAAAGCTCACTATCCATGGCGCCACCCACGCCAAGAGTGCGCAAGTTGACCCCGAGCTCTACTGGAACACAGTCGACAACTTCCTCGACGAGTATTTTTAGGAAATAGGACGGTTTACTGGTCTATCTGACCCCCTAGCACTTCCAAAAAGCCGCCCGTGGGCACTGTGCTCACGGGCGGCTTTTACTAACGTTGTGCTACAAAGGCGCTTGATTTGTCCAATAGCTAGACGCTACTTGACCTTGATGAGCTCGTACTTGCTCGTGCCCAGGCCGATCTTCTCGGCGTGTGCGATACACACGCGCCAGTCGGTGTCGGGATGCGTGATGCAGAAGGGGTCCTTGGCCTGCTCGCCCTCCAGATGCTCGTGGTTGTGCTCCATCTTGGCCGCGCTATCGGTGAGCTCGGTGTTGGGCAGCGGCTCGGACGCCATGACGGCATCGGCGCAGGCCTGGTCGATGGCGACCGGGTCGAAGCTCGCGAACATGCCGATATCGTTGACGATAGGCGTGTCGTTTTCGGGATGGCAATCGCAGTTGGGGCTGATATCCATGGCAAGCGAGATATGGAAGCTCGGGCGTCCGTCGACGACGGCCTTGGTGTACTCGGCGATCTTGCAGTTGAGCACGTCGGCCGCGGCGTCATAGCCGGGCTTGATGCAATCCTGGTTGCATGCCGCAATGCAGCGGCCGCAGCCCACGCAGCGATCGTGGTCGATGGCGGCCACGTGCACCGTGCGAGTAGCGCCGCTGGCAAGCTCGCGGTCGCGGGTGTCGTCGAACGAGATAGCGTCGTGCGCGCAGATCTTTTCGCAGGCACGGCAGCCAACGCAGTGCTCGGTCGAGACGTTCGGCTTGCCGGCGGCATGCTGCTCCATCTTGCCGGCACGGCTGCCGCCTCCCATGCCCAGGTTCTTCATGGCGCCGCCAAAACCGGCCTGCTCATGACCCTTAAAGTGGGTGAGGCTGATCACGATATCGGCATCCATGAGCGCCTGACCGATCTTGGCCTCGTGCACGTACTCGCCGCCCTCGACCGGAACGAGCGCCTCGTCGGTGCCCTTGAGGCCGTCGGCAATGATGATCTGGCAACCCGTAGCATACGGGGTAAAGCCGTTCTGGTAGGCGGTATCGATGTGCTCGAGCGCGTTTTTGCGGCTACCGACATAGAGCGTATTGCAGTCGGTGAGGAAGGGCTTGCCGCCCAGCTCCTTCACGACATCCGCGACGGCGCGGGCGTAGTTGGGGCGCAAAAAGCTCAGGTTGCCCAACTCGCCAAAGTGAATCTTGATGGCGACGAACTTGTTCTCAAAGTCGATCTGCTCGATACCGGCGTGACGGATGAGGCGCTTGAGCTTGTCAAGCTGGCTCTCGCGAGCATGCGTGCGCAGGTTGGTGAAGTACACCTTAGCGGGTGCTGCGGGTGCAGTTGCGGTCATAGATATATCCCCTCTGTCTATATGGCGTTACAGACATAGAGGATGGTACCAGTTAAAGCAGAGTTAAAGTCAAGTACGGCATCTAGTCATCGGGGACAGACTTAAATGACTGAAACCACTCATTGGGGACGGACTTAAATGAGTGCCTCGCCACCTGGCAGCTAGGGACATTCCTTTCCTGCCGGCAGCTGGGGACAGTCCTTGCCAGCACAGCCGACGAGCCGGCGAGTCAGCAAAGACCGTCCCCGATGACTAGTCGTTTAAGAACGTCCCCAATGACCAATAAGGGGTTACTCCTGCACTTTGAGGGCCTCGGAGAGGCTCACGCGCTTGATGGAGCGCGTGTGCAGCAGCGCCACGACCAGGTAGGTCACAAAGCCAATGCCCACGCACGCCGCCATGGACCAAGCGGGCACGTAGATCTCGATATTGCCGTTGTAGGCGAGCAGCATCGAGCGGAAGATGGCCGTGAGCGAGCCAATAATGACCGGCAGGCTCAGCACGAGCGACGCCGCCACGCACAGCGTGATCGAGCGGATGTACAGATGCGAGATCTCGCTATCGCGATAGCCAAAGACTTTCATGTAGCTGATCGAACGGGCGCTGTGGTCGATCACCGCCTTGGTCAGCAGGTACATAAACAGCAGGAAGATGAACACCGCGAGCCCGATCATCATTACGATCATTTTACTCATCATGCCGATGAACTGGTCACCCACGGCGCGCATGTCGTCGGGCGTGGTGTCGCCGGCAAAGTAACGAGCATCGAGGTCGAGCTTCTCGTCGCTCACATAGCCGTTAAAGTAGGCGGCGTCGTTGTCGAACAGCTCGTTAAAGTCGTCGATACTCATATAGATATTCATGTCCGACTTTGAGCCCCAGGCACAGTCCTTGCCCGCGTACTCAAAGGAATAATGCTCCCCCTCGTACTTGTCGCGAAGCGTGACCTTCTGACCCTCGCTCCAGCCAAACTTATCGAGCAGACCGCCGCCAAAGACGACACGGCCGTCGCCGACGTTGAGGTCTTTCCAATAGCGCGAATCGGGCGAGATGCCGTAGACGGAAATCGTCTCCTGCCCATTTCCATCGCCGCGGTCGTATTGCAGCTGGTAGACGGCGTATTTCTCGGCCTGCGCGATTGTGCCTGCACCGTTGTCGATCGTGTTGACCGGGTGAATGTCGTCGTTGTCGGTGTCGATCTTAGAGGCTTTGTCGATCAGGTCGATAGCCTCGTCGCGGTCGCAGCCGAGGGCATCGGCAAGGTCATCGAGGCGCGCATAAAGCGCATCCTTCTTGTCCTGGACCTTGGCGAGCGCGTCCTGCGCCGCGGCCAGGCTCTCGGCAGACGGAGCGCTGGTCGCGGCATCGGCTGCCGCCTGCGCTGCATCGGCCGCGTCGTCAAGCTCGTCATCGGCATCCTGAGCGGCAGAAAGCAGTGCGCCGTCAACCGACTGCAAACGCTCGAGTGCCGACCACTGCTCGCGCTCCTCGGCGGTGCCCTCGAGTTCCAGCGGGGCCTTGAGCGTGTACTGGTGCTCGGCGACCAGGCTTGTCTCGAGGTTGTCCGCGTAGTGCGTCATCGTGGGCAGAATCGCCAGGCCAAAGAGCAGTAGCAGCGAGGCAAACGCAATGCCCACGAAAAGCGTGGCGAAGTTGCCCAGATTACGCAGGAAGATGCGCAGGCGGAAGCGCGAGACAAAGCCCATGCGCTCCGGCAGCTGCAGGCCGCGCTTGGTGCCCGACTTGCCGCTCGCCTCGTGACGAAGAAACTGCAGCGGCGTCTTGCCCATCTTGCGAAGCAGGCCCACCAGCGTGATGAGGATGAGCGCAGCGGCGGGAACCACGGCGCACTTCACAAAGATCTCCCAGCTCCAGTACACCTGGAAGGGCGGCAGGCTGTACGAGCCGTAATACAGGCTACGCATAGGCTCGGTAAAGAACACAATGCCGAGCGCAGTGCCCAAAAGCGCCGCGACCACGCCCACGATGGCGGGAAGCGCAAGGTAGTGCAGTACGATCTCGCGTCGACGATAGCCGCTAGCGAGCAGCGTGCCGATGATGGCGCTCTCCTCCTCGATGGTAGCGTCGGTAAGGACCACAAAGACGAACGCCATGATCACGATGATGATGTCGAGCAGCGTCATCCACATCATGGAGTCGCCGTCCACGTCGTCGCGCGCATAGCCAATGCCCTGATTGGAATCGGCATCGATCAGATCGTCCACGCGCGCATCGGCATCGGCCAGCGCCTCGACCATATCCTGCTCCGCATCGATGCGATCAGCGGTGGGGAGGTCGCGATCGGCAAAGATAAAGGAATAGGTGTAGGCAGGCGCGCCACCGGCGTCCTCAAGCGCGGCAAAGCCGACGTCGGTGACCTCGGCCACGCCATAGGTGATGGTGTTCACCGTAAAGTCCGAATTGTTAAGGAACAGCGCCTGGCTATCGGGCTGGGTCATGATGCCGCAGATGGTGTAGGTTCGGCCCTCGAGCTCGACTTTATCGCCCACGGACAGGTTGTTATTGGTGGCAAAGACGCGGTCGATTGCCACCTCATCGTCCGTCTTAGGCTGCTTGCCTTCGCAGTAGGACGCGATATCGACCTTGGTGCGGTGCGCATAGGTGCGCAGCGTGCGCTTGGTGCCGTCGTCGCCGGCGGCCTTTTTGATGATGGCATCGACGGAGAAATTCTTGTAGAGCGTGACGCCGCCGACGTCGCCGGCTGCATCCTCGGCTGCCTTGAGCTGGTCTTTGGTGGCCTCGAAGGAGGTGGTCACGCGGCCGTCCTCAATCGTGTACGCATCGCGCATGTCGTCGATAAGGCAACCGATGGAATGCGCCGCGAGCAAAAAGCCCGAGGTAAGGGCGATGCTTCCGCACATAAGCAAAAAGATGCCCAGGTACTTGCCGATATTGCGGCGCAGCTCGCGCGGGAGACGTTTTGCGAGAGGTGTCATGGCGCCGCCTACCAATCGAGTTCGGCGGCCGCGACGGGCGACTCGTTGAGCTCATCCTCGACGATGTGCCCGTCGCGCAGGCGCAGCACCCGATTGGCCATGCGCGCGATGGCGGCATTGTGGGTGACAATGATGATGGTGCAGCCGTAGGTACGGTTGACATCCTCCATGAGCTGCAAGATTTCCTTGGACGTCTTATAGTCAAGCGCGCCCGTGGGCTCGTCGCACAGCAGCAGGCCCGGGTTTTTGACGAGCGCACGGCCGATGGCACAGCGCTGCTGCTGGCCGCCCGAGACCTGGCGCGGGAACTTGTTGCGATGCTCGTAAAGGCCCAGCGAACGCAGCAGGTCGTCGACATTGAGCGGGTTTTTGGACAGGTGCGCCGTGACCTCGATGTTTTCCTTGATGGTGAGATCGGGCACCAGGTTGTAGAACTGGAAGACAAAGCCCAGCTCACGGCGGCGATACTCGCCCAGGTCGGTAGGTTTGAGCACCGTGAGGTCGCAGCCGTCCACCATGATGGAGCCGCCGTCGGCATCCTCCAGGCCGCCGATCAGGTTGAGAAAGGTCGACTTGCCCGAGCCCGAGGGCCCCAGCATGACGCAGATCTCGCCGCGGTTGATGGACGCGTCGATGCCATCGAGTACCGTCAGGCGCGCATCACCGTCGCCGTAGTGCTTTTTGAGATCCTTGACCTGGACATAGGCTTCCTGCGTTGCCATGGTATCCCCCATTGTTAGCCTCGTACTACTTTATGAACGTAATAGTAAACCTTGGCGAACTATTTTGGGGCGAGGCCTAGGATTTATTTCAGACTAGGCGCGGGATTTGGTGCGTGCGAGAGCCAGGCCTACGGCGGCAATGGCGGCAGCGAAGAGCACGGTGACGCCCAGGTCGCAGGCGATGTCGCCCAACACGGTGGACGTCAGATCCGAAGCGAGCGCCTTGCCAATCGCGTCGTTCACCCAATACGTCGGCACAAAGTGCGCCACCGTCTGCACGGCCGAGCCCATGAGCGACAGCGGCATCCAAGCGCCGCCCAAAAACGTCATGAGCATGCCGAGCAGGTTGCCCACACCGTTGAGCAGCTCCTCACGCGCACCCAGGCTCGAAAGGGCAAAGCCAACGGCCAGAGGCGTGCACGCCAGGGCAAACGTCGCCGCCAGCGCCAGGCACACACGACCCACGCCAACCTCGGCAACCGCGCCGGCAAAGCCCACGACGCCCATCATGCTCGACACAAACCAGATGCAGACGGTGAGCACTGCGGCAGCCGCGAACACGGCAAGCGAGCGCTGGCGCTCGGAGATTGGGCCGGCATCCATACGACACACGCGCTCGGGCTCGTTCATGCCCGAGAACACCAGCCCCACCGACACGATGACCGACGAGATGATCGCGTACGCGCCAAAGTTGAAGTACGACTCGAGCGTGGCGGCGGCCGTCGAGTCGACCTTGACCTGCTCGACCTCGACCTCCGCGCGCTTGGCAGCGGCATGCTCGGCGGCCTTGGCAACGTCGCCGTTAGAAGCAGCGGGCTCAAGCGCCACCGCAGCGCCCGCGAGCGAGATCCAGCGCGAGGCCTCGGCAGACGAAAGCGCCGCCGCCATGGTGCCGGCACCGTAGGTGACATCGAGCTTGGGCAGGGACTCCCCCGCGCGAGCGGCTGCAACGAGGTCGCCCTCAAACCCCTCCGGGATAAAGAACACGCAGTCGGCGCTACCCTTGGCGCTGTTGCTCTTGGAAAGCGCGTCCGCTAGGTCGTAGGTGCCGTCGCCGGCGCCCGTGACCAGCTCAAAGCGCGAGCCCAGGTGCTTGGTGAGCGCACGCGAAAGATCGCTGTCGTCGCGGTCGACCACGACCACGTTGGTGTCATAGGGCTTGTACTCGGTGAGCTGCGACGAGTTCCAACTCACCGATGCCGCGATAAACACACCCAGCAGCGAAATGAACACCGTGTAGATGAGCAAATAGAGCGGGTGCGCGAGCGCCATGCGAAGCGCAGTCTTAAAGGTGCTCATAGCGGCTCCTTCCAAAGATCAGCGTGGCGGCGGCAACGAACAGCAGCGCCATAAGGACCAGCGCGCCGGCGCGAACGGCAAAGGGGCCCAGGTCCTCAAAGAAATACAGGCGGTTGAACATGTCGCAGATGAGCTTGACAGGGTTGAACCAGCACTCGGCCGGGCAGGCGCGGGCGACGTCGTCGGCAAGCGCCATCGCCGGCTCGCCGTAGAGGCCGGCGAACAGGGCGCACGTGGTAGCAAAGCCCGTGAGGATGCCGGACTTGGACGCCTTGCCGCCCTTAACGGGAAGCGTGCCCACAAAGAGTCCCAGGCCCGTGGCGGCAAGCGCGGAAGCGGCGCCGCCCACCAGACACAGCCCCTCGCGCCCGCCAAAGTCGACGCCCACGACCAGGCGCACGTAGCCGATTGCGATCGCCATCGAGGCGAAGGAAACCAGCCACGAGCCGACAAAGATGCCGGCCAGCGACGCCGTCTTGGAAAGGCCGCCCACGCAGCGACGCGCGCCGAGGCCCGACAGATTGGGCTGCAGATCGACGACGCTCAAGGCGGCAAACTCGGCAGACATCATCGCGACCAGGCCAAAGAGCGCGTAATAGTAGATGACCGTGCCATCGGGCGTGGTGCGTGTCAGGCTTACGCGGCGGGTGCCGCCCTCGAGCGACAGGGCGCGCGCAACCGCCTCGGGGTCGGCGAGTGCCGCCGGGTTGTCCTGGGCAATCTGGGACATGAGCTCGGCATTTTGTGTATACGAGCTTGCCGCCGTCTCCAGGATGCTGCGATCGGTGAGCACCGATGATGCGCGCGAGCTGTCGTAGCTCGATAGCAGTGTGAGCTTGGGTACGCCTGCGTCGTCGACCGTATAGATGCCCGCAACCTCGCCGGCCTTAAGCGCACGGTTCGCATCGGCTGCGTCGTCGCACTCGTGGATCTCGAGCAGTTGGTCGTCGCCTTCCTTGGCAAGCGAGGTCGCCACGTCCTTAAAGGATGAAGCGCCCCAGGCTTCGTCAGCGACAACGGCCACCGGCACCGGGTCAATCTTGCCGTCGGAGCTGAGGTTCGCGAACATAAACATAAACATCGTGGAAAGCGCGACGGGAAAGACCGCGCCCCAAACCCATGTACTCGGCCGGCGCAGCAGCGTCTTGACCGTAATGATAATGGTGTTGAACATGGCGCCCCCTAGTCGCGCAGCTCGCGGCCGGTGATCTCGAGGAACACGTCGTTGAGGGTCGGCGGCTCGCTCCACACGCGGCCGAGTGCCACGTCGGCGGCGCGCAGCGTGTCGAGGATGTCGACCAGATTGTGCGGGCTCGCCTCGCAGTTGCAGACGAGTTCGCCGCCGGAAAGCTCAACGCTGAGCACGTGCTCGTGGGCACGCAGGCGCTCGACCGTGGCGGCCTCGACGGCGCCGACCTCGACAGTCACGCGCTCGCCCATCTGAATCATGCGCTTGAGCTCGTCGTTGGTGCCCTGCGCCAGCACGCGGCCGCCGTCCATGATCATGATGCGGCTGCAGATCTGCTCGACTTCCTCCATGTAATGGCTGGTATACACCACCGTGGCGCCCTCGTCGCGCAGGCGGCAGATGCCCTCCAGGATGGCGTTGCGGCTCTGCGGGTCGACCGCCACCGTGGGTTCGTCAAAGAAGATGAGCTCGGGCTTGTGCGCGATGCCGCAGGCGATGTTGAGGCGACGCGCCAGGCCGCCCGAGAGCTTGCCGGGGCGGAACTTCGTAAAGTCGCCCAAGCCGACAAAGTCGATCGCCTCGTCCACCAGCGCGCGGCGGCGCTTGCGGTCGTTGACGTAGAGACTGCAGAAATAGTCGATGTTCTCGCGCACGGTGAGCTCGTCGAACACCGCCACCTGTTGCGGCACCACGCCGATGCGGCGCTTGAGGTCGTAGCGGGCGGGCGTCATGGGCTCGCCAAAGAGCTCGATGGTGCCTTTGTCGTAGGCAAGCAGCTGCAGGATACAGTTGATGGACGTGGTCTTGCCCGAGCCGTTGGGACCCAGCAGGCCAAAGATCTCGCCGGGGGCGATGCTCAGGTTAAAGTGGTCGAGCGCGATAAGATCGTCATAGCGCTTGACGAGGTTTTCGACGTGGACGATGTCTGTCATGAGGCGGCCCTTCTGTTGGTCGTGGCCCGGTACGATTGCATCATCGCAGGAGCCGCCGGCGCGCACCAGTGAGCTTTGTCACGAGTGCGGGGAGCGGAGGCGAAACCCCCGCTCGTGCGAGCGATCGACGCCGGTTTGCCGCGCGGGAGGAATGTCACGGTTGCGCAGGCGGCCCCTCCACCACGCGTAGCTTCGCGTACAATACCCGTATGAACAGGCTTTTCGACAAATCGATTGTGCTGGCGTGCTGCATTGCGGCCGCCATGGGTCTTGCCGTGGACGCTCGTCTGGTTGTGGCGTTTTGCCTTGGCGTTATAGCCACCTCGGCGTCGGAAGTCGCACGAGAAGAACACGCCCATCGCGCGAGCGAGGCCGCGAGCTACGCCTACATCATCGCGGCCATCTTCGTGCCGTCATTTATGCCGTTCGCACCCCTTGCCTTCTATGACATCGCGCGACGCGTTCGCCGTGAACGAATCTGGCCCGCGCTGGCGATTGGCGCCGTGTTTGTCTGCGCGCTTGTCGCGGACCTTCGTGGCGGCGTGCTCACCACCCGAACGCTGCTGTTAACCGCCATCCTTTCGGTCGCCGCCACGTTGCTGTCGCTGCGCACCGCGCAGCTGGAGCACGAACAGGAACGCATGCGTCGCACCCGCGACAAGCTGCAAGAACGCGCCCTGGCACTCGAGGCACGCAACCGCGACCTCGCCGACCGCCAGGACTACGAAGTCGAACTCGCGACGCTCGCCGAACGCGCCCGCATCGCGCGCGAGATCCACGATAACGTGGGCCACCAGCTCACGCGCGCTTCGCTTCAAACCGAAGCCCTGCGCGTGGTCCATGCCGACGAGCCCAGGGTTGCCGCCGATTTCGCCGACGTCAAACGCACGGTTGACGAGGCGCTCCAACTCGTGCGCGCCAGCGTTCACGCGCTCAACGACAATGCGACCAACCTCTCCGTGCAGCTCGAGCGCATCGTTGAAGGCGCACGCTCGGACAGCGGTCCGCAGATTGAGCTTGAGGTTTTGGCCGAGCATGCGCCCGCCAACGTCGCCAACTGCTTTGCGGCGGTGCTGCGCGAGGCGCTTTCCAACGCCATGCGCCACGCCCATGCCAAAACCATTACCGTGCGGTGCATGGAGCACCCGTCGTTTTACCAGCTCATCGTTACCGATGATGGCGCGGACGCGACCCCGGCGAGCAGCAGCAACGTCGTAGAAGGCATGGGGCTCGCCTCCATGCGCGAGCGCGTCGAGGCGCTTGGCGGAACCTTCACCGCCGGCCTGCGCGTCGGCGCCCCCGGCTGGCGCGTGTTTGCCACCGTCCCCAAACAGCAAGGAGATGACGCCCGATGAGGCTCATCGTTGTCGACGACGACCGCTTGGTGGTCGATTCGCTCAAGATTATCCTGGGCGCTCAGCCGCAGATCGAAGTGGTGGATACCGGTGCCAACGGCGACGATGCGGTGGCGCTCTACGCCGAGCACGCACCCGATATCGCGCTGCTCGACATCCAGATGCCGGGGCGTGACGGCCTTTCGGCGGCACGCGAAATCCTTGAGCGCGACCCCACGGCGCGCGTGGTGTTTCTGACAACATTCTCGGATGACGAGTACATTGTGTCGGCGCTCAAGCTGGGCGCCCGCGGTTACCTGATCAAGACTGATGTCGCCGCCATTCCGCCGGCGTTGGCACAGGTCATGGGCGGCAAACGCGTGCTCGAGGGCAAGGCGATCGAGGATATCGATTTTGATGGGGCGGGCACCGAAGCCGACGCGCCCCGCCGGCCCGCGGCCTTTGCCGGCCTAACCGACCGCGAGTTCGAAGTCGCCGAGCTCATCGCCCGCGGCCTCGACAACAAGGAGATTGCCGCCACGGCTTATATGGGAGAAGGCACGGTGCGCAACCACATCAGCTCAATCCTAGCCAAAATGGGGCTACGCAACCGTACGCAAATCGCCATTGCATACCTGCGAGGGTAATTACCCAACGACCGACCAGCCCGGCATAACAAAATGGCTGCCACCGATTTAATACCATTTCAAAACTATGCCGGATTACTACGATGAATCGCCCACCATCGACCACGGTAAATTGCGCGCTTACAAAACCGCAGGTAGAACGCTTGCAATATTTTGAAAAATGCAGCCACGGTCGGGAATGTCAAATTCATCGTAGTAAACCGGCATAGTTTTGTTCGGGCGGCCCTGCACGAGTGTCTCCGCCAGCCTCGCGGGACCAAAATGATCCGTTTTCCTCCGTCCCCAAGGGATCAGCCGGAACCGCCCGCCACGAAATCGGCCCATCTACTACGTTTGACTCGATACCCCTGACCATACCTTCGTTTTGAACAAAACCGCAGGCGTTCTACCTGCGGTTTTGTTTTCGCGTTTTTTGGCATGGTTGGGGGTAAGGGACTAAACGTAGTAGATGGGCCGGTTTCGTGGCAAGCCCTTCTCGCCTACGCACAAAAGCGCCGCCACGGAGGAGGGAGATACCTCCGTGGCGGCTGGGGGTGGGGTGAGGGGCTACATTTTTGGCTTTTCGCCAGCGGCCCGGGGCCTTTTGGCCCCGGGCGCTACCAGCGTGCCTAGCGCTTACGGATACCCCAGACCAGGGCTCCGACGCCGACGATGGCAATAACAAATGCCATGAGCAGTGCGGCTGCCTGCTGGTCACCCGTGGTGGGCAGGAAACCCTTGACCGTCTTGACGATGTTCGTCACGGTCTTGGGCGTGCCGGGGTCGGGCGTCGGCACGGGCGTTTCGGGCTTCTTGTACATGTTGTTAAACACGATGCCCTCGACGCTCTTGTCGCCCTTGGCATAGGCGACGCTCGCCTTGAGGTTACCCTCGCCGTCGTCGACCACGTTGACGGTCGCGGTAAAGACGGACTTGTCATAGGTCATACCGGTCTCGTCGCCCTTGACCTCGCTGATGGTATAGACGTACGTACCGGGCTCGTCGTACTCGAACTTGTCGAAGTTGATCTTGCCGTCGGCATCGTTGGCAACCGTAGACTCGATGTCCTCGCCAACGAGCTTAAAGCTAAACTCGTCCTTCTTGAGTTCGCGTCCCTCGAGCACCTTGATAGCGCCGATGGAAACCTGCGCAGGCATGGCGTGATACTTGTTGGTAAAGCCAGCCGACTCGGTGGTTCCCTCGAGCTTGTGCGTCGCGGTCAGCGTGCCGTCGCCGTTGTCGGAGACGGTGGTCACGACGGTGTAGGTCGTGCCGTCATAGGTGACGCCCTTGTACAGGCCGAGCGCGTTGGGGCAAGCCTCGCGCAGCGTGTACGTGTGCGTGCCGGGTGCCTCGTAGCGAATCGGGCTCAGCGTCACGGTGCCGTTAGCGTCGTTGGTGCCGTTAGCGACAACCACGTCGTCCTCGAGCAGCTCAAACGTGAACTCGCCTGCTGCAAGGTCGCGTCCAGTCAGGCGCTTGACCGTCTTGACCTGATCGGTCACGGACGAATCGGTAGGTGCCACGCCGTAGGTGTTGGAAAACGTGAAGGCAGCACCGTCGTCGCCTTCGCGCTTGACGCTCAGATGCCCGGCACCGTCGTCAGACACGGTGTAAGAAACCTTGCGCGTGGCGTTGGTGTCATTGGTCACGCCAGGGGCACTACCGGACTCGGTCACCGTGTAAGTAAAGGTGTGCGAGCGCGGAGCGGTGGGGGCTGCGGGCTCGGGCTCGTCGCTGGGCTCGTCGGCGTTGGCATCGGTGTCGGCCTCTTCAGCCTCTGCCTCGTCGGCCTCTGCCTCGTCGGCCTCTGCCTCGTCGGCCTCTGCCTCGTCGGCCTCTGCCTCGTCGGCCTCGGCTTCGTCAGCTTCGTCTGCCTCGGCCTTATCGGTCGCATCGTCCGTCACGCCCAGAGCGCGGTTGAGGTCCTCGAGCGTAAAGTGAATCTTGCCAAAGTCCACGTTGCCAGCCGCGTCGTTGGTTGCGGTCGTGCGCTCGGGCATCGGGGCACCAGCCTCGTCGGCGGTCACGGTAAAGGTGAACTTGCCCGTGATGTCAGCCGGGGTCAGGCCCTCGGCAGCTTGGAGCTTCTTAGTGCCGGTGAGCGCGGCATCGACGGCTTCGGCGCCGTAGACGTTCTCGAACAAGGGCTCGACGCCGCCGTAGTCGACCGTCGCCGTCAGGGTACCGTCACCGTTGTCGACGACGATAACCTTAATGCCAAAGCTCCACGTTGTAGCGGAAACGCCATTCGGCAGCCCGAATAAATCTTCGTAGGCCGTGTAGTTAATGGTCCAGGCAAGCTTGCCGTCCTTATCGGTACGATAAGCAAGCCCAGCAGCCTCAAGATTAGCAAGCATCTTAGTGTCGTAGTGCAGCGTATCAAAGCTCACGTGCCCGCCGATATTGGGCTTGAGGTTTTCGTATGCCACAAGCTCACCCTGATAGGCGATGCCGAACCAGAACTCGCCGTCGGCCATCGGGCGACCGGTCAGGGTCTTGGTGGCGACAACCTGAGCAGCGGTACCACCAGGCGTATTGGTCGTAGCGCTGTAACTGTTGTGGAACGGGACCAGGGCACTCTCGACCTTGTTCTCACCGCTCTTGTGGACCGTCGTATGCGTACCCTCGGGACCACCGGAAACGGTCGTCGTAGCAGAGAGCGTACCGGCGGTGTCGTCGGCGATGGCGATCGTCACCGTGCGTACGGCGTCATCGTAGGTGTAACCGGGCTGGCCGTCGTTCTTTTCGGCCACGGTGTACTTGAAGGTCTTGCCGGCGTCAGCCTGCGTAAATTTAACCTCATGACCAGCCAGAATGTCGATCAGTCCGACCGTTGCCTCTGCCGCTTCGGGGGACTTGAAGCTGTTGGCCCCGGGCAGCAGGCCAAGCGCGTTGGCCGAGGCCTCGTCGGCAGGCGTCACGGTAAACGTGAACTGACCCTCGGTCATAGGACGTCCGGAGAGGCTCTTGCTGAGCTTGAGGCCGCCGGCCGCGGTGTAGTTAAGCTCAGTGCGGTACGTGTTGGTAAAGCGTCCGCTTTCCTTCTTGGTGACGTTGGCGATCAGCGTGCCATCGGCGTTCTCGGTCACGGTCACTTCGGCGGTCGCGACATGCGCGTCATACGTCATGCCAACCGCGTTGCCCGCGTTCTCGCGGATCTCGTACTTATAGGTTCCGGCAGCCGTGTAGCGGATCTTGCCGAACTTGATGGCGGCGATGCCGTCCTTCGCGTCCTTCTTGCTCACAGTTACGGTTGCGGGATCGGGCAGCGGGGTGCCCTCGGGAGCGGTGATGGTAAAGCTGAACTTGTCGGAGTCCGTCCAGTCGCGACCGTCGATGGCCTTGCTCAGGTCAAAGTCGAGCTCTGTGTCGAGCGGGGTCACGCTGTAAGTGTTCTCGAAGGTCGCAGGCGTGGCGCTCTTCAGCTCGTGCGTAGCGCTGAGGGTACCGTCACCGTTGTCGGTAATGGTGGTCTCGATGGTGTACTTGGCGTCGCTGTACGTGATGCCCTTGCTGGTGGTTCCGCCGTTGACCTCGCGCAGCGTGTAGGTGTACTTGCCGGGCTTGGCGTAGGTGATCTTGTCCATGGCGATCGTGCCGTCGTCGGCGTTGGTGCCCTTGGCGACGACCTTGTCGCCCTCGACCAGCTCAAAGGAGAACTCGCCGTCCTTGAGATCGCGGCCGGTCAGGACCTTGGTCGCGGTGATCTGTTCGGTGACGCTCGTCTCGACAGGCGTCACGTTATAGGTATTGGTGAACGTGAAGGCCGCATCACCGTCCGGCTTGCGGGATACGCGCAGATTCCCCTTGCCGTCATCGGTCACGGTGAAGGAAACCTCGCGCGACGGCTTAGCGTCGTTGGTCACGCCAGCGACCTCACCGGACTCGGTCACGGTGTAGGTAAAGGTGTGCTCGCGCTTCTCGGGCTTCTCGCCCACAGCCTTGTTAAGGTCGTCGAGCGTAAAGGTAATCTTGCCAAAGTCGACCTTGCCGTCAACGTCGTTGTGCACGCTCGTGCTCGCAGGCATAGGCGCGCCCTCTTCACCGGTCACGGTAAAGGTGAACTTGCCGGCAATGTCAGCCGGGGTCAGAGCGTCGTCAACCTGCAGATTCTTGATACCCGCAAGCGATGCCTCGGTAGCATTCGTGGTGTAGGCGTTCTTGAACTCGATGCTCTTGACGTCCTTGGCGTCCTTCAGCTCGTGCGTGGCAACCAGCTGGCCCTTGCCGTTATCGGCGATGGTCGTCACGATGGTGTAGACCGCGTCATCGTACTCAATACCGCCGGCGTTGCCCTTAACCTCATGCAGCTTGTAGGTGTGCTGGCCGATCTCGGTGTACTTGATGGCACTGAACGTCACCTTGCCGTCGGCAGCGTTCTTAACGGTCTCGATAAGCTCAGAGTCCTTATCCTTAATCTCGCGCAGCTCAAAGCTGAACTCACCGACCGTAAGGTCGCGCCCGGTCAGAGACTTGGTCACGGCAATCTGACTGGTTACGCTGGACTCAACAGGATTCGTAGCGTAGGCGTTCTTGAACTCGGTCTCACCCGAGGTCACCTTCACGCCAGCGCTCAGTTCGCCCTTCTTATTGGGCTTCACCGTCACGGCGATCTCCGCGACGTTACCGCTGTAGGCGATGCCGTCAATCGTGGTCCCGGCGTGCTTTTCACTGACCTTGTAGACGTACGTGCCAGGTTCGGTGTATTCGATCGCACCGAAGTCGATGGCAGCCTTGCCCTGGGCGTCTAGGTCGGCCTTGCGCACGATCGCAGTCGTAGTCGCAGGCATCGGGGCGCCGTTCTCGGACGTCAGGCCAAACTCAAACGCGTCAGCATCCGTCCAGGCGCGGCCCTCGAGCACCTTGGTTAGACCAAAGCTGGCCTTGGTGTTCACCATTGCCGGCGTCATGTCATACGCAAAGCTGATCTTGCCGTTGTTGCCCAGGTAGGAATTGACATGCGTCGCGGTCGCCTTGGCGGACACGTTGTTCCACTTGGGGTTGAGAACGTCGGTCGCGGTACCAGTGTTGTTGTCGCCCACACTCTCCTTGGTGGTGTGGAGCTCGTCGATAAAGGCTAGGCGCGCGGTTCCCACGCTAAACGAAAGGTTGCCGTCCCCGTCGGCAACTATAGCGCCGTCAAACTTGGCAGCGTCGCCGCCGATAAACTCGATGACGGCGGTGGCGGGCTTGGCCTCGCCGTTTTCGCCCTGCTCCTCAAACTCATCCTTGTAGTAATAGGTGCCGGTATCTGCCAGCGAATTCTTTGCAGGCTGTGTGCAGCCCTTGTCCGTGAAAATGGGAGTCTGCTTCTGGAAGTAGTAGTAGCGGTTGGTGTCGGCCGGCTCAAAGGTCGCAACCGTATCACCCAACGCACCACCGTTCCACTTGTTCGCGTAGAAATTCACGGTCTTGGTGCCGTCAACGACAGTCGTATTGCGCTCGATGTAGTCCTTGAGCCCCGCTACCTTCTCGGGCGTAAACAGGTTGTCAAGCGCGTCCTTCTTCACGCTCGAGGCATACTTCACCTGAATGGGCTTAACGTTGTTGACCGAAAGCTTGCCGTCTACGGTCTTAAAGTGACTCAGCGGAATCAGCGACGCAGGAATATTAACCGTTACGATATCGCCCTTCTGGGGATTGTCAGCACCAGCACGCTGCACGGTGATGAGCAGGTCTTTTGCCTTGCCGGTGAACTCGTATGTGTCGGTATTGGTTTCTTTGTTGACCGTCTTGCTCGCCTTGGTAAACGACATGCCGTTGATGACGACTTCGGTAAATCCGTCGACCTGCATAAAGTCGCCCAGCTCGTCGGTAAACGTGATGTAGCCGGACTTGGTCTCGTCGTAGCCCTTATGGATTTCGGTCGGATAAGGCGGCTCCGATGTGATGGCCTGTGAGATGTCGTCGAAGACCTTCTTGAGCTCTTCAGCATTGGTCGCCGACTTGTAGTAGTCGGAGTTTTCCGCGCGTGTGCCAAGCTCGTCGCTCGCATACGACGTGGCATCGGGATAATTACTCGACACGGCGTGCATAAACTTGTTGACGTCGCTTGTCCCCTTTTTCGAGGGATCGGCAGCGGGGTCCGCTCCACTAAAGATGCCGATGGTATAAACGGTGGCCTTGCTGTCCTTCATGTTCTTGGCAGCCGTCACGGCAGCATCGGCGACGCCAGAATCAAACTCGCTGTAGCTCGTTGGCTTGCCGTCGGTAAAGAACACAACGATCTTCTTGGCATCTGCGCGACCAGAAGTGATATCCCCGGCCAGTTCCAGACCATAGTCGGCACGCGTAGCACCGCTTGGCTTGATTCCAGCAACTGTATCCTTAAGAGCTTTCACGTTGCCGCCGGAGCAATCGGTCAAACCCTTCATTACCTGCGAGTGGTTGTACTTGTATTGGCCTTGATAGTACGTGTCATTGCCGACCTTATCAGTCTTATCACCCGCAAACTTAACAATGGCAACCCTATGCTGCCTATCAACGCCCTCGATAGCCTCGTTTTGTTTGGCGATGGTATTGATAAAGCTGTTCGCAGCGCTCTTCAGTGCATCGATACGCTTGGTGCGATCTCCGCCACCCATAGGATCATCCATCGAGCCGGAGGCATCCAACACCATCACGATGTCAAGTGGCGTGGTGACTGTCACGGTTGAATTAGACGTCGAGGACATCGCCGAAAGCGTGGTCAAAAAGTCCGACTCTTCGTTTTCCCCGGTTGCCTTGACCGTCTTATCGGTCCAGATTCGGCCGACGTTTTGGGTCGTTACCTTATTGCCGCCGTGGCCTGCCGCCCAGATTTCCCAGCGTCCGCTGGTATCGGGGTCGACGACCTTTCCGGTCATTATCGGTCCGTCCATTCCCGTGCTGGACCTGGCGTTGGCCTCGGGCAGCATGGCGAATGCTGCGGCTGGCAACACCAGCACTACGGCCAGTATCACCGCCAAGAGACCCCTCGTGTACTTACTCATCGCGTCTCCCTTCTCGCGGTCTCAGACCTTGCAACAGCCTAAAGTTACGAAATGAGACACAATTTGGGCAGGTGACACACGTTCCAGATTTGATTTTGGGCGTGAGACAAATGTCTCACCAAAGTTGAGACACGAGGGTTTTCGCAGGAAAACGGGTGCGACTCGGAGCCGACAGGCCAAAATGATCCGTTTTCCTCCGTCTCCGGGGGACCAGTTGGTAACGCTCGCCACGAAATCGGGCCATCTACTACGTTTGACTCGATACCCCCGACCATAGCCGCTTTTCATGAAAAACCGCAAGCGTTCTACCTGCGGTTTTCATTTCGCATTACTTGACGTGGTCGAGGGCTGCCGCCTAAACGTAGTAGATAGGCCCATTTCGCGGCAGACGGGTCACGCGGCAGCCCTCGCAAGGCCAAAATAATCCGTTTTCCTCCGTCCACGGAAGATCAAAGGCTGTTACGGATATGGTGCCATTTCAAAACTATGCCGGATTACGGGGCCAAAGTCAGGAACCTCATCCATGCCCCCTATTTTTGAAAAACAACAAGCTATCTACCTGCGGTTTTGTTTTTGCGACTTTCTGTATGGTCGGAGGTTCGCTATCCAGCCCCGTAATCCGGCATAGTTTTGTTCGTGGCAGCCCAACCGCGCGTTCAAGCGCTGGGCCGGTGGGGCATTTTTGCCCCACCGGCCCCTGTTCCAGAGCTATTCCGGTTTGGTTTCTACCGTGGGAGTCTTATCCGCCGCAACTGGGGTGCGGGCGGTGTCCATAGTCAGGCAGTGCTTGGGGCAGCTCTCGATGCACTCGCCGCACACCACGCAGGCATACGGGTCGATCGACCACGTTCCACCCTTGCGATCGACCGCGAGCGCGCCCGCCGGACAGCGACGCGCACACATGCCGCAGCAGATACACACATCCATGTCATTGACGATATGCCCGCGCAAGCGCTCGGGTGCCGCGAGCTTCTCCTGCGGATAGCACACCGTTACCGGCTGCTTGACCATAGAACCCAAGGCCGTCTTGGCAAATGTCAGCAAACTCATGCCGCGCCTACCTTTCCGTGCAGCTAATGCAGGGGTCGATGGTCAGGATAATCATGGGCACGTTGGCAAGGAGTACGCCCTGCAGCGCATGCGTCAGACCCGCCAAGTTCTGCGACGTCGGCGTGCGCACGCGGAAACGGTCCAGGTTCTTGGTGCCGTTGCCGCGCACATAGTAATACGCCTCGCCACGCGGCTGCTCAATCACAACTTCGCCGCGCGCGCCGTCGGCCGGCGTAAGCTTGGTACGCCCGCCGATGCCGTCGTGCGGGATCTTGCCTACAAGCTCCTTAATGATGTCCATGGCCTGCGTGACCTCGGCACAGCGCACCTGGCAGCGGGCATAGCAATCGCCATCGGTAGCAACGATGGGCTCAAACGCAGCCAGATCCGCATAGGCACCGTCGCCAAACATACGCACGTCGTAATCCACGCCCGAGGCGCGACCGAACGGGCCGACCATCGACAGATCCAGCGCGTCTTTCTTGCTGATCACGCCCACGCCATGCAGGCGCTCGCCGCAGCTGTTGTCGTCCAAAAACGTATGCACCAGGGCCTCGTAGTCAGGACGCATGGCGTCAAGCGTCTGGACAATCCCCGCCAGTTCGGAGTCCTCGATGTCGTGCTTAAGGCCGCCGATCTCGTTAATCGAAAGGATCACGCGGCCGCCGCAGGTGCTCTCGAAGATCTTGAGAATCTGCTCGCGCAGGGTCCACGACCGATAGAACAGTGCCTCGAAGCCAAAGGCATCGGCGAGCAGGCCCAGCCACAGCAGGTGCGAGTGAATGCGCGAAAGCTCGTGCAAAATGGCACGGATATACTGCACGCGGCCGGGCACCTCGATGTCGAGCATGCGTTCGCAGGCGCTGGCATAGCCGCAGCTGTGGCCCACGGCGCAGATGCCGCAGATGCGCTCGGCGATGTAACCAAACTGGTGCATGTCGCGCTTTTCGGTGAGCTTCTCGAGTCCGCGGTGCACAAAGCCGATCTGCGGAATTGCCTCGATAACACGGTCGTCATCGATCACCAGGTCCAGATGAAGCGGCTCGGGCAGCACCGGGTGTTGCGGGCCAAACGGAATAACGGAGCGATGTGCCATGGACCTTACGCCTCCTTTTTCTGCTTGTCGCGGGCGGCCTTGGCGGCAAGCGCCGCGCGGACCTTGGCCGCCTTCTCGGGATCCATGGCGGCGAGCTTTGCTTCCAGCTCGGCGGCTTTGAGCGCGGCCTTGGCAGCGGCATCGTCATGCTGAGCATCGGAGCCGGCAGCCGCAGCGGGCTGAGCAGCGGCACCCGCGGCATCGTCGATGCTCGCAGCGCCCTCCCCTGCAGCAGCCGCAGCAGCGGCGGCCTTTTCGGCAGCGGCCTTGCGCGCCTTGGCTTCGGCGGCGGCACGGACCTTCATGGCCTTCTCGCGCGCGGCCTTCACCTCGGGCGTGATAACGCTCATGGGCTCGGCAGTCGAAACCTGGTAGAAAAAGCCCTTAAAGTCGATCTGTATGTCGGTGATGGCAAGACCAAACAGGTCGTGGGCCTCATTTTCAAACGGGAACACCGCCGGATAATATGAGCTGATGGACGGAATCTCCTGGTACTGGTCGATGCCCTCAACCACCAGGTTCTCGATCGCATAGTTTCCGTCCCGCGCGATCTGCTCTTGCGCAGCGCGGACGTTGATAAACGTATAGACCAGGCGATACGATCCGTCGTCCACACAGCGCTCGGCATGCATCTGCACAAAGCGCGCGCCGGCGCCCTTGAGCGCCTGGACATGCGACAGGAGCTCGTCGATCCCGACGGTGGTATAGATAGCCTTTTGCATTACTCGGCCTCCTTTGCAGCGGCGGGTGCGGCGGACTTCCCGGCGGACAAATCGGCCTCGACGCCGTCGCCGGCACCGTCAGCCCCGGCACCCGCAGCCACAAACCCGTCCTCGCCCAGCTCAACGCCACCGTCCCAGGTAGCGGCACCGCCCACGGTGAGCGGATCGCCGCCGGCGCGCATCACGGCCTCCTTCTGGTCCAGGATGCCACACGCCTCCACGATGGCATCGATCACCGTCTCGGGGCGAATGGCGCACCCGGGCGCGTACACATCCACGGGAATCGCGCGGTCCACGCCGCCGATCACGTTGTAGGCATCGCGGAACACGCCACCCGAGCACGCGCAGATGCCGCACGCCACCACGCACTTAGGCTCGAGCATCTGGTTGTAGATCTGGCGCACGACGGGCAGGTTCTGGGCATTGACCGACCCCGTCACCAAAAAGATATCCGCATGCTTGGGGTTGCCGGTGTTGACCACGCCAAAGCGCTCCGCATCGAACAGCGGCGTGAGCGAGGCCAGCACCTCGATATCGCATCCGTTGCAGCTCGAACCGTCGTAATGAATAACCCACGGCGAGCGCGACATTTTATGATCCATGGATGCCGCCTCCTAAATAAACACGTCAACGAGGATGGGCATAAGGTTGAGCAGGCCAAACACCAGCGCCACGCCCCATCCGAGCCTAAAGCAGCTGCGCCAAGTGCTGCGTGCAAAGGTGTTGTCGATCAGGACCTCGACAAAATACGTCGCGGCCATCACGACCAGGGCTACAACCCAGCTCACGGGGTTGTCCCAAACAAAGAACATGCCCACCCACATCAAAAACAGCACGGTCTCGCACCAGTGCATAAGGGTCATCTTGGCTAGCGTGCCGCCGCTCATCTCGGTGGCGACGCCCTGGACAATCTCCTGATGCGCGTGATGCGAGTACGAAAGGTCAAACGGCGACTTGCGCAGCTTGATGGTAAGCACCGCGAGCAGCGCCAGGAAAATGGGCGCGCTGTACACGATGATGGGGGCCGACTGCCCCGTAACGGCGATGGAATCAAAGCTGTCGGTGGCAAGGTACAGGCCCACGCTCATCAGCAAAACGGCGGGCTCGTAACTCATAACCTGCAGCAGCTCGCGGTCAGCGCCGACCTGGGCAAACGGGCTTTGCGTCGAGGCGGACGCCAACACCACAAAGATTGCAGCGAGCGTCACCATAAAGGCGCACAGCAGCGTGTTGGAGCCCGACACAAAGATGCCGCCGCCTACCACGGTAAAGATGAGCGCACATGCCATATAGGTATCGTCCATGGTGTTTACGCTGGCAGGGGCCTTGCGCAGCAGCTTGGCAACGTCGTAGAAAGGCTGCAGCAGGCGCGGGCCCACGCGACCCTGCATGCGGGCGGACAGCTTGCGGTCAACGCCGTCGATCAGGCCGCCCACAAGCGGCGCCAGCAGGGCAAACGCCACGGTACCAATAAAGATGCCCAGGACGCCCGAGCCTTCAAAATACTTGCCGCGCAGCACCGAGGGCGCGCTCATGGCAAGCCGCTCGGGCCCAATCCACGCGCAGCACAGCAGCGCAAACAAGATAATGCTGCAGCACACGACGCTACCCGCGGGGCCAATACGCTTCTCGCCAAGGGCGTCCTCCGAGTACCAATTACGCTTTTCGGCCTTCACCTCGTGTCCCATCGAGCCGCGGAAATGGCGGTAATTGTCGGTTCCCACACCCGAAAGATATACGTTTACGTGCGGTTTGTTGCTCACGCGGAATGAAGTCAGCAGCACCACGGCGATAAACGCCACGATAACCACCATCAGATACATGGCGTCCTTGCCAATAACGTACGGCACGCGGCCAAACACCATGGCCAAGTAAGGCGACACCAGACCGCTCGAGATAACCGGAAACGCCACGCAGCACAGAATCAGCAGCGCGGCGATGGTGTTGAGGGCCATCCATTCGGTCTTATGGACATTGACCTCAACGTTTTGAGCCGTGGGGTCGACGCCCGAAAGCTTGGCAAGCCACTTGCCCCAGAAGAAGAACGTCGCGGCCGAGCCAAAGGCCAGTACCATGATCATGAGCACGTTGCCAGTCTGCGCAAACGCCACCAGGGCACCCCACTTGGACACGAGCATGCCAAACGGCGCCACAAACATGCCCATGATGCCCAGCATCATCAGGCGCGTCAGGTGCGGCATGCGGCTGAACATACCGTCCATGTCCTCGATATTGCGGCTGCCGATATGGTGCTCGGCGGTGCCTACGCACAGGAACAGCAGCGACTTAGCCACCGTGTGGAACAAGATCAGGAAGATGGCCGCCCATACGGCCTCGGGCGCACCGACACCCAGGCAGGCACTGATGAGACCCAAGTTGGAAATGGTGGAGAACGCGAGCACGCGCTTGGCATTGCTCTGCGAGATGGCCATGAGGGCCGCGAGCAAAAACGTGATGGCACCCACACTCGTAACCATAAAGCCGGTCACGGGATAGATGGCATAGAGCGGGCTCAGCTTGACCATTAGGAACACGCCGGCTTTGACCATGGTGGACGAATGCAGCAGGGCGCTCGTGGGCGTGGGGGCAACCATGGCGCCGAGCAGCCAGGTATGGAACGGGATCTGCGCGGCCTTGGTAAGGGCGGCGAGCGACAGCAGAACGACCGGCATCACCAGCAGCGCGGATTGCGCGGTTCCGGCGCCGGAAAGCTCGATCATGCCCGAGATGGTCAGCGGCATGCCGTTAACGTGCAGGTACATGAGTCCGGCCAAAAACGCGATGCCGCCCAGCATGTTGAGGATGATCTGGGTGAAGGCGTTCTTGATGGCCTCGGGCGTGCGCGTGTAGCCAATCATGAGGAACGAGCACACGGTGGTGATTTCCCAGCCGCAGAACAGCCACTCAAGGTTATCGCTCGTCACGATGACGAACATGGCCGAGAGGAACAGGAACATAAGCGCCAGGAACTGCGGGCGACGGTCGGGCGCGGTCTGCCCGCGCAGCGCGGCCTCGTGCTCGTCATGGGCCTGGAAGTCCTTCATGTAGCCCAGGGCATACACGCAGATTAGGCTGCCGACAATGCCGACGGCGAGGACCATGATCACGCTCATGTAGTCCAGGTAGAGCGGCGTCGCCGTGACGGCTTCGGCCGCGGGCAGCGTCATGGCTGCAAAGGCGAGCGAGCCCACCAGCTGGACTATGCCGAGCACCGTGGTGAGCGCGTTCCTATATTTGTACGCGTTGTACAGGATGACGGCGCACAGGACAACGTCGATGACGGAGCTGATGATCGAGAGCACATGCGAGGTGTCGGGGGCAACCTCAAAGCTCTGCGGACCCGTGCCAAAAAACATGACGGCGACTACAACTGTCACCGCCATAATAATGCCGGAACCTATGAGCCCCACCGCATCGCGGGTGCGGTCACCGCGCGCGAGCAGCATGCCCAGCGCCGGTACCAGCGGAAACAGGGTAAGGAAATACAGTAGCGTCATACCATCACTCCCCCATGCAAAAACGCTGCAATTGTTTAACGTTATAGCTCAATTACGGGGTTGCGGTGGCAGGTTTTCGGTCAACTGGGGAGTTTTAGGCGTACGGGGCAAGGAGTCTGTCCGCATTGGAGTAGAGGGGTGACGTCCCCTTACCGCAGCGACGGACGCGCGGGCCACTGCGCGCGGTTTATTGGGCACTTTGGAGGATGTCCCGATAGGCTCGCGCCGGTCCAAAAAGTTGGCGCGGCAAGAAAAATGCGCCCCTGTGGGCGCACCATCCCGTTTGCTATTCCGCCTTTTTAACGCGCGGCTTGCGACCGCGCGGCTTATCGACCAGTGCGGACTCACCGCTCTCGCGGTACTGACGGCACCAAGCCTTGACCGAAGACTCGCTGGGAATCTTGTGCTTGATCATGGCCTCGCGAACCGTCAAGCCGTTTTCCAGACGGTCCTTAACCACAGCGAGCTTTACGTCGTACGAATAGGTGTGATGATGCGAACCGGCGTTGAGAACGGCGTCGGCACCGCCCACGGCATACGCGCGGGCCCACTGACGAGCCGTGGCCTGGGGAATGCCAAGCTCCGCAGCGAGGGCGCGATGACCGACCCCCTCTTGGAGGATCTCGACGGCGCGCTGCCTAACCTCAGGCGCATGCGTGCGAGTCCTAGTTGCTTCCGACATACCTGCCACTTCTTAGCCTTAACCGTTAATCTGCTTTCTTACGTGCAAGTTAGATAGTAGCATTTTACTGTTTGCTCAAAGCAGTTAATTAAAATAGACGCGGCGTTATCTGGGCATTTGGCACCAAATTACGACATTTCTTTATCGATTATTTACGCTGGTAGCTAACTCGCAGCTAATCGTTATTCGCTTGTCAACAAAATTGGCATCTCTTTATGTCCTTTGGTATAGAGGATATAGTTATTAACCCCTCCCCCAATAATTTTGAGTGATCTGCGAGACAGTAGACGTCCTCACTCCTCATGATTACCGCGCATTGCCATCCACCGGAGCAAAACAAAAAGGGCGGGACCTGCTGCGCTTGCAGGCCCCGCACCGATTGACACCCGACGGGACACAGCCGGGCGAGACGGATCCGTGCCACCGTCCCGCCTGGCCGCGATGTTCAACTACAGCTCGTTGGCCGCGTGATACGCCGTGCGAATGGCGCTCGCAATGTCGGCGGTGCGCTCACCCGAGCAGTCGCCCACGCAGGTCACGGGCACCGTCACGCCATCCAGGTCAAACGCGTTGGCCTTGGAGCCCACGGCCATCACCACGTAATCGCAGGCGATCTTCACCGGCTCCTCGGCGCCGTCCTCGGTGGTGCGAATGGCCTCCACGCCCTCGTCGGTAATGGCGGTCAGGCGGGTCTTAACGTGCTGCTCCACGTTGTGCTCTGCAAAGTCGCTCATGATCAGCGGCAGAATGGTCTCGGACTCGCCTGCGGCAATCTTGTCGAGCATCTCGACAATCGCCACCTCGCAACCGTGCTGCAGCAGGTACTCGGCAGTCTCGGTGCCCACCAGGCCGCCGCCAATGACAGCGACGCGGCCCGTAAGCTCCACCTTGCCGGCCAGCACATCCCAGCTCGAGACAACCTTGTCCGAGTCGGCACCCGGAACGGGGATGACCACGTCGTGCGCGCCCACTGCCACAATCGCGGCGTCGGCGGCGTTGAGATCCGCGGGGCTGGCGGCATGGTTGAGTTCAACTTTCACGCCCAGGCCGGGCAGAATCTTCTCGTAGTACTCGACCGAGCGCATGATCTCATCCTTACGCGGAGGCGCGGCCGCCAGCACAATCTGGCCGCCCAGATGATCGCTCGCCTCGTAGACGGTCACGTCGTAGCCGCGCTTGGCCGCCACGCGCGCGGCCTCCAGGCCGGCAATACCGCCGCCCACCACGGCAATCTTCTTGTCGCCCTCGCCCGGCTTGATAGCGATGGTCGCCTCGTCGCCGTTCTCGGCATTGAGCACGCACGAGATGTACTTGCGGTTTTGAATCGCGTCGACGCAGCCCTTGTTGCAGTTGAGGCACTCGCGGATGGGCTCGCCCGTGGCGACCTTCAGCGCAATGTCGGGGTCGCACATGAGCGAGCGGCCGTAGGCGATGATGTCGGCCGCGCCGTCTTCCAGAATCTTCTCACCGGCCTCGACCGAGACAACACGGCCGACGGTTGCCACCGGCACGGAGACCAGGGCCTTGACGCGCTCGGCCACCGGCAGCGTCCAGTTGTAGGGCATGGCGCCCATGGGCGGAATGGTGTCGCCCATGTTGCCGGTGTGGTTGGCCTGTGCGACCTGGATCATGTCGATGCCCGCGCCCTCGAGCAGCTTGGCAAACTCGCAGGCCTCGTCGGGCAGCAAGCCGCCCTTGCCGCGCGGCGTGCCGTCGGGGTTCTCCATGATCACGGGGAGCTTGTACTCCACCATCAGCTGCGGCGCGGCTTCCTTAATGGCAGCGACGACCTCCAGCGCGTAGCGAACGCGGTTCTCGAACGAGCCGCCGTACTCGTCGGTGCGCTGGTTGAGGATGGCCGAGCACAGCGAACCCACCAGACGATCGCCGTGGACCTCGATGGCGTCGATGCCGGCCTGCTGCGCACGGGCGGCCGAGGCAGCGATGGCCTCCTTGATCTGGGTGAGTTGCTCTACGCTCGCCTCGTTCACAAAGTGCTGCATGTCGTGATGCAGCTTGGCGTAGGCCTGGTTGCGGATCTCGTTGGACTCGGCCATCTTGGCGGCAAAGGTCTCCTCGTCGCCGGCGGCCTTGGCCTCCTGCGCGGCCTTGGCGGCAGCCATGGAGCCCATGACCATGCGGCCGACACCGGGCACATCGTACTCGGGGTGGAACAGCTGCAGCGCGACCTTGGCGCCGTGCTTGTGGACGGCATCGGCCAGCGCCTTAAACGTGGGGATCTGGGCGTCGGTTGCCAGCTTGGGCGTGGGGCTTGCGGTCATGACGGGGGCAACGTCGCCGATGACGATGTAGCTCACGCCGCCACGGGCCAGGCGCTCGTAAAAAGCCAGGCTGCGCTCGCCGATGGAACCGTCACGCTCCTCGTAGCCGGTGGTCAGCGGCGGAAACATAATACGGTTTTTGAGCTCAAGGGGGCCAACCGTAATGGGCTGGAGCAGCTTGGATGCAGGTGCGGTCATGGACATTCCTCTCTTGTAGGCGCGGCGGCGATGATGCCGCGTAGTTGTCTAGAGGATATGGCATGGGAATACAACAGCGCAACGGAAATCGGCGGACAGCAGGTAGCGGCAGGTGGATGGGGCAGGGCGGCCCGCCGGTTTGTCTCAATCTGTAACAGTTACGCGGCAAAACTGGGTCTTACTGTTACAGATCGAGACAAACCAAACCCGCCTGCTAGAAAATCTCAATCTATAACAACAACTCGGCAAAATCCGTCCCTCGTGTTACAGATTTAGACAAACACGACCCAACCCACCGGTATATCTCGATCTGTAACACCTAGCCGCCCAAATCGGGTCTAGATGTTACAGATCGAGATTTTGTTTGAGAGGCCGAGAATTGGACCGAAAACACGGTCCCGAAATAACAAAAAAGCTCGCCGGCTAGGCCGACGAGCTGCAAGTTCTTGGTCGCGGGGGCAGGATTTGAACCTACGACCTCCGGGTTATGAGGGCGGGGCGGCTCTTTCTCTATAGAACCTATTATACGTTTACGCAGGTAAATAGCTGTATCATGCATTTATTATCGAGCATTTTTATCTGCTCATTATCTGCTCATATCATCATTCTGAGCATATTCTGATCGGATTCCGCCGCCATATTTGAACAGCTTTAATATCACCCCTGCTGATTAACAAACAACCAATACGCAAGTCTGCAAATGACACCTATGACGGAAATGACAGCTTCAATGGGATATGCCCGACGCCGTCACGCTTTCGCGGTTTTGGCGATAAACAGGCCCTTGCCACAAGAGTCACCCGCTTTTACTTCGATTAGCCCGGCGGGGTCGTTCCAGCAGGCACCACGATCGGCATCTAGGGGAGATACGCCCCAGTAAGCGCAGTTGTAGCATTTTCTAGCACCGTCATTAGGCTGCAAGATGTCACCGAGCTCGTTAGCCGCCCTTCGCTGCCACTCATCGTTTGTATGAGTGTAGATATCGAAGGCCTGGTCGTTCTTGTGACCGCTCATGCTCTTCGCGGTCCGCCGGTCCACTCCACAGTCACGGCTCAACAAGGTCACGTATGTATGCCTGAACCCATGAAACTCGAAGTCGTCGGGTATCGGATACTCGAGCCTAGCCGAATCGAACCAACGAGTGAAAGACCGCTGAAGGATGTGCTTTGCGTTTCTGCTGTTCACAATGGGTGCGCCTTCGCTCCAGCGAAGGCCGAGGTTGTCCGAGTAAATGCGCCTTTGGATCTTCTGCCACTCATCGAGGACCGGTATGAGCGGCATCGGGACAGGGACCCTCCTGTTATCTTCGTTCTTCGTCGACTTGTACGTCTGCTTCTCTTTGTTCAGCGCTTTAGTTACAGACAGCACCCCGCCTTCATAATCTTGCCAGGTCAACGCGAGCATCTCGGAAAGCCTAAGCCCGCAGTTCAGCGCGAGTAGCACGCCAATGGCATGTGCCTCCAGGGGGCGGCTCGTTATGTAGTTAAATAGCGCCTGGGCTTGAAATAAAGTGAGTGCGACCTTCTCCTTGGTATCCCTCTTGGGAGCGTCAATCGAATCGCAGGGGTTCTTGTCGATATAGCCCCGCTCGACGGCGTCCTTGAGCAGCTGCCGCAGAAACGCATGACTTTTCTCAATCGTCGTTCCGGAGTAGACCCTGCCGGCAAGGTTATCGTCCCCCGGACTCCCCATGCAGGCATATGCCTCATCGATGACGAAGGGCGTCACCCGCCTCAGCGGCAGATCGCCGAGGTACGGCCGGAGTCTTGCCCAGGCCTCGCGGTTGCTTTCGATGGTCCTCTCCTGGACTTTTCGCCGTCTCTCCCGCATCGCGATATAGGACATGGCGAACCCGTCGAGCGTTAGGACGTCGCCCTCGGAATGTCCTTTTGCCCTGCGTCTCCACTCGGGTACGTCTTGCGGAAGGCCCCCGTGATAAACGTAGTCGTTGATGGCTTTGATCAGCGCGATGGCCTCGGCCTCCGAAGCGACCTCTTCGCGATATTCGTCGTATCGCTTCTTGCGCTCATTCCAGCCGAGCGGGTACTTTACCTGCCAAGAGCTACCAGCCGTCCTAGGGGCATAACTACCCTTGTTGCGGGGCACCGTCGCCATGCTACCGCACCTCTAGTGAAGAAAGATGGTTGCCACGCCGGTGGCGGCAAGCGCGAGCGCCGCGAACGGAAGCCCGAAACCGATCGACGACATAGCCAAGTCGCGCCAAGACGCCTCGACCATCGAGCCCCGGTCCCCGAGCTTCCTGCGGACCACTTGATACAGCAAGGTTGCGGTGGCGACCGCCAGCCACACCGCGCCCGCGATGATAAACGGATTCATCTAGAGCCCCGCCTTTCGATTCGAATACTGCGTCCTGCACGACGGGGAACAGAACTCGCGCCTCTTCCCCCTGGTTTTGACCAAAATGCCGTTTCCGCAATTTTTGCACGTCGTGGGGACACAGCCGTATCGGTAGAAGATAGCCCCGAACATCGCCGCCGCCGTCGAGTGGAAATGGTATCTGGGCACCGGCACATCATCGAAGATCGAAGGCCCGCCTACAGACCACCCAAGTCGATCGCCGTCCTTCGTCGTCAGCCCGGCCAGCATTTTGGCAACGGACTCCACGAAGGCAATGGCCTCGTCTCTCTGGGTACCCCCGTCATCGATACCGAGATACAGCTGGGTCTTCTCGACCTCCGGCTTCCAGCCGATGTCGAAAAACGGTGCGCCCTCGCCGGTCTTTATCTGCGCGGTTATCAAAACCGCGTTGGGAACCGATCCGAAAAGAACCTTACTCTTTCTCGGCCTAAGATCGAGGATGCGCGTCTCGAGCGGATTAATGACCATATAGGAAAAGACGTTCTTGAACCACTTGGTCGAGTAGTTGAGAGTCATATCGAAGGAGGAATTGTGCTGGAACGGCAGGACGTAATAGGAGTCCTTGAGCTCCCCAGTAATCCACCAGCGACGTTTCTTTTCGAAGCGCTTGAACCCGCTTTTCTCAAGGACGTTCTCATGCCCCGACATGATGTTTGCGATCAACCTGAGCAGAACCGAACCGAGATTTCGGCATAGGACGACGTCCCTCAAGGGTTCAATCACAACGACGCAGCCGGGATCTTCTTCCCGCCATTTCCTCAGCTCGTCAAGGCCGTTGGACTCAATAAGTCCATGACGATTGAGGTCGCGAGCAATGGAGGCCTGAGAGGGATAGAGTGACGAAGCGCTGCCCGTCGTAGACATCCCCTCAAGGCACAGCTGGAGATAGAGGAAGTCTTCGTCACAACGGGTGAAACCACGCTCGCCGCCGACGGACTCCTCCACGACCTCGATGGCCTCGTCGATAGACAACCGCCTATTCTCCTCTTTATAGATGCTGCGGTCGATGAGGGGACCAGACTCCGAAATGGCCGTGACGAGCTCGTCGAGAGTGCCCCAGCGCATGAGGCGCTCTGCAAGTTCGAAGTCCATTGGGGCCGACTTCTCCGCCGCCTCAACCCCACGAACCACCTCGACCAGGGAGTGGAATCCGGTGCTTCGGTTCCTCGCGATGAATACTTTTCTAGCCATTACTTAATCAACTTTCTAAATAAAGCTTTATAGCGATGTTGGTATCAACTTTAGCCTTTATCTATATCTCATTTCAATTTGATTTTTATTTTTCTTTGTTTCTCTTTGTTAAGAGTGTACAATGGAATTAACGAAAAGAGAGGAGGTATATATGGACAAGCTTCTGTCTCTCGCTGAGGCAAGCGAGATTATGAATGTGAGCTATTCCAAGGCTCAAAAGCTCGCCAAGGCCGGTGAGCTTCCGTTTCGCAAGCTCGGAAAGACGTGGTACATCGCCCGCTCCGCGCTCTACCGCGAGCTCGGGCTAAAAGAGCCCGACGACCGAAAGGAGATGGCCGGCGTTGGCTAGCCTGAAAAAGAAAAACGGGTGCTCTACCGCCAAGAAGAAGCACCCGTCCGCGGCCCATAAACCGCATGGTCCATATTACATGCTCCATGCGACCCATATCTTCAAGGAGCACAAATGGACTATTCCGCCTACTTTGCGCACGCCGAGCGCGTAGCGCGCACGCTGGAGGCCCACGGTCTCCCGCGCAATCCTACCGATGAGGACATTCTCAGATTCGCTCTCGAACAGGCGGACCGCATCGACGCGCTCTGCACAGCCCTCGGCGTCGAGATCGTCACCGACTATCGCGGCCGCTGTCGCGTCATCCGCGCGGAGGCGGTCTAGATGCCCGGTGAGCTCGAGGTGCGCAGCGCGCAGGACCTCCTCGAAAGCCCCCTTGCAAGCGTAACCTGGCTCGTTGAGGAGCTCATCCCGACCGGTCTCGTGGTGCTCGCCGGCACCCCCAAAGTCGGTAAGAGCTGGTTCTGCCTTTGGCTGGCCATCTGCGTCAGTACTGGACGGGCATTCCTCGATCACGCCACCGAGCGCGCAGGGGTGCTCTATCTCTGCCTTGAGGATACCTTCGGGCGCATCCAAAACCGCTTATTCCACCTCGTTGACGTCGCCAACGACGACCTAAAATTCGCCATCGTAGCCGACAAACTCAACAACGGACTTACCGTTCAGCTGGAGCGCTTCGTTTCCGCCCAGCCGACGACACGGCTCGTCATCATCGATACGCTGCAAAAGGTCAGGGTTGCAACCGGAGACAGCGTGTATGCATCCGACTATCAGGATATAGGCCTGCTCAAGGCCTTTGCAGACAAAAACGGCCTGTGCATCTTGCTTGTTCATCACACTCGCAAAATGGGCGACGAGGCTAACATCTTCAATACGATCAGCGGCTCGAACGGCATCCTCGGAGCAGCAGATGAATGTCTGTTGCTATCTAAAGACGCGATGTTCGACGGAAAAGCGACCCTCTCCATCACTGGACGCGACGTCGACCTAGCCGAATATAAACTCGCGTTCAACGACTGTCGATGGCAACTTGTTGAGCAAACCAGCCGCGAGGAGTTGCGCGAGCGCGAGGTCCCGAGCTGCGTCATGTCCGTCCTCGATTTCATGGCAACGAGGCCCGGAGCATGGGAGGGCACCGCGACACAGCTCATCGCGGACGCGGCGCTCGACGACGCCACCCCCGCGGTACTCGCAAAGCGGCTTAACGAGCACCGCACCTTCCTTGCCGAGCGCGGCGTCGAGTATGGCTTCCGCCGCACGGCAACGGCACGCCTGATAACCCTCACCCACGCCCACAACCAAAACTAACTGACCGGTGGGACCGACCGTCCGGTCCCATCATCCCATCGAAAGGAACCCTCATGGAGTTCAAGTCCCTCAAGCTGTCGGGAAACCGATTCGAGATCGCCCCGAAGTTCACCATCGAGCTCAACCCCAAGGAGGCCGGCAAGAGGAGCCATGTCTACTTCGTCTGGCCGTTTTCGCCGGAAGCCTATCCCGATATCCCCTCGCTCGACTCCGTCATCCAGGAGGAGGTCGCCGGCACGCTCTTCGCATACCACTGCGACAATCCCGATCTCCCCGTCGTTTCGTACCGCGGCGTCCCCGTGACGCGCGAGCACCTTACCGAGCTTGAAGCCTCCTATCTCGACCTTCAAGCCCTTATGTTCGACGCCCGTTCCGCCACGCCCTACGCCGAGGCACCGTTCGCGTTCGCTTTCGCCCTCTGCGACAGCACGGGGAGCGCCCATCGCGTCGGCATCTCCCACGCTTTCATCCCTAATGGAAAGGCGGATGATGAGTAGCCCCCAGCGTTCGGGACGCATCTATGTCAGGGTCTCCTCGCAGGAGCGCGCCGCCATCGAGCGGCGCGCCGCCGCCGCGGGCCTGAACATGAGCGATTATCTGCGTCGGCGTGCTCTTGTCGATGGCGATCGCCCCGTTATCTCCACCGATCCCGAAACGTTGAAACTCCTGTACCGGGACCTCCGACTTGCCGGATCGAACCTGAATCAGTTAACGCTTGAGGTCCACATCACGCATGACCCCGGCCGGATCTCCCCGTTCCTCAACGCCGCGCTCACAAGGGTCGGAAGCGCCGCGGAGGCCGTCTCGTCCTTCCTCGCCGACGCCCGAAACGTATAGGAGAGGTGCAGCCGTGAACAATCTCAAGTTCAACGCAATTCTATCGACCGCGTTCGCCACCGTACTTACCGTCGCCTGCTATCCCCTCGCAGCGCCCGTTGTCGGATGCATCGCCGCTTCGCTTCCCGTCAATTGGGTGGCCTGGCTCGACGCCATCGGTTTCGACATGTGGTCGGTCTTCTGGCTTTCCGGGGCATGGCTCGGTCACATTCCGTTCATGTTCGCAGCGTTCTGTCTCCTGTTTCTCGTTCTCCTCGGCTATACGGTCGCAAAGGACGCCGAACGCAACCGGAACGTCGACGAAGGTATCTACGGCGACGCCCACGTCGTCCGGGGCGCAGTGGAACTCAACCGCCGCAACGATTTCTGGGACGGGTCCGGCGCGCCGGCCAGAGCGGGTTTCGTGCTCGGCGCGACCAAGGGCGGATACTGGTTCGACTCGTCCGTTCCACACGCGATCAGCATTGGAAAAACGGGGTCTGGTAAGTCACAATTCCAAGTCCTGGAAGATATGCATATGTTCCTGGCAGCCGGTTGGAACGTCGTCTCCACCGGAAAGCCCGAGATCCTTGAGCTCACCGCCGACAAGGCGAGGGAGCTCGGCTACGAGACCATTGTCCTCGACCTGACCGGCTATCCCGGTGCCAGCTCGTACAACCCCATCGGACTTGTCGCCGACGCCGTCGAGGCGGGCGACATTGACGGGGCCGTGAGGACAGCCCGGCAGGTCGCCGTCGACCTCATCCCAATCGGCGGGGAGAAGAACACGTATTTCCCCAAGGCAGCGCGCAACATGCTCGCCGCCTGCATCCTCGTCGTCTGCACGGCCGACATCCCCCGCAGGCAGAAGAACCTCGCGAGCGTCGCCGCGCTCGTGGAGCGCGGGACCGCCGGCGACGACCCGAAGGACCCCTCGGCCCCGCTTAAGGACTACATCCGCGAGCTCGGGCCGTCGCACCCGGCGTTCTCGCCGGCGTCCGACCTCCTCGGTGACGGCGGCGCGACGACGGCCGGCAAGAACGTCGTCTCGACCCTCAAGGAGGCGCTGAGCATCTTCTCGGACGGAGCGCTCCGCGCCGTGACTTCCGAGAGCAGCGTCTCCATTCGCGACCTCATCGAGAGGAAGACGGCGGTCTACATCGAGATGCTCGACGAGGGAGACCCGTACGGGGTCGTCTACACCTGCTTCCTGAACCAGTGGTGGCAGGTGGCGCAGCGGGCGTGCAAGGGGAACGGGGGCCGCATGCCACACGAGACAGCGCTCGTGCTCGACGAGATCGGCAACCTCAACGTCAAGGTCGCGTGTCTGCCGGCCATCGCGACGCTCGGACGTTCGATGGGGATACGCGAGCAAATCTTCGTTCAAAATCTCAAAGAATTGAATGCCTACAATGACCCAGGCGACGGCGGGGCCGGTCGCGACAAGCTGATCGGCTCCATCGGCATCAAGGTCGCTCTGTCTCTCTCCGAGCCAGAGGACTTCAAGTTCTTCACGGCACTCGCGGGAAAGCGGACCGTGCGCTCGATGGGAACATCTAGCCAGAAAGGCGCAGGGCGCTCCTCATCTGGCACGAGCTACAACGAGGCGGCCGTTCCCCTGATAAACGAATGGGAGTGGCAGAACCGCATCCCCATCCGCGACGGCCTCATCGCGATCAAGGGCGGGGAGAACTCGAAGCCCGGACGTGAGGGCGTCTTCGAATTCCCGCTCGACTACGCCAACAGGACGCCCGCCGGCCCGTTCTTCGGGCTCGGGGACGAGGAGGCCGAGCGCGAGAAACGGGCCGCGTACTACGCCCGCGCGAGAGCCGCCGCAGAAGGCGACGCATATGAAGCCCCCGCCCCGTGGTGTCCCGAGTTCGACGCCGATGGCGACGCATCCGGTGAAGAAGAGACCGCCCCGAACGATCCCGCCAAGGCCGACGAGGACAACGCGGCGTTCATAGACGAGTGGGCGGCCTGGGACGAATAGGAAGTGGATGGATATGACCGCAATCAAGCAGGTGGCGATCACAGGCACGCAGCATATGAAGAGCTTATCGGATTATCTGGACAACACGAATAGCAAACACGACGTGCTCGACTTCGACTCCCGGAACCTCGGCGACCCGGCGAACTGGTCCCGCGAGATGGAGCGCACGCGCGCGGCCTACGGGCACAACGAGCCCGGGCGAAAGGGCTCGAAATGCACCTACTGCTATCACCAGATCATCGCGTTCAACCCCGACGAGTGCGACGTCAACGGGGGAAGGATGTCCGAGGGCGACTGCATGGAGTTCGCACGCGAGTGGGTCGAGCGCTACTACCCGAACCAGGAGGCGGCGTGGGCACTCCACCTAGAGCACTCGAGGGACGGGACCGACCGTTACGCCGTGCATATCGCCATCAACCGGACTGACCTCTCGACCGGAAAGCGCCTCAACGACGGCAGGGCGTCCCGCCAGAGGACCCTCCACGCGGCGAGGATGCGCGAGATGGACGGGCGCTGGGGGCTCTCCCAGCTTGAGCGCGGGACGCGCAACAGCCGCGTCCACGCCCGGCAGGAGTCGAGGGGCGAGCAGCGGGCCCGCGAGATCGGCTCGAAGGCCGACCCGGGCTTCGAAACCGACCAGGACCACGTTCGCCGGGTCGTTCGCGAAAGCGTCCGCGAGATCGTCTCATCAGACGCATCGAACAAAATGCGCGCCCTCAACGAGTCGCTTGAGCGGAGGGGTGTTCATATGCGCCTCAGCCGTGACGGGAACCTCAAGGAGAGGGACCTGGTCTTCGAGTACCGACCGACGTACGACCGCCGGGACGGGAGAGGGCAGCCCGTCAGGAAGGCGGCGATCAGCGGGCGCAAGCTCGGCCGCGGCTTCACGAAGGGCGGCATACAGCACGCGCTCAGAACCGGCATGGCCGTCTACCGCACAATGGAGCGGGCGATGGACGACGGCCGGGAAAATGAAATGTAGCCCGCGCGTGCCACGCCGCGCGCACATCTCGAAGAGGGGCCAATGCCCCTCTTCTCGTTTCCCGGGACCGGGACGCAACAGGCGTCCCGCAAGCCCGGGGACGGCCCCGCAGGGCAAGATATTCGTGCGTACGCGTCGGCCACAGGACGGCGCGTACGCACGAATACACATCTTGCATCGACCGGCAACCGCATGTCGGCCCCGCCCGACGAGGCTGCGTCGAGGTGAGCCCCGGCTGAGCCGCGCGCAGGGGGACGCGACCCTGGGGAGCATCTCCCGTACGCACGGCGACCCGGGGCGAGAGGCCCCGGCCGGTGACCACGGCGGAATGATGGCGACCTCTGGGAGCCATCGAATGCAGCCGTTCACCGTCCGGGGCCGGCGTGAGCGGAGGCGTACGAAACGCGACCCCGGGGAGTGTTGCCAGGGAGCCGCAGCGAGAGCGGCGCGGAACGCGGCGCGGGCGTCCCCGCATCCCGGCGGGGACGCATCGGCCGAAAGGCCGATCCGGCGGGACACGGTGACGCCCGAAGGCATGTGTCCGCCGTGCCGTCATTCCCGTCATGCCCGTCACACGGGTCCCAAGGGGCCTAGGCCCTTTGGCGCGCAGGGGTCCGGGGATGGCGCGGTCCATCCCCGGGAGACGCCGCGAGGGGCACGCCGTCGCCGGCATGCCCGTGCGGGTGGCGGCCGTGGCTATTCCGCCCCGGTCGCGTAGACCGTTCGGCCCGTCTCGCAGTCGATGGTCCCGGCATCCCCGAAACCGACCCGGACGGCCGCCCATCCGCCGGCGGCTGCCAACGCGTCGGCCTCGGACCTCGCGGCGGCGATGAGGCGCTCGAGCTCGGCCGAGCCCGCCGGCGCGGTCCCCACCTCGAACGCCCCGCCGTCGCCTCCCGACTCGTACTCGACGACGACCGTCGAGCCGAGAGCCTCCTCGAGGGTCTCGCTCAGGCCGCCCATGCCGTCGAGGGCGCGCCCGGCGACCGTGGCCAGCGGGTAGCGGGCCATCCCGGACGCCGCCGAGCGGTCGGCCATCCGGACCGTGCCGGCGGCCTCGAGCGCCTCGAGGAGCGCCGCGGGCACGTCGGCGTCGATGGCGATGTTGCCCCGCCCGCGGCACCACTCGGCCGCCGCCGGCACGCTCGCCGTGAGCACGCCCCACTCGGCCATGTAGCCCTCGGAGCGCGGGTCCGTGGCGTCGAGGAGGAGGACGGCCAGGCCGCCGCCCACGTACTCATCGGCCACGAGGGCGAGGCGGACCGCCTCGCCCATGGAGTCGAACTCGACCGCGACCATGCGGCTACCTCCTCCTGACGGCGCTGAGCGGCTTCGGGGAGAAGTGCTCGTCGCGCTCGACGGCGGCGAACCCCATCTGGCGGTTCAGCTCGGCCATCTCCTTGATGCTGAAGTAGCCGA
>CAUATU010000007.1:0-70446 GCA_958432255.1 uncultured Collinsella sp.
GGGAAACTCGGCCCCCTCCGTCCCGGCCGGACAGGTCACACTACACCGTGTACTGCGGCAGGTCCTGCAGGGCGATGACGTCCATGCCCATGTCGTTGGCACTGCCGTGACCCTGCTGGTCCTCGCGCACCGCCTCGATGGCGCTCACGTATGTGTTGGCCGCAGACATCGCGGTCACACAGGTCACGCCGCGGCGCACCGCCTCGGTACGCAACAGATAGCCGTCGCCACGCGAACCCGGGCCGTACGGCGTGTTGATGATTACCGCAATCTTGCCATCGGCGATGAGGTCGCCGATGTTGGGACGCTCGCCGTCGTGCGGGCCGCTGATCTTCTCCACGACCTCGCACGTCACGTTGCCGCCGCGCAGCACGCGCGCCGTACCCTCGGTGGAGCAGATATCAAAGCCCAGGTAGCGCAGGATACGCGCGACCGAAAGGATATGACGCTTGTCGCGGTCGCACACGCTGATGAACACCTTGCCGGCGCTCGGGTCGGGCAGCTTGTAGTCAATCGCCAGCTGCGTCTTGGCGTATGCCTCGGGATAGCTCTTGGCGATACCCATAACCTCGCCCGTCGACTTCATCTCGGGCCCCAGGATAACGTCAGCGCCCGGGAAACGGCCCCAGGGCATAACGGCTTCCTTCATACAGAACCAATCGAGCTGACGCTCGTCGCTCGGCAGACCCAGGCTGGCGATAGAATCGCCTGCCATGATACGCGCCGCGCACTTGGCCAGCGGCACGCCGGTGGCCTTGGAGATAAACGGCACGGTGCGGCTCGCGCGCGGGTTTGCCTCGATCACGTAGACGGTCTCGCCCTTGATGGCGTACTGCACGTTGACCAGGCCGCGTACGCCCAGCGCCATCGCGATGCGACGCGTGGTCTCGCGAAGCTTTGCCTGCAGGCTCTCGCTAAAGCTGAACGGCGGGATGCAGGTCGCGGAGTCGCCAGAGTGAATACCGGCCTCCTCGATATGCTCCAGAATGCCGCCAATGTAGACCTCTTCGCCATCGCACAGGGCGTCGACATCGGACTCGATCGCACCCTCCAGGAAGCGGTCCAGGTACACCGGGTAGTCGGGGCTAATGCGCGCGGCCTCGGCCATGTAATCGCGCAGGTGCTCGGCATCGTAGGCGATCATCATGCCGCGGCCGCCCAGCACGTAGCTCGGACGTACCAGCAGCGGGTAGCCAATGTGTGCGGCAACGGCCTCGGCCTCCTCAAACGAGGTGGCCTGACCCGCCGGCGGGTACATGATGCCCAGCTTGTCGAGCAGGGCGGCAAAGCGCTCGCGGTCCTCGGCAAAGTCGATGGCATCGGGCTTGGTGCCCATGATGTTCACGCCGCTCTCCTCGAGCATGCGCGCCAGCTTAAGCGGGGTCTGGCCGCCAAGCGTCACCACGACGCCATCGGGGCGCTCAACGTCGATAACGTCCATGACGTCCTCGTAGGTGAGCGGCTCAAAGTACAGGCGGTCGGACGTGTCATAGTCGGTCGAGACGGTCTCGGGATTGCAGTTGACCATGATGGTCTCAAAGCCGCGGGCCGCCAGCGCATAGCTCGCATGCACGCAGCAGTAATCGAACTCGATGCCCTGGCCAATACGGTTGGGGCCGGCGCCCAGGATCATCGCCTTGGGCTTGTCCGCCGGCGTGGTCTCGTCGGGAGCCACGCACTTCTTGGCATCCGGACTCGTGCGGTAGATGTTCTCGTACGTCTTGTAGTGGTACTCCGTGGCGCTCGAGAACTCCGCAGCGCAGGTATCGACCGTCTTCATGCTGGGAACCACGCCAAGGCCCTTGCGATAGGCGCGCACAAAGCGCTCGTCCGAGCCGGTCAGCGCGGCGATCTCGGCGTCGCTCGTGCCGTACTGCTTGAGCAGGCGCATCGCGGCGGCGTCGATATCCTCCACACGCAGGCCGCGGATGCTCTCCTGGACCTGCACCATGTCGTTGATGCGGTTGAGGTACCACGGATCGATACCGCAGATGGCATGGATGCGGGCGATGTCCCAGCCACGGCGCAGAGCCTCGACCACAAAGAAGATGCGATGCTCGGTCGGAGTTGCCACGGCCTGAGCGAGCTCGTCGTCGCTCAGCTTATCGGCACCCTCTTTGCCACCGGCGCAAATGCCCTGGTGGCCGTCCTCCAGCGAGCGCATAGCTTTGCCAAAGGCCTCCTCAAAGGTGCGGCCGATTGCCATGATCTCGCCCACGGCCTTCATGCGCGTGGTGAGCGTGGGGTCGGTGCCCTTGAACTTCTCGAAGGCAAAGCGCGGCACCTTGACCACACAGTAATCGATCGTGGGCTCAAAGCAAGCGGGCGTTGCCTTGGTGATATCGTTGACGATCTCGTCGAGCGTATAGCCCACGGCCAGGCGCGCGGCGGCCTTAGCGATGGGGAAACCCGTGGCCTTGGAGGCCAGTGCGGACGAGCGGCTCACGCGCGGGTTCATCTCGACGACGATCAGGCGGCCGGTGCTGGGGTTCACGGCAAACTGCACGTTGGAGCCACCGGTCTCGACGCCGATCTTCTCCAGAATGGCGAGCGAGGCCACGCGCATGCGCTGATACTCAAGGTCGGAGAGCGTCTGCGCCGGCGCCACGGTGATGGAGTCGCCGGTATGCACGCCCATGGGGTCGAGGTTCTCGATGGAGCACACGATGATGCCGTTGCCGGCGTGGTCACGCATGACCTCCATCTCGTACTCTTTCCAACCCTCGATGGACTCCTCGACCAGCACCTCGTGGGCGGGCGAGAGTTCCAGGCCCTGGCTCACGATGGAGACGAGCTCCTCGTGGGTGTGAGCGATGCCGCCGCCGGCGCCGCCGAGGGTAAAGCTCGGGCGCAGTACGCAGGGATAGCCCACGCGCTCGGCGATGGCCTCGGCGTCGGCCACGCTGTAGGCATAGCCCGAGCGCGCGACCTCCAGGCCAATCTCGGCCATGGCCTCGTTAAAGAGCTTGCGGTCCTCGCCGCGCTCGATAGCGGCCAGGTCGCAGCCGATCATCTCGACGCCATACTTGTCGAGCGTACCGTCCTTTGCCAGCTCAACGGCGGCGTTCAGGCCGGTCTGGCCGCCCAGCGTGGGCAGCAGCGCGTCCGGGCGCTCTTTCTTGATTACGCGCTCGATAAACTCGGCGGTGATGGGCTCGACATAGGTGCGATCGGCAAGACCCGGGTCGGTCATGATGGTCGCCGGGTTGGAGTTGACCAGGATGACCTCAAAGCCATCCTCCTTAAGCACCTTGCAGGCCTGGGCGCCGGAGTAGTCGAACTCGCAGGCCTGGCCAATAACGATGGGGCCCGAACCAATAACGAGGATACGCTTGATGTCAGTACGTTTCGGCATGTTAGTTCTCCTCGGTCTCGGTCGCGGCGGTCTCGGCGAAATTCCAGCCAGCCAGGCGGTCCTTCGCGGTGTCGATGTCCAGGTAGTTCTCCTCGCCGTCCATGAGTCGCGTAAAGGCGGTAAAGAGATAGTGGGCATCGGTGGGGCCAGGCGAGGCCTCGGGGTGATACTGGACCGAGAAGCACGGGGCGTCGAGCAGCTGGATGCCCTCGGCGGTGCCGTCGTTGAGGTTCACATGTGTTAGGCGAATGCGGCCAAAGCGCTCGTTCATCACGACCGGCGCGATGCCGCGGCGCACCCAGACGCGCAGATCTCCATCGGCCGCATGCTCGGTCTCGCCGCCGGAAAGCTCGGGGACAAGCTTGCCCAAGCTGGGGAACAGCAGGCCAAAGCCATGGTTTTGTGCGGTAATCTCCACGCGACGGCTTACCAGGTTCATGACCGGCTGGTTGCCACCGCGGTGACCGAACTTAAGCTTTTCCATCTGGGCGCCGCAGGCCAGGCTGATCATCTGGTGACCAAGGCAAATACCAAAGACCGGCACCTTGCCGATCAGCTGCTGCACCTGCTCGTAGGTCTCCACCACGGCATCAGGGTCGCCGGGGCCGTTGGACAAAAAGACGCCATCGGGATTCATGTCGAGCACCTGCTGGGCAGGCGTATCCCACGGCACGACAGTAAGGTCGCAGCCGGCGCGGACGAGGCCCTCCAGAATGCCGCGCTTGACGCCGCAGTCGTAGGCGACCACTTTGTGTCGGGCAGGAGCGGCAGGGGCAAGCGCAAAGTCATGCGTAGCGGGCAGGTCGGCAGCTGCAAACTCGTGAGGCGCGGGGCAACTCACGGTCTTGACCAGATTCTCGCCCACCAGCGTCGGCGCTGCGGCCAGACGCTCAGCAAGCTCATCGACGTCGAAGATCTCGGTCGAGATAATGCCCATCTTGGAACCATTGTCGCGCAGATGGCGCACCAGAGCGCGGGTGTCGACACCCTCGATAGCGACGATGCCGTGAGCGCGCAGGTACTCCGGCATGCTGACGGCCGAGCGCCAGTTAGAAGGCGTGGCGCACATGTCGCGAACGATCATGCCGCGCATAGCCGGAGCGCTCGTAGGGCGCACGTCGTCGCCGGGGAAGGCCGACTGGACGTCGGTCTCGTCGATACCGTAGTTGCCGATCTGCGGATAGGTCATGGTTACGATTTGGCCGGCATAACTCGGGTCGGTCATGACCTCAAAGTAGCCCTCGAGCGAGGTGTTGAAGCAGACTTCGCCGGTCGCGGTACCCGCGGCGCCGCATGCACGTCCATAAAAAATGGTCCCATCCTCAAGATACAGGATGCAGGGACCGCAGGTGCCCTTGCTGGTTTTGGCCAGCATACGCTGGCAAAGCTCGCTGGGCGCGAAGGTGCGGGCGGCAGCGCCCGCGGTATGGTTGTTCGCCATAATTCTCCTTCCCGGTCTCACAGGACCGGCTTAAAGGTGTGTAGTTAGGCCTCGCGGTATTGTAACCGCAAGCATGCCTCATGGCGTTAATTTCATCGAAATGTTTACGAAATGATAATTATGACTTTCTATGCATAATGATTTTTTAATCCCCGTCCCAGAAAAATCATCCCGCGTGGGCTTGTGGCTCACGCGGGATGATGGCCTCTTACTTTTTCTTGTCCTGTTCCAGCAGATCGGACGGTGAGCGATCGGGCTTGCCGCCGCGGAAAATCTCGCGGCCATGCAGACGATGTTCCAGGTCACGTTCGTCCTTTTCCTCGTCAATCTTGGTCTGGCTCACCACCGGGTCCTCAATCAACGACGACACCGAGTTCACCTGTTTTTGAATGCGCTCGGCGATGGTGTCATCCATACTCACGATGCGCATCTTCCAGTCGATATTCGTGGCGTTGGATGAGCTCTTGGTCCACACGAACGTCAGGATGGCGCTCTGGTGGCCCTGGGCGGGAAACATGCCAAAGAAGGAATCGTGCTGAATGTTGCTATCCTCGTCGATATAGGCGTGAACGTTATACACCACGCGGTCGATTTTATCGTTGAGCAGCGCATTGGTCGCAAGTGCCGCGGCCTGAATCTGCCCGTTGGACAGCAGCTCGAGCTCGTTGGCAGACGATGTGTCCAACACCGTCACCTCGACCGTGCCCGTACGCTCATCGGCTTCATCGACGGTAAAGTCGAGCGGGAACTGCGTAAAGCCGTTGCCCCACTCAAGGCCGCCCTTCAGCGCCGTCGAAACGGTATCGACCGAAACGCTCTCGGACAGGTTGGCGGTGTTCAGACGACGCATCACGCCGTAGCCAATCTGCATGCCCACGATCAGCACCAAAATACCGATGACCACGGCCATCGCGGTCTTCGTAATGGTATGGCTCACCTGCGAGCCCGAAGGATCGTCCTCGGACAGCGGGTCGATATGTTTTGCCTGGCTCGCGCGGTCCTCGCTGCGCAGCTGCGCTAGCGCCGCTTTGTCACCGCGCTTGGCCGCCGCCTCCTTCTCGCGCATGCGCTCGGTGCGCTTTTTGGCAAGCGTGGGATCCAAGACACCGGATGCATCGATTTCGGAGAATAACTCCGTCACTTCTTCCGGAGTCAAAGGGTTCTTGTCAGCCATAAACTTCCTGTCATATCAATCAGTCGAGCTCGTGCGCACGCGCACCTTCGAACTGCATTCGATAGTAACGGGCATAGGTGCCGCCACGGGCGAGAAGCTCCTCGTGCGTGCCACGCTCCACAACGCGACCATGCTCAACGGTCGCAATCTCATCGGCATGTTTAATAGTCGAGAGGCGGTGGGCGATGATAATCGTGGTGCGGCCGCGTGCCAGCTCTTCGAGCGACTCCTGGACTGCCTCCTCGCTCTCGTTATCCAAAGCACTCGTCGCCTCGTCCAAAATCAGGATCTTGGGGTTCTTGAGAAACACGCGCGCGATGGCAACGCGCTGCTTCTGTCCGCCCGAAAGACGGCTGCCGCGCTCGCCCACGACCGTGTCATAGCCCTGTGGAAGCGACTCGATAAAGGCATCGATGTTGGCGCGACGGGCGGCCTCGGCGATCTCTTCCGCTGTAGCGCCCGGCTTGCCGTAGGCGATGTTCTCGCCAATCGTACCGTCAAACAGATAGACATCCTGCTGCACCAGGCCGATGGCACGGCGCAGGCTCTGCTGCGTCACATCGCGCACGTCTTGGCCGTCGATGCTAATGGATCCGGCAGCCACGTCATAAAAGCGCGGCAGCAGCGAACAGGTCGTGGACTTGCCACCGCCCGAAGGGCCAACCAAAGCGATGGTCTGCCCGGGCTTGATGGACAGGTCCATATGGTCGATAACGGGACGCTCGTCGGCATCGCCCTCGCCCAGCTCAACATCCTCGTAGTTAAAGCACACGTCGTGATACTCCACGGCGCCGGCAGTCACCTGCAGATCCGTGGCGCCCGGCTTGTCCTGGATATCCGGCGCGGTCGAGAGCACCTCGTCCATACGCTTAAAGCCGGCGATAGCCTTCTGATACGTTTCGGCCGAATTGACGAGTGTCTCGAGCGGCGTGCAGAACAGCGAAATGTAGAGAGCGAAGGTTGCCATATCGACCGCCTGCAGCTGTCCCTGGGCGACCAGCCAGCCGCCCAGCAGCACCACGATCACATAGAGTACACCCGAGAGCAGGCCATACGTCGCGGTATAGACGCCCATGGCGTGATACATGTTCTCCTTGGACGAAAGATAGCGATTGTTGGAGGCGCGGAACTTGAAGCGTTCGGTCTCCTCATTGGCAAAGCTCTTGACCACGCGCATGCCCGCCAGCGAATCCTGCAGCTGTGCATTGATGCCGCTGATCTTTTTGCGGTTGTCGCTAAAGACCTCGCGCATGCGCATGTTCTGCCAAAACATGATGACCGCAAACGCTGCCGTCACCACGGCCATGGCGAGTGCCAGCACCGGGGCGATGGTAAAGAGAATCACAAACGAGCCGATGATCTCGATGCCGCAGATGATGATCCACTCGGGCACGTGGTGCGCCGCCTCGCAGATATCGAACAGGTCGTTGACCACGCGGCTCATCATGTCGCCCGAGCTGTTGCGGTCGAAGTACGCAAAGCTAAAGCGCTCATACTGGTCGAACAGGTCCTCGCGCATCTTGGACTCCATGCGCGCGCCCATCACGTGACCCCAATAGCTCACAAAGTAGCGGCAGGCGCAGCGGATGGCATACATCAGCACCAAGCCCACCGCGATCATACCGAGCGCCTGCATAATAGCAGCCTGTCCCTGGGTAAAGAGCCCGCCGGTCAGATTGCGCAGAATGATGGGAAACGCAAGGTCGATGGCGGCAAGCACCAGAGCGCAAACAGTATCAGCAACAAAAAGCCCCATCTGGGGCTTGTAATAAGACAAAAACCTTTTCAGCATGTGATCCTCAAAGAAATATCAGCAACGTAAGGCCCTGGGACAAAGCAATCAGTAGTACTTGTCCCAGGGCTATCCTCACTCGTTACAGTTCGGCTCCACCCAACCTATGTGCGATGCTATCGCAGGCCAAGGCGCCTACGACGGTCTTGGCGTCTTCGATCTTGCCGTCGAGCACGGCGTCGATCAGCTCGTGCAGCGGCACCAGGTCCACGTTGACAAACTCGTCATCATCGGGGTTGGGCGCGTCGAACTCGAGCTTGGTGGCTAGGTAGATATGAATGATCTCATCGCAAAAACCGCAGGACGTGACAATCGACGTCAAAAAGCGAATACGACCAGCCCTAAAGCCCGTCTCCTCATGCAGTTCGCGCTTGGCGCAATCGAGCGGGTCCTCGCCTGGATCGAGCTTGCCCGCGGGAATCTCGACCGTCACGCGGTCGATGGCGGTGCGGTACTGACGCACCAGTACGATCTTGCCGCTCTCGGTCAGTGCCACAACGGCCGCCGCACCCGGATGGCGAACGATATCGCGGGCGCTGCGGTGACCGTTGGGCAGCTCAACCTCAAGACGGTGGACGTCGAGGATCTTGCCCTTCCAGGCGCACTCCTCCGAAAGAATCTTCTCGTGCAGCTCGGCATCGTGCGGGTCGTCGTCACCCAGCACCAGCGCCGGCTCGTCAGCGACCTCGCCACCAGGCTCGCCCTCGGCGTGCCCATACATGCGGCTGTCCTCTTCGACGATCTGCGCGTCCACGAGCTCTTCGTTCTTCTCGTCCATCCGTCTCATTCCTCTCGGATTTTAGGCATCCCAGGCGTCGCGGCCGCGCAGCGCGCGCAGGCCGATGTCGTGACGCAGGGTCTTGCCCTCAAAATCAATCTTCTCGCAAGCCTCGTAGGCAAGGTTGCGAGCGTTCTCGAACGTGTCGCCCAGAGCGGTCACGGCAAGCACGCGGCCACCATTGGTCACGAGCTGGCCGTCCACCACGGCAGTGCCCGCGTGGTACACGGTCACGTTCTCCATGGTCTCGGCATCCTCAATGCCAGTGATGACCTTGCCCTTCTCGTAGCTGCCGGGATAGCCCGCGCTCGTCAGGACAACGGCCACGGCCCACTCGTCGCGCCAGTCGAGTTCAATCTGATCGAGCTCGCAGTTGGCACAAGCCAGCATGACCTCGACCAGGTCGTTCTTAAGGCGCGGCAGCACGACCTGCGTCTCGGGGTCGCCAAAGCGGGCGTTGAACTCCAGCACCTTGGGGCCGGCAGGCGTGAGCATAAAGCCGCCGTACAGGCAGCCGCGGTAGTCGATACCCTCGGCAGCGAGCTCGGCCACGGTCTGCTCCATGACCTTCACCATGGTGGCGTGCTCCTCGTCAGTCACGATGGGCACCGGGCTGTAGACGCCCATGCCACCGGTGTTGGGACCCTTGTCGCCCTCGAGCGCGCGCTTGTGGTCCTGCGAGGTGGCCATGGGGCGCACGGTCTTGCCGTCGGTAAAGGCCAGCAGCGAGCACTCAGGACCAACGAGCATCTCCTCGATAACCACGGTGTTGCCGGCATCGCCAAAGGTGCCGCCAAAGCACTCGCGCACGGCCTCCTCGGCCTGCTCAAGTTCGGTCGCCACGATAACGCCCTTGCCCGCGGCAAGGCCGTCGGCCTTGACGACCAGCGGGGCGCCCTGATCGCGCACGTAGGCGAGAGCCGAAGCCTCGTCGGTAAACGAGCCGTAGGCTGCCGTCGGAATACCCGCGCGCTCCATGAGCTGCTTGGAGAACAGCTTGGAGCCCTCCATCTGGGCGCCCTCGGCACCCGGGCCAAAGCAGGGAATACCCGCCGCGCGCACGGCGTCGGCCACGCCCGCCACGAGCGGAGCCTCGGGGCCAATCACCACGAGTCCGCATCCGTGGCTCTGCGCAAACGCCGCCACGACCGCAGGGTCGCAGTCGTCGAGAACAACGTTCTCGCCGCAGCTCGCAGTGCCGCCGTTGCCCGGCGCGATGTAGAGCTTGCCGGCGCGCGGTGATGCTGCGAGCTTAGCTGCCAAAGCATGCTCACGGCCGCCGCTGCCCAACAACAGGATGTCGATGGTTTGAGTGTCCGCCTTCAAGGGTGCCTCCTCTATGGATGAATGGCCCGCTCCGCGCGAGCCCTTTGCAAGCAAATATACCCCTCGGCCGCCCGCCCGGGCTGCAAAGGGGTATATCGCAATAACCAAATAGTCCCGATTACTTCCAGAATCGGTTGATGATCTGCTCGCGACCAGCGCCGACGCCAATGAACGTCACGCGGGTGTGTGCCAGATCCTCGATAAACGCCACGTAGTCCTGAGCCTCCTGCGGCAGCTCGTCAAAGCTGCGGCAACCGGTGATGTCGCACTTCCAGCCGGGGAGCTCCTCGTAGATGGGCTTGGCATGCTCAAAGCGCACCTGATGCTCGGGCACGCTCGTGTAGCGCTCGCCATCGACGTCGTAGGCCACGCACACCTTGATGGTGTCGAAAGCCGAAAGCACGTCGAGCTTGGTCACGGCGATGTCGGTGAGGCCGTTGACGCGCGAGGCATAGTTGGCGATAGGGCCGTCAAACCAGCCGCAACGACGACGGCGACCGGTGGTCACGCCGTACTCATAGCCCTCCTCGGTCAGCGTGTGGCCAGCCTCGGACTCATAGGAAAGCTCGGTGGGCATGGGGCCCGAACCGACGCGGGTGATATAGGCCTTCATGACGCCCAGCACACGGTCGACGTTCTTCATGCCCACGCCGGAGCCGGTAATGGCGCCGCCGGCGGTGCAGTTGGAAGACGTCACGTACGGATAGGTGCCGTGGTCGATGTCGAGCAGCGTCGCCTGGGCGCCCTCAAACAGCAGGTCTTTGCCCTCATCGATCATGTTGTTGAGCAGCAGGCTCGTCTCGGTGATGTAGGGACGCAGGCGCTCGGCCATCGGCAGGTACTCGTCGCAAATCTGGTCCACGGTGTAGGTGGGCAGATTGTAGATGAGCTCGAGCTCGGGGTTCACGCGGGCGAGAGCGGTCTCCAGCTTGTCGCGGAACAGCGTCTCGTCCAGCATATCCTGCATGCGCAGACCAATGCGGGCCATCTTGTCCTGATAGCACGGACCGATACCGCGCTTGGTGGTACCGATGTTCTTCTTGCCGAGCTTCTGCTCAAAGGCGCCATCCAGATCGATGTGGTACGGCATGATGACATGCGCGTTACCGCTAATCTTGAGGTTCTTGGTGGTGATGCCGTCGGCCTCGAACATGTCGATCTCCTCAAGGACAACCTTGGGGTTGACGACGCAGCCGTTACCGATCACCGACACGTGGTCGGAATACATGATGCCGGAAGGCACCTGGTGCAGGCCGTACTTCTTGCCGTTGACGACGATGGTGTGACCGGCGTTGTTGCCGCCCGAGTAGCGCACGACGGCATCGAAGTCGCCGGCGACCAGATCGCAAATCTTACCCTTGCCCTCATCGCCCCACTGGGCACCGACCAAAACGGTTGACGGCATGTTTACTCCTTACATTCATGGACTGTCTGCGCGCCACGCCGGCACGCAGAAGCACAAAACATTCCCAGTATACCCGTGCAACGGGCGCCTGTCCTACTCCTCGGCATGTGCCCCATCAAGCTCATAGAACTTGGTGGATGCCGGCAGGAACATCAGGTCGACGTCGCCGATCGGGCCCGAACGGTTCTTGGCCACGACGATACGCGTAACGCCCTCGTCGGGTCGATCGTCGCGCGAGGCCTCGGCCTCGTCGGCGGAGCGGTCCAAGAACATAACGATATCGGCGTCTTGCTCGATGGAGCCCGATTCACGAAGGTCGGAAAGCTGCGGACGCTTGCCGGTACGGGATTCGACCTGACGCGAGAGCTGCGACAGCGCGATGAGCGGGATCTTGAGCTCCTTGGCCATGATCTTAAGACCACGCGACATCTCCGAAACCTCGACGGTACGGCTCTCGGAGCGGCGTCCCGGCGGAGGACTCACCAGCTGCAGGTAGTCCAGGATGATGATTGCCTTCTCCTTGTTATGGAGCATGCGGCGGCTCTTGGCGCGAATCTCGGTCACTGTGGTGCCGGGCGTATCGTCAATCAGAATATCGAGCTTGGACAAGGTCTGCGTGGCCTCGTTGATATTGGCCCACTGCTCGGGGCTAATGCGGCCCATGCGGAAGTCACTGATCGAGATCATGGCGTAGGCGCAAATCAGACGCTGGGCAATTTCCTTGCCCGACATCTCCAGCGAGAAGAAGCCGACGGTATAACCAGCAGCGGCAGCGTTAAGTGCCAGGTTCAGAGCGAACGACGTCTTACCTACAGCAGGGCGGGCGCCGATAATGATGAGCTGACCCTCACGGAAACCCATGAGCATGCGGTCGAGCGACGGGAAGCCCGTGGGCACGCCCGCCGCCTGGCCACCGGCTTGGCACACTTCCTCGGCCTCGTTATAGGCCTCGACCATAAACTCGGTCAGCGTCTTGTAGCTCGACTTGACCTCGCGCGCCGTGACCTTGAGCAGCTTGCTCTCGGCCAGCTCCACGACCTCTTTGGTGTCGGTGGGGGCGTTATATGCCAGCGCGTTGATCTCGTTAGTGGCGCCGATCAGCTCGCGCAGCATCGAGTCGCGGCGAACGATGGCGGCATGGTGCTGCCAGTTGACGAGCGACAGGGTCTGACCCATCAACTCCAAAATGTACGCTTCGCCGCCCACGGCATCGAGCTTGTTGATGCTTCGCAGGTAATCGATCAGCGAGATGGAGTCGATGGGAATGCGGCTGTTGTACATATCGACCATCGCGGTATAGATGGTCTTGTGAATGGGCCGGTAGAAGTCATCGGGCTGCAGCTCGACCTGGGCTTCTTCGACCACCTCGGGCGATAGCAGCATAGCGGCCAGTACGTTGGCCTCTGCATCTTGGTTTTGGGGAAGACCCAACTTTGAGCCGCGATCCTCAACCGTCAGCCCGGTCTCCCTATCGTCATATGCCATGAGCATCCTCATTCATATCGCTTGCGAGCATCCATAGTATCAGCCACGGTCCCAAAACGCGCCGCGCGCCGCCAATCATCACCGAACCAAACGGATGAACGGTCCTGTATATAGGACTTCGACGCAACGTTCACCATGACACTCACTCAGCGCAAAAAAAACAAAAGGACGCCCTGGTTTCCCAGAGCGCCCTTCTTAGAACAAGATTGTTGCGTTGCAGCAAATGCTACTCGGCAGCAGCCTCAGTCTCGACCTCGGCGGTCTCGGCCTCGGCGACCTCAGCGGCCTCCTCGACCTCAGCCTCGGCAGCGAGCTCCTCGGCGGTAACGCCGACGAGAACGACAACCTCGGCCTTGATCTCGCGGTACAGCGAGATGGCAACGGTGTGGGCACCGGCAACCTTGATGGGCTTACCGAGCTCGACGCGCTTGCGGTCGATGTCCATACCGAGCTGAGCCTTGATGGCGTCAGCGATCATAGCGGCGGTAACGGAGCCAAAGAGGATGCCCTCGTCGCCGACCTTGACGTCAACGGTGACCGTCTTGCCCTCGAAGGCAGCCTTGGTCTCGTTGGCGGTAGCCAGACGGACGGCCTCGCGCTTGGCGATGTTGTTGCGGCGCTCGTCAAGCTGCTTGAGGTTGCCCTTGGTGGCGGCAACAGCGAGCTTCTTGGGGAACAGGAAGTTCTCAGCGTAACCCTGAGCGACCTCTACGACGTCACCCTCGCCGCCCTTGCCCTTGATCTCATCGAGAAGAATAACCTTCATGATGCGTCTCCCTTCTTAGCCGCGGTCGCGGTTGCCACGAGAGGAAACCACGGGGACGGTGTACGGCAGGAGAGCCATCTCGCGGGCGCGCTTGATGGCGTTGGCGATGTCATGCTGATGCTGCGTGCAAGCGCCAGTGACGCGACGGGGCTTGATCTTGCCACGGTCGGTCATGTACTTACGGAGAAGCTGAGTGTCCTTATAGTCGATGAACTCAGTGTTCTCCTTGCAGAACTGGCAGTACTTACGACGCGGCTGACGTGCAGAAAAATCATTAGCCATGTCAAAATACCTTTCGTTTGGCAACTTCGGCGAACCGAAGCCGCCTCTCACTCAAAAATAGGTGAACAACCCTTAGAACGGGATGTCCTCATCGTAGACGTCGACCGCGGGCGGCGTAGCCACCGGTGCGGCAGGACGTGCTGCGGGCGCGGGAGCTGCGGGGGCGTAACCGCCCTGATCGTAGCCACCCTGGCCACCACGGGAGCTCATAAACTCGATCTCATCGACGATGACCTCAAGCTTGCTCCGGCGCTGGCCGTCGCGCTCCCAAGAGCTGTAGCGCAGCTTGCCCTCGATCGCGACCTTGTTTCCCTTTGCCAGGAAACGGCTCACGGCCTCGGCGCGGGTGCCGAACATGGTGCAGTCGACAAAGTTGGGATAGTCCTCCCACTCGCCAGTCTGCGCGTTGCGGCGACGATCGTTCACGGCGACGCCAAAGGACAGAACCTGGGTTCCGCCGGCGGTGGCGCGCAGCTCGGGATCGCGGGTGAGGTTACCGGTGATGTTCACTCGATTGATGCTCATAACTCACTACTTCCTCTTGGGGCACAAGCCCAGTCCAAAACGACAGTCTTACTCCTGGTCGTCGCGACGGACGATCATGTGGCGGACCACAGCGTCGGTGATGCGCAGGACGCGATCAAGCTCGGCGATCTGGGTAGGATCTGCGTGGAAGTTGATGAGGGTGTAGTCACCATCGGTGAGGTCGTTGATCTCGTAGGCGAGCTTGCGCTTGCCCCACTCGTCAACGGAGTCGACCTTGCCAGCGCCCTCAGCGATCGTGGTATCGATACGCTTCATAACAGCGAGACGAGTCTCGGGGTCGAGCGACGGGTCAACAAAGAACAGCAGTTCATAAGCCTTCATATTGTCACCTCCTCTGGGCAAATGTGGCTTCAGGTCGTGAAGGTGCGCCTGAAGCAGGAAAAGACTTGGTCATAATATCTTTCAACCTCCCAGGCCGCAAGAATATGCAGCTACAACCTCATGACCTCCACATATGCCCATGCTCGCACCTCGTTTCATGCGCATTCCAACCAAATGCCGACCAAGAGCTTGACGGATTTGTGGACAAGATACGGTGCCGCGGGGATAAGCTGAGCCAAGCCGCAGGTCAACGGGCACAAGGCTGTGGTCGCAAAATGCATACCAGTGGTCCACAGCACCACCCAAAGATTTTTAAATTCATTGCCAAGTCGCTTATGAATACCCCTTTTGAACAATTGAGTTGATCAACCACGCTGGTCGGAAGCCGTTTTTTGGCACCTCAAACCCCACTGCAACGCCAAACGTGGCAAAGCGTTTTAAAAAATGCCAACTTTTCTGTTTGCACTTTGCGATTCCTCGTGTATACTGACTTTCGCATTTAACGGAGAGTTGTCCGAGTGGCCGAAGGAGCACGATTGGAAATCGTGTAGGCGTCAAAAGCGTCTCCAGGGTTCAAATCCCTGACTCTCCGCCAGTTAATTCCAAAGCAGGCCTTCGAGCCTGCTTTGTTTTTACCCCACGCGGAGGGGTGGCAGAGTGGTTGAATGCGGCGGTCTCGAAAACCGTTTGGCCTGTATAAGGTCACGAGGGTTCGAATCCCTCCTCCTCCGCCATTTAGATTGAGAAAGCTCCCAAGAATGGGAGCTTTTTTGTTATCGAAATACATCTCGATCCCGCGCTTCCCCAAACGTGTACGTCAGCCTCCAAAAACGACATTTTTCGACATCTTTGGAGGCTGACGTACACGTTTGGATTGAGCTCACGGGAGTGGCACTATTCGGAAGGTGTCTCCTCGTCTCGCACGCCTTTCCAGTTGCGGATAAGTGCCTTGCGTAGTTCGTTTTGTTTTCTCTGGTACCCGGTGTCGGTACAGCGAGGCATGCCGAGTGCTTCGCGAATGTTGTTCATAGCGCGGTGAAAGGCGAGCTGACTACTGAACTGAGCCGAAGTGAGCGTAACGATTCGATATCCCATATGGGAAAGAACGGCCTCTCGCTCCGCATCTGCTCCCTTGCGCTCGAGCTCATCGTGAAAACCGCCCTTATATTCGATACCGAGCTCCCTGCGCTTATAGGTCACGAGCGCATCGATTTTGATTGTTCGAGCTTTGGCGCAATGCCAGAGACGTTGAGGGGTCTCGAGCGGTTTGTTGAGTTCGATACCTCGGATGCCAACGCCGCCTTCGCTTGTTGGGAGCGAGAGGGCGATTGCCGAAGCGGTCTCCATAGGCGAGGCCGAGTGATCGTAGATGTGCCTGAGCGCGAGCCGTGCACGTGTGGCACCGGGTTTGCCGGGGTGCCGATCGAGCAGTTCGGTTATTTCATCCTTGGAGGTGGTGGCTGGTTGCTCGGTATAAGGGTCGGCGGGATTGAGCCTCATGCGATAATCGCCGCGAACTTCATAGCCATATTCGAGATATTCGATCCTATCCATCCACTCGGCAGCAAGCACGAAGGTGAAGGCTTCGTCGGTGATGAAGATTCCGGGCGTCAACTCGTTAATATGCTCGTAGGGAAGTTTTTGTCCAAGAATGTGGCAAACGACGCCTTTGGTACGAATTCGCTCAAATTCGAATACAACCGCGATATCGATAGTCTTAAGCATATCGGACGGAATGCCGCAGTCGGTAAGGGCCTGTCGTATGCGCGCAACACGTTGCTGGGTGGAGATGCCTTGTGCGCCTATCTGGTAGTCGTGCCGCGCAAGAGACTGAACCAAATTCTGGGGTGCATGATGGACAAGCCATGCGGTTTTATGCGAAATGAGAACAGGGGTATCCATTGAGGGCCTCTCGCTCTGAGCCGGTATCCAACTCTTATGTCCGTTGAAGTGGGGAAATATACCGGATGTGAGTAAATCAACTCACTCATGCTGTGAGCTCAATCCAAACATGTACGTCAGCCTTCAAAGATGTCGGAAAATGTCGTTTTTTTAGGGGGGGGTGACGTACATGTTCTGGACCCCTGGCATTCCAGCAACGCCACGCCCCCACCCGGTCCCGACCGTTTACCGAGCAATAGGGTCGCCACGCGCGCCAACCATGTACTATGTACGGGCATTGTCTAAACCCACAATCCAAAGGACCCCATCTTGCCCGTCGTCGCCGCTATGACCATTACCTCACATGCCTCGGATGCCATGGTCGCTATTCCGTTTTGGCTCGAGATGTTCGCCGTTGTCGCCGCATCAATCTCGGGTGTACTGGTTGCGCGCGAGCACAAACTCGACCTGGTGGGCGCCGTCGCGCTCGCCGTGGTCTGTGGACTGGGCGGCGGTCTTTTGCGCGATATGACGCTGCAGGTGGGCAACGTCTACATCCTCAACCAACCGATGGCGCTCCCGCTCTCCATCGCCACCGCGGCCATCATCTACATCTTCCCGGCAATCGTCGACAAACCCGAAAAACTCATTCCCCTGCTCGATATCATCTCGGTCGGCATCTACGCCGCCACTGGAGCAGACAAGGCGCTGGTCTACGGTTTTGCGCCGGCGGTGTGCATCATGATGGGCTTCTTCACCGCGGTGGGCGGCGGCATGTTGCGCGATGGCTTTATGGGCGTGGTTCCGGGCATTTTCCAACGCACTAACTTTTATGCCATCGCGGCCACCGCCGGATCGACAAGCTACGTGTGTCTCGTTATGAGCGGCATCATGAGCAATGTCGCCGCGCTGATCGTATGCGTTGTCGTGACCATGGGTCTGCGCTGGCTCTCGCTGCGCTTTGACATCAAAAGCCCCACCGAAGAAGACATCGCGCGCTTTTTGCATCGCAAAAAGTAGGTAGCGCGGGCTCATCCTTCGAAATGCAACCGAGAGGTTCTTTTAGAGCGCCCACGCGTTGGGTACCCTGTTAGGTATATGCCGAGTATCTAACGAAGGATTCACTATGCCCTGCAATCAACTCCCGTTGACCCAGCGCCGTAAAGCATGGGGCCGCATCACCATCCTATTCGCGCTCATCGCGCTGGCGATCACCGTGCTTCCCACGGCGTCGTTCGCCGGCACGGACACCGCAGGAAACGTACTTGCGACCGACAATGACGCCAATCCGTCCGGCGTCGAGGGCGACCTGTACTGGGCCGGTCAGGCCCTCAACTTGGATGACGCCTCCATCGACCGCGACATAATTGCGGCAGGCGAGAGCCTCTCCATCCGCGACTGCACGGTGGGCGGCGCCGTCCGTCTGGCGGCACGCACCATCGACATTGCCAAGACCACGGTTGATGGCAGCGTGACCGTTGCTGGCCAGCATGTCGTTCTCAATTCCGACAGCACCGCCAACTGTTTCTACGCGATAGGCGAGACGGTTGCCCTGCGAGGCTCCACCAAGTCGGCAGCGCTCGCGGGCGATACGGTGACTATCGATGGCACCGTCGAGGGCGATGTCGAGGTTTGGGCCGACAAGCTCATCCTGGGCAAGAACGCCCACATCACCGGCACCGTGAACGCGCACGTCTCCGAGGACCCCGAGCGTGCCGCGGGAGCCGAGGTCGGTGCGCTCAAGATCGACCGCACCGAGAACGAGAACACCTCTACGATTAACGACGCCATCGGCGGTATCGTCGCCGCGGCACTCTCGACCTGCTTTGTCGCTCTGCTGCTCGAGCTCGTCTTTCCGCGTGCGACCGCCGGCGCCGCCGGCATGCTCCACCAGCACCCCACGCCTCTGTGGGTGAGCGGTCTTCTGGGTACGATTGCTGTCGTCCCCGCCGTCCTACTGCTGATTATCTCTATCGCCGGTCTGTCGCTTGCCGGAGCCCTCTTGTGCGGCGCTATCGGCATCGCACTGGTGTCGAGCGCCTTTGCGGGATGCGCGATCGCTCGCATGGTCGGACATAGCCAGAACCGCTACGCCATGGCGGCCGTGGGCGGCATCGCCGCGGGCGCGCTTACGGCAATCCCCCTCGTAGGCGATTTCATCAGCGGCGTGGCCTTTGTCTTTATGCTCGGCTACATCATCCAAATCATCTGGCACAACGCCCACCTCAAGCCGCAGCAGCCGGCTAACACGCCAGAACTCCCCACCGCTTAGCCACCAACCGCCACAAAGGTGCCAGGCACCTTTGTGGCGGTGCAAAGGGGTCAGGTTACTTTGCACCAACAAACGAAGCGGGGCACCCGATCGCATCGACCGGGTGCCCCGCTTTTCTTGGAGGGTTCTCTAGTAACTTTTTCAAAACCAATGACCATCAGGTCGGTAGGCCTGCGCATCACTCGCTACGGAGGCAGTACGCCACCGAGCAGGGGACAATCATTTTTCACCGCGACCTGCTCCCCGCTTGATGACGAGAGCGACAACAATAGCCGCCACTCCGATGGCAGCCAAAACCGCCACCAGCACCAACGTTCCATCTCCCGTCGAGGGCATAAAGCCTCGACTTGCTTCTTTGCTTGGGGTGTTGAGCACCGACAGCTCAATCGAACCCGTCCCGGCGGCGGCGGTATCAACCCGCAGAGGGCTTTCGGCCGACACAGTCACCTTGGGCTTCGCTGCTGCTACCTGTTTAACGTCCAGGCCCTCGGCCGTAACTGTCACCGCACGTTTGCCCTCAAAGGCGGTGTAGCCCTTGGGAGCCGCGACCTCTTCGACGGTGTAGACACCCGCGTCCACACCGTTCAATTCCACATGGCCATCTGCGCCCGTGGTGACGCACGCGTCGGCATCCGTCGACCACGAGCCGTCAGTCGTTAGGATGCGACCGCGGTCGTCGATGATGCGCAGTTTGGCGCCCGCGAGCGGCTTATCGTCCGAGCTTGAGCGCTTGATCAGACTGAGTCCCCAGGTGTAGGCGCACGCGTCATCGCTCGGCGTGCGGGTGAAGCCGGCGTCGCCGGACTGGTCGGCAAAGGGAGAGCGCGGGTAGCGCAGGTAGACCTCGTTGGGGTTGCCCTTCGCGATGCCGTGGCTGCATGCGCTGTTGAGCGGCGCATTGTACACAGCGACCACGCGGGCGCCCGCGGTGAAGGCGTCGGCCCCGCCGAGCGCGGCGACCAGGTCGCCGGTGCGCACGGTGAAGGTCTTACCGTCGGCCGCTACCTTGGTGGCGCACTGGGCCGTGATGTCGGCCCAGCCCTTCGCGGGCTCGGTTCCGGCGCGCCCGTCCTTGCCGGCCGAGACGGCGTCGAAACCGCCGTCCGCGCCCGCCGCCACGTACACGCGCATGCTCGCGGCCACCTTGGAGAGGTCGAGCCCCGCGCCCATGGTGTCGACGAACCGCACCGTATAGGTATCGTAGGCCGTGAGGCCCGCCGGGACCGTGGCAGAGAGGCGCCAGTACAGGTCGTCGGCGACCGCGGCATCGGCGGCCTTCTGCCATGCGGCGGTGCCGCCCTCCAGCACGTGCTTGGCAACCTTGGGGGTCGCGGCCTTGGGCTTGACGGTGACGGCGCCGCCGCCCACCAGGGCCATGATCGGCGCGGTGCCGGCCTCGCCCTGGGCGATGGCGTCGTCGTCGGCGACGATGAGCCAGTAGCCGCAGGGCAGCTCGGCCGCCCTGCCCGCGCTAAGGGCCACGGACTCGGCGCCAGAGCTCTGGAGGGAACGAGCGAGCTTTGCCGTCAGCGCGGTCGTCATGTGCCCGTCGGCATTCATCCATTCGGCAGCCTCTTGTGCCGTCGATGCCGAGTTATCAAGCCCTGCATCATGAAGCACGGGAAGGGCAGCTTGGCGAACCGTGTCATTCGCCCACGCTACATCAGTTGCGACCTTTTGGTCGGCATCGGCATCGTCGACAACGGTCGCCGAAAAGAGCTGGTACGCGTCATACCGCGTCGCAACCGTACCGTCCACCGTAATGGCTCCAGTGCCTGCCGCGCGGGCCATCCCGGGCAACATCGCAAAAGAGAGCATTGCGACCGTAACTATTGTCGCGATAGCCAACAAGCGGCGGCAAAGCCTACTCACGGCTACCACCTCGACCTTGATCGCGATGGCGACGAGCATGCATCCATGTCGCAGCAAAACACAGCATCGAAGCACCAGCTAAATACGTCATAGTCAAACCAGCCCCGCCCGCCTCAGGTAGCGTAGTCGAGTACCTGTTGGTAAAGGTCGGCGGGGTCGAGGAACCCTCGCCATAGGTGACGGTGGTGTCGAGCTGATTCGTACCGTTGACCACGTTAACCGTGACCCTATACTCGGTCCTGTCATAGGTGATGTGATCCTTGACATTGTTCTCGGCGCCCTCGGGAACAATCTCGGAGATGATGTAGCGATACTCGCCGACCTTGTTGTACTTGACGTTGAAGGAGACGTTGCCCCCGGCGTCATTGGTCACCGTCTGGAGCACTTTGCCCTCGGCGTCCTTGAGCGCGAACGAGAACTGACCTTCCCTGAAGGTTCCGCCTTTAAGCACTTTCTTTGCTTTTATCGTCGCTTTGCCTTCAAGGGGCGCGTCATACACCCAAATCTCTGCATCTGACGTTATCTCCGTATTGGCATCAAGCAGAGATTTCGCCCTGTTCATGGCTTGCTCGTATTGCTCGTCGGGCGCGTTGCCCTTGAGCAGAATCCATGTTGGTTGGGCGGCGCGATATCCAGGAGGCGCCGTCGTCTCCTCGAGGCAGTAAAGCCTGCAGGAAGCCATGGCGTCCGAACTCGTTCCCGAACTCGTTCCAAAAGTCACACTTCCGTCAGAACCAGTCTTTTTGGTAGAAAACTCCGTCTTTGCGCCATCAACGCCGGCACTGTCCTGCGCCTTATCCATGTCAATCGCATAGAGTGTGAACGTTGCGTCAGCCAACGGCGCGGTAACGTCCTTTTCATCCACTTTGTGGACCACAATGCCGTGCCCCGTTCCGCCTCCCGATGCGCCGGCATCTATGTCATATTCACGCTCGTGTTTCACATACCCGCCTGCAACACCTTCAAGCTGTGCCTCGTTGGAAAGGGAAACTGTACCAGACTCACCGGACAGAACTTCATATTCGACTTTCAGGTATTTCTCATCGGGAAGCCTCAACGTCAATCGCTGCTGCTTTCCAGCACCCTCGCCAATCGAGTCAAGAGCCGCCCCGTATTTTTCTTTTGTCAGCACACGCCAATCGCCGTTATCGCTCTCAGATACGCTAAGCGACGAGGGGATAAACGTGCACTTAGAATCCATCACATCGAACAGATCGAGGTAGTCGGTTCCGACCTTTAAGTCTAGTGCCGATTCATTAACGAAAATCGTGTAGTGAATTCGTTTGCTATTACTTACCGACGTACCGGTCTTTGACAATACGTCGTTCTTGATCTGTACGGTATCAGAGCCCGCCTTAAATACTTTATCACCCGAGCTCGCACTCGCCGAGTTCGTAAGCTCGCCAAGGTTCTTTGACGTGTCGACCACTGACCTCTTGACAGCAGTTGCATACGTCAGCTTCACATAGCCTGTATTGTTACCCAGCTTTTCCGTTGGAATCGAAAACGTAACCTCTCGACGATCAACGGCAGGCGTCAGCAAGACACCCGAAGCCTCGGTTTTTTCTCTCTCATGTTCCCATTCGTGGCCGGGCACCGCCGCCCCGTAGGGATTTGAATACAAAGAATACTTTGCCGAGCCGGGAATATAACTCATTCCCTTAGGAAGCTCATCTTTAACAACGACATCCTTGCCATTGAGCCTGCCTGCGCCATAAGATTCATCGGCAGGCGTCTTAACTCGATTGGCATAGACCGTCCAGTCGACAATCCACGCACCTTTGTCGTTCGAACCATCCAATGATTTCCAGTCAAACGCCTCAACCCACCGTGCCTGCGAGCCGTCTTCATTTATTTTTACGCTTTTCTCGACCGAAGGCTCCGTTTCGCCTTCAACATAGTAAAAAACGAAATCAGAATAGCCACTAAACCCATCAACAGAGGCAAAGTTAGAGTACCAACCAGGAAGTGCATCAGTCACCGTTTTATACGTAATAACCACTTCAGGGGACTTATCCAGTGCTTCCTTGACTTTATTCGTAATGGTTATTTGAATATTGCAGTTATGCTTGTTGCTCTTCTGTGACGGATCTTTGCCTCGCTCAAAGTCCCAGTCGACGCCTTGCTCCAGTTTGGTATCCCCGATGGCAACCACATGCGATTGACCGCCAGTGGCATCCGGCCCCATAGTCTGGCTCCAAGCCGCCAGCATGGTATCTTTGATAAGAACGGATTTTGGGTTTTTCGCATTTACGTAATCACGGAGCTCTACGCGTAATTGCCAAGTTGCTTTTCCGGTCCGAGATGCCTCATCCGGATTAAGCAGTGTTTTACTAATGGTCTTGCCCGTCCAGGGGCGAGTATAGTATTCGGTATTTTCTCCAGAGGGCTGATCTGAACCTTCTTTTTTCACGCTTGCCGTGTTGCCTACCTTTTCGTAGGAATTCTCATCTTTCAACTTAGTTTGATAGACGATGCAATAGGTCGTATACCGATCTTCCTCTTTTGGATTAAACGTATATCTAAATGAATCCTCCGACTCACCCGGTGTTCCCTCGTCGATCTTTTTAGTTTCGTCAGCATTCTCACCCTTGTAGACCGTGTAGTTGCCAACATAAGCTTGTTTGCCATCGAGCGTATCGGTGAAGGTATAGCCGGTCATATCAGCCTTAAGCGACCCTTTGTTAAGCACAACCTTCCAAGTAATGGCAGACGGCGTTCCGGTACCGGGCTCTTTTTTAATCATGTCATACTGAAATGAATTCGAGACGCCTTCAATCGAAAGAGATTGTTGGGGATTTGCCTTCCCCCAGGTTGCTTGCACACCGTTCTTGCCTTGCATGGGTGTGCCGTTAGAGAGCGGCAGGTTTGTAGTAATCGTTGTCTCGTACGTAACGATATGGTCACCCTGAGAAAGATTTCCCAGCGACAGTGATGCGTTTTTCCCGTCAGCACTTACATCCGACTCAAGCGGTTTGCCATCGAGTTCGAAACTGTCTTGGTCAAATTTCAGGTACTCGCCAAGGCTGTCAACCAGTTTTACGTCAGTTGCGTGCGACTTAACATTCAGATTAATAGTCCAAGTTATCTTGGCAATTCCGGTACAGCTATCCTGAGAAAAGATACCCGATTTACTTCCCTCAACTGCGCCATCTTGAATCTTAATCGGCACAGCTTCGCCAACGCCTGGAAATTTCAGTTCGGCTTTTTTGCCGTCATCTACATCTTTGTCTTTGAGCGTAAACTCGAAATTGATCCGCACATAGAGCGAAGAGGGATGGCCGCTGAGATAGCTGTCATCGTAATTAAAAACGAACTTGTTATCCTTTATGTACCAAGTTCCCATCCTTTGTGCATTCTCGGTATCGTCCGTCCATAAGACACCGCCCTCGTTGTTCTCCACAGCAATCGAATTGGGAAAGGTATAGATCGCCTCAAGCCTTTCAGGTGTAGGCCCACAATTCTCATAAAAATGAGCCTCCATAGAACCGTAGATAGTATCGGCTGTCGTAATCGAGGGTGAGCTCTCTTTACCGAAAGGCTGCTGACGTTCCTTATCGGCATACAGCCCAACCGTAACGTCCGCCGTATTCTCATCAATCACAATCGGCGTCGGCGTCGTCGCATCCTCGGCGCGCACGGGGGCTGCGCCGTGAAAAACTGCAGCGGTAAGGCTAATTAAAATAAAGACCAGGGTCGCCATACCCAGCGACCGTGAGCGGTGTGCGTCCATAGTTGTCCCTTAATTCCTACAACACAGTGTGGAATACGGCGAATCGTCGGATCGAACACAAGCCCCAACATCTACGAGAACCTACCTAGCGCATTGCAAGAACCCATTGGGGGCAACTTCTAAGACGGTTCGTCTATGCCACAATGCATAAAATACAATATAGATAACAGTCATGTAAACCGCTGGTAAAGAGGTCTTTTAATGTAATACCAGTTGATATTTATCTGTTAACGGTTTTGTATCAAAGCGGTTATATCCTGTGGAATTATGTATATGTTTAAACAACTTTACTTTGGCTGGAAAGCCGCTCGGGGGATAACCTCCTCCACCGTGGTGCAAAGTAACCTGTCCCCTTGCACCAAAAAGGGCGCCGACCATTGCGGTCGACGCCCTTTCTTGTTAGACGCTATAAAGCCCGGCACTTATTTGTTGACCTGGCCGGCGCGAACGGCAGCCTTCTTGCGGTCGGTAGCATTGAGCAGACGCTTGCGCAGGCGGATGTTCTTGGGAGTAATCTCGACCAGCTCGTCGTCGGCGATGTACTCCAGCGCTTCCTCCAGCGAGAAGGTGCGGGGCGGCACCAGCTGGACGGAGATATCGGAGGTCGAGGAACGCTGGTTGCCCAGGTTCTTGGTGCGAGCGATGTTGACGACCATGTCGCCGGCCTTGCTGCGCTCGCCCACGATCATGCCCTCATAGCACTCGGTGCCCGGCTCAACAAACAGCTGGCCGCGCTCCTGCAGCGTACCCAGAGCATAGGCAACGGCCTTCTCGGTGGTCATGGAGATCATTGCGCCGTTCTGACGGTTACCGATCTCGCCGGCGTAAGGACCGTACTCCAGGAAGGTGTGGTAGAACACGCCCTCGCCGTGGGTGACGTTCATGATGCGGTTCTTGAGACCCATGATGCCGCGCGTCGGGATCTTGAACTCAAGGTGCGTCACGATGCCCGAGGTGTCCATGCTCGTCATGATGCCGCCGGAGGTACCGAAGACCTCAACGACCTTGCCTGAGTACTCGTCCGGGCACTCAACGACGGCCTGCTCGACAGGCTCCATCTTGTTGCCGTTCTCGTCCTTCTTAAACAGGACGCGGGGACGGCCGACCTGGAACTCAAAGCCCTCGCGGCGCATGGACTCCATCAGAACAGACAGGTGCAGAATGCCGCGGCCCGAGACCTCGACGCCGCTCTTGTCCTCGAGCTCCTCGATCTTCATGGTCACGTTGTTCTCGGCCTCGTTGAACAGGCGCTCCTTGAGCTGACGGGCGCCCACGATGTCGCCGTCGCGACCGACGAGCGGGGAGGTCGAAGCCTCAAAGACGATGGACAGGGTCGGCGGGTCGATCTCGATGGGCTCGAGCTCGACGGGGTTCTCGGGGTCGGTGTAGACATCGCCGATATCGGTGCGTTCAATACCCACGACAGCGGCGATATCGCCGGCGCCGACTTCCTGGCACTCGGTGCGGCCCAGGTAGTCGAAGGTAAAGAGCTGCTTGACGGTAGCGGTGGCGCTGGAGCCGTCGTTCTTCACAACCAGAATCTGGTCGCCCTGGTGAATGGCGCCGGAATACACGCGACCGATACCGATGCGGCCGACGAAGTTGGAGTGGTCGATGGTCACGCACTGCATGGCCAGCGGGGCGTTCTCGTCAACCTCGGGCGCGGGCATGTCGTCGATGATCATATCGAGCAGCGGATACATGTCCATGTTGCCGTCGTTGGGGTCAAGACGGGCAAAGCCGTTCATGGCGCTGGCGTAGACCACGTGCTCCATGGCGAACTCAAGCTGGTCGTCGGTGGCGCCCAGGTCGGCCATAAGGTCGAGGCAGTCGTTGTAGGCCTTCTCGGGGTTAGCGCCCGGACGGTCGATCTTGTTGATGACGATCATAATCTTAAGGCCGGTGTCGATAGCGTGACGCAGTACGAAGCGGGTCTGGGGCATGGGGCCTTCAAAAGCGTCGACCAGCAGCAGGGCGCCGTCGGCCATACGCAGCACGCGCTCGACCTCGCCGCCGAAGTCGGCGTGGCCCGGGGTGTCGATGACGTTGATCTTGACGTCCTTGTACTCGATAGAGATGTTCTTGGCGAGAATCGTAATGCCGCGCTCGCGCTCCTGGTCGTTGGAATCCAGGACGCGGTCCTCGACCTGCTGGTTGGCACGGAAGGCGTCCGTGGCACGCAGGAGCTTGTCGACCATCGTCGTCTTGCCGTGGTCGACGTGAGCGATGATGGCGATGTTCCTCAGATTGTCTACGCGCATGTAGTTCCCCTATCTTCTATCTATATACAACCGGCACGCGTATGCGGCCCGCCCAGCGATACAACGCTCAGCGGGAATATTGAGCCTTTTACCGAAAACTCGTTTATTTTAGCGATTTTAGATGAGAGGGGTTTCCTCACCTGCAGGTTCAGGGTCGCTCCACATAAAACCATCGCCGGCGCCCATGCCCTCATACAGCACATATGCCGAAAAACCGCTCTCGAGCGTAGTCTCAAAGAAGCTCACGAGCAGAGCATCGTGATAGCCGCCGTCAATCTCGACGCAGCCGGTGTAGCCGATGGCATAGCGAGCGATACGGCCCAGGCCCTCGTCCTTAAGACCCATCTTGTGCTCGGAGATAAAGTTGGTGGCCGCCTCGAGGCACGCCTCTTCGCCATCCTCATCGAGCGCCGCCAGATAACGGTTGGAAGCGGCGTCCTCAATTGCCACGACCACGCCAGGGTTTTCACCGGCGGCAAGGTCGTCCAAGAACGCGCCGATCAGATCGCACACCATGGCGTCGAGCTCGGCGGAGACGTTACCGGCGTCCTGCATATCCTGTGCCATCTTTAGACCTTCCCATCGAGTTTGGCGTCGTTACAGTTCTTGTGCCTCAGCAGCGATCTTAGCGGCAGCGTCGCGGGCGCGCATCATATCCATCGCGCGCTTGTCGAGCACCTTGATCTGACTGGTCAGCATTACCGCATCGACCACACCCCAGATCACGAGGCCCGTAGAGATCGAAAACCCAAGCGCACCAACTGTACCACGAAGGCGTGAGCAGATTGCCGCAACAAGGGCAGAGACGACAACCATCTTGATAAACGAGCCGCGCCGCTCGCGAAGTGTGCGGGCCTGTGTCACATAGGCAATGCGAGCTGCCTCAGAAGCCTCCGAGCGCATCTGGGCCTCGCGCGCAATGGCAGCCGCCTCGGCAGAAACTCCGGCGTTCATCAGCGCATGCCCCGTCGCGTGTTTGTCGAGCATTTAGAAATCATCGGGTGAGAGCGTATGGACGAACTCATCGAACTTCTCGAACTCCTGCTCGTCGTCAACTTCCTCGGCATGGGCAGAAACGGTGCCCAGGCGATTCATGATGTCGTCCTCCACAAACATGGGGGCATTGCTGCGCACGGCGAGGGCAATGGCATCACTGGGACGGGCATCGATCTTGCGCTCGTCACCATCGGCCAGTACGACGATCGTCGCGTAGAACACCGGCGGCTCGGCGCGAACGATCTCGATGCGCTCGAGCTTGGCGCCCAGGGCGCCAACAGTATCGAGCAACAGGTCATGGGTAATCGGGCGCTCGGCGCGGCCGCTATCGATGCCACGGCTGATGGCCGCGGCCTCAAACGAACCAGTCTGAATGGAAAGGGAACGCAGCGGTGCGGGCGAGTCCGATTTGCTGCAGCGCTCGCGAAGCACGATAAGCGATGGCACGGGACCGGCGGCCATGACGATGGTCTCTATGTCGACACGAACCATGGAACACCTCCGGTACGTAGCGGTTAACACGCGGCAGGGTCGCCGCATTGAATAGCTATACTACCCAATCTTTCGCACAGCACACAAAACCAAAATGAGATTTATCGCAGACAAGAAAAAAGCCCCGAGGCAATGCCCCAGGGCTCTTCAAAGTTTTGATGGTGGACCTGACAAGATTCGAACTTGTGACCTCCCGGTTATCAGCCGGACGCTCTAACCAACTGAGCTACAGGTCCATCATGGTGGAGGTTAGGGGGATCGAACCCCTGACCTCAGGCTTGCAAAGCCCGCGCTCTCCCAGCTGAGCTAAACCCCCACGGAGACAGTAATAAACACCCCAGCGGCGACTCGGCTCTCGCTGGGGTGTTTATTGCGAAAGAAAGTGGTGGACCTGACAAGATTCGAACTTGTGACCTCCCGGTTATCAGCCGGACGCTCTAACCAACTGAGCTACAGGTCCATCGCGCAAGGGATATATTAGACGAGTCGTTACGCGCACGTCAACAACTTTTTTGAAAATCTTTGGAGGGGTTCGCCCCGGCCGCCGGGCGGCCGGGGCGAACGCGGGTCCCTGGGTTTTCAAAAAAGCGGTCGGCGCGCAGGTGCGCCGACCGCCGATATATGGGGTCTGATAATTTTTACCAGCTAGGGCCTCTTACTCGTCTAGGAGATCTTCTGGCATGTCGTTGCCGTCGCCTAGATCGACAGGGGTTTCTTCGGGGGCAGAGCCATCTTCTGTGGCTTCGCCTTCGGGCTTCTCTTTGGCGGCCGTCATGCGGGCTACGGCGCAGATGCGGTCGTTGTCGTCGACGGTCATCATCTTGACGCCCTGGGTGGCGCGGCCGGTCTGGCTAATCTCGTCGGTCTTGACGCGAATGACCGTCGCGCCCTCCGTCACGATGAACAGCTCGTGCTGCGGGCCCACCGTCTTCATGGCCGCGAGGTTACCCTTACGCTCGGTCATTTGGATGGTGTAGACGCCCTGACCGCCGCGATTCTGCTCCGGGTAGTCCGCGACCGGCGTACGCTTGCCGTAGCCGCGCTCGGTGATGACGAACAGATCGCCGTTGCCGTTAGTGACTTCCATGCCCAGAACGCTCACGCCGTCCTTCATACCGATACCGCGAACGCCGCTGGTATCGCGGCCGGTGGCGCGCACCTGCTCCTCGGAGAACATGATCGCCTTGCCCGCGGTGGTGGCCAGGATGATCTTGTCGCCCTCGCGCACGCGGCGCACGTTCAACAGCGCGTCGTCGTCGCGCAGGTTGATAGCGATCAGGCCGTCGCGACGGCTGCGGTCATATGCGCTCATCACGGTCTTCTTGACCATACCGCTCTTGGTGGCAAACATCAGGTACTCGTCGGCCGGGAACTCGCGGCAGCTGATGACGCTCGCGATCTTCTCGCCCTCCTCGAAGGGCAGCAGGTTGACGATCGCGGTACCGCGTGCCTGGCGCGTACCTACCGGCAGCTCGTGCACCTTCAGGCGATAGACCTTGCCCTTGCTCGAGAAGAACAGCACGTACTCGTGCGTGGACGCGATGAACATCTCATCGATGACATCGTCCTCTTTGAGGTTGACGCCCGACACGCCCTTGCCGCCGCGCTTTTGGGCGCGGTAGGCGGCAACCGGGATACGCTTAACGTAGCCGGTGTGGGTGATGGTCACGACCATATCCTCGTCGGCGATGAGGTCCTCGACATCCAGGTCCTTCTCGACCTGGCTGATCTCGGTGCGGCGCTTATCGCCGAACTTCTTGGAGATCTCGCGCATCTCCTCCTTGATGACGCCCAGGATCTTCTCCTCATGCGCCAGCAGGTCCTCGTAGTAGGCGATGGCGCGGCGCAGGCCGTCCAACTCTTCCTGAATCTTGTCGCGCTCCAGGCCGGTCAGGCGGCGCAACTTCATCTCGAGGATGGCCGTGGTCTGCTCGGGCGTAAAGCCAAAGCGCTCGATCAAGCGACTGCTGGCCTCGGAGTCGGTCTGCGAGGAGCGGATGATGCTAATGACCTCGTCGATATGGTCGAGAGCCATCAAGTAGCCCTCAAGGATATGCGCGCGGGCCTGGGCCTTCTTAAGGTCGAAGCGGGTGCGGCGGGTGACTACGTCGACCTGGTGGTCGATGTAGTGCTGCAGCATCTCGCGCAGGCTCAGGCATTTGGGAACGCCGTTGACGAGTGCCAGGTTGTTGGCGCCAAAGGTCGTCTGCAGCGAGGTGTACTTATACAGGTTGTTGAGCACGACCTGCGGAATGACGCCCTTCTTGAGCTCGATGACCAGACGGATACCCTTCTGGTTGGACTCATCGCGCATATCCGAGATGCCCTCGATGCGCTTGTCGTTGACGAGCTGGGCGATCTTCTCCTGCAGGGTGCCTTTGTTGACCATGTAGGGAATCTCGGTAAAGACCAGGCGGCTGCGACCGGTCTTGGTGGACTCCACGTGCGCCTTGGCACGCACGGTAATGGAGCCGCGGCCGGTCTCGTAACTCTGCTTAATGCCGGCGCTGCCCATGATGATGGCGCCGGTGGGGAAGTCCGGACCGGGCATGATCTGCATGAGCTCGTCGACGGTGGCGTCGGGGTTGTCGATCAGGTAGCAAGTGGCCTCGATCGCCTCGGTGAGGTTATGTGGGGCGATGTTGGTGGCCATGCCGACGGCGATGCCCTGGCTGCCGTTGACCAGCAGGTTGGGGAAGCGCGCAGGCAGCGCCACAGGCTCGGCGAGCGATTCGTCGTAGTTGGGTTGCCAGTCGACGGTATCCTTCTGCAAGTCACGCAGCAGTTCCATGGCGGGCTTTGCCAGACGGCTCTCGGTGTAACGCATGGCCGCCGCGCCGTCGCCGTCGATGTTGCCGAAGTTGCCGTGACCGTCGATGAGCGGTGTGCGCATGGAAAACCACTGCGCCAGGCGGACCATGGCCTCGTAGACCGCGAAGTCGCCATGCGGGTGGTACTTACCGATAACTTCGCCGACCGTCCAGGCCGACTTCTTGTGCGGGCGGTTGGGGTAGATGCCGCTCTCGTTCATCGCGTACAGGATGCGGCGGTGCACCGGCTTTAAGCCGTCACGCACGTCCGGCAGGGCGCGCGCTGTGATAACCGACATCGAATACTCGATGAACGACTGCTTCATCTCGCGACCGAACTCCGAAATCTGGAGCTGACCGCCGTTGATATCCTCGCCGGCCGAGGCGCCACGGTCGACTTCGCCAAAACTCTCCTCGAGCTCGCCGTCGTCATCCTCTTCCTCGTCATCATCGACATCGGGGTTATAGGCGTCCGGGTCGCCGTCCTCGCCCTGCTCAGCACGGGCAAGCAGGCGCTTCAGATCATCGGGCATACCGGCATCGCCGGCCTCGCCCGTACCCTCGTTATTGTTGATATCGTCTGCCACGTTACCTCCTCTTAAGCGTCAAGGAAACGCGCGTCATGCGCATGTTTTTCAATGTACTCGCGGCGATAGCCGACCTCGGAACCCATCAGCTCGCGCACGGCGCGGTCTGCCACCACGGCGTCCTCGATCGACACGCGCTGCAGGATGCGGGTCTTGGGATCCATCGTCGTCGAGGCAAGCTGCTTGGGGTCCATCTCGCCCAGACCCTTGTAGCGCTGGACGGTATAGCCCTTGCGCTTCTTGGTGATCTTGCCGTCCTTGGCCTTGCCGTCCTCGTCGTTATCGTCGGGGTTCAGGCCCAGACTCTGGATGGTATCGCGCAGGATCTCGTCTTCGGGCTGGCGGCCGTTGGGATACACGTAGTGGATCTTGTTGCGCACCTTAATGCCAAAGATGGGCGGGCAGGCAACATAGACGTAGCCGGCATCGATCAGCGGACGCATGTACTTGTAGAAGAACGTCAGCAGCAGGATGCGGATATGCGCGCCGTCGACGTCTGCATCGGTCATGATGATGATCTTGTGGTAGCGCGCCTTGGTGATATCGAAGTCGCCGCCGTCGCCGGCACTCGTCGTGACGCCGCAGCCGATCGCGGTAATCAATGACTGGATGGTGTCACTCGAGAACGCGCGATGGTCACCAACGCGTTCGACGTTCAAAATCTTGCCGCGCAGGGGCAGAATCGCCTGGATGTCTCGGCGACGGCCGTCCTTGGCTGAACCGCCTGCCGAGTCACCCTCTACGATGAAGAGCTCGGTCAGCTCGGCATCGCGCACCGAGCAGTCGGCGAGCTTACCGGGCAGGGACGCCGTCTCGAGCAGGCTCTTGCGGCGGGTCGCCTCGCGCGCCTTGCGGGCGGCATTGCGCGCCTTGCAGGCCTGCTGCGCCTTCTTGACGATCTCGCGAGCGGGCTTAGGGTGCTCCTCGAGGTAATCGGCAAGGCCGTCGGTCACGATCTTGAGCGTCAGCGCGCGCATATAGGAGCTGCCGAGCTTTGCCTTGGTCTGGCCCTCAAACTGCGGATCGGGCAGCTTGACCGAGATAACGGCCGAAAGGCCCTCGCGCACATCGTCGCCGGTCAGGTTGGCGTCTTTTTCCTTGAGCAGGTTCTGTTTGCGCGCGTAATCGTTGATCACGCGGGTGAGCGCGGTGCGGAAGCCCTCAAGGTGCATGCCGCCCTCGGGGGTGTAGATGTCGTTGGCAAACGACATGACGTTCTCGCCGTAGCCGCTATTCCACTGCAGGGAAACCTCGACCTCGCCCATCTTGGCCACAGGCGCGTCCGGGTCCGATTTGCCCTCGATGTAGATGGGCTCCTTAAAGGCCTCGGGGACGTCCTTGCCCTCGTTGAGGAACTTGACGAAGTCGATGATGCCGCCCTCGTAGCAAAACTCCTCCACGTGGGGAGTCGCCTCGCGCTCGTCGGTCAGCACGATCTTGAGGTTCTTATTGAGGAACGCCGTCTCCTGCAGACGGTTGTGCAGCGTATCGAAATCGTAGATGCAGGTCTCGAAGATCTCGTCGTCGGGCCAGAAGGTGACGGTGGTGCCCGTCGAATCCGAGGTGCCCACGACCTCCATCTTCTTGACGGTCTTGCCGCGCGAGAACTCCATCTCGTAGGTGTTGCCGTCGCGACGAACCTGAACGACCACGCGCTTGGACAGTGCGTTGACGACGGAGATGCCCACGCCGTGCAGGCCGCCCGAGACCTTATAGGCCGAGTTGTCGAACTTACCGCCGGCGTGCAAGATCGTCATAACGACCTCGAGCGTCGGAATCTTTTTAACAGGGTGCTCGTCGACGGGGATGCCGCGCCCGTTGTCGACGACCGTGATGGAGTTGTCGGCGTGGACCGTCACCTGGATCTCGGTGCAGAAACCGGCCATGGCCTCGTCGACGGAGTTGTCAACGATCTCCCACACCAGGTGATGCAGACCGCTGGCGCTCGTCGAGCCGATATACATGCCCGGGCGCTTACGAACGGCCTCGAGACCTTCGAGAATCTTAATCTCGCCGCCATCGTAATCGTTTTCGTTTGCCACACGTCCTCCTTCAGTCAAGAAAATGTGTACAGCCTTACTAGTTTATCGTAAAAAAATACCCTCGGGAACGAGGGTATTTGGCTCTACAAGGCCACCAGATGCGATTTAAGGCTCTTTTTTGCTTTGCACGCCCTTGGCCCACTCGGCACTGGCTCTCATGGCGTTCTCGAGGGCCTCGCGCAGTTTTTGGTCTTCGATGGGCGCCACTTGGCGCTCAATCTCGGTGCGCTCGGCATCGCTGAGGTCGGCGTGCGGGGCCGGCGGGCGTTCGGTCGTCGCCGGGCGCAGGCGCTCCTTGGCGGCGGGCGGCGTGTGACCGGGCGCGGTGGTTTTGAACACCAGGCCGTCCACATGCGCACCGGCGCGCTCCATGCGCGCGCGAATGATCTCGCGCAACAGCGTCATTTCCTGCGTCCACGAGGGCGAGTCGAGATACACCAGCAGCTCATTGGACTCGGGCAGGTAGCGCAGGCCCGTCACATGCCGTCCCTCGCGCGTGCCCGAGCACACCGCGTTCCACGCACGATAGACCGCGCGCGACTCCTCGGCAGCCTCCATCTGCGCGCGGCGCTCAGGCGTCGCGGCCGCCAGGATGCGCTGGCGCTCTGCGTTTAAAAACCCACTGAAGGCGACCGTTTCGCTCTCGCGCTCGTAATTAGCACGTCTCACCCATGCTCACCACCTTGGCTCGATCAAGCAGGTCATCGGTAAAGTACCCCAAGTTGGTCGTGGTTATGACCGTCTGGATATCATCGCCGATCAGCCGCAGGAAAGCACCGCGGCGTTCGCCGTCGAGTTCGCTCATCACGTCGTCCAAAAGCAGCAGTGGGGCGGTGCCCAGGACATCGCGAGCCACGGCCACCTCCGCCACCTTCCAGGCCAGCACCAACGTTCGCTGCTGACCTTGGCTGGCAAACGAACGAGCGGAACGACCCGCTACGGTAAACTCAATCTCATCGCGATGCGGTCCCACCAACGTCACGCCGCGGCGAATTTCCTCGTCGGCGTGCTCATCAAGGGCAGCCAGCATGCGCTCGTACGCCCAGCCCTTCAGCTCTTCGCGATCCTCGACCTGGGGCAAATCCCCCAGCGTGGACGCATAGGTCACGTTGGCGGCCTCACCGGACGCCACTTGCCCGTAGGCAGTGTGCACATGGCCCGTCAGCCGGTCGAGCAGGGCCAACCGGTGCACGAGCAGGGCCGAGCCCGCGCGGGCAATCGAATCGTTCCACGCGCCGAGCATCTCGCGGCAGCACCAGGTCTCCTTGAGCAAGGCGTTACGCTGAGTCACGCAGCGCCCATAGGTGCTCGCAAGATCGGCATAGCGTGCGCTCAGTTGCATGCCAAAGTCATCGAGGGCGGCGCGGCGCACACTGGCGCCTCGCTTAACCATGTCCAGATGGTCGGGGCAAAACAGCACGCTCGGCAGAACCCCGCGCACACCGGCGGCAGAGCACCTCTTGCCGTTACGACTAAACGAGCGCTTACCGTCCTCAACGCCCAGCCCCATATCGAGCACGCGGTCGTCGCCCTCGAGCCTCAGCTCGGCCTTGCACGAGCCCACGCCGTCATGGACGAGCTCGGCTGCGGTCGGATGCCTAAACGAGGCGCCGCTCGTCAGCAGCTGCAGCGCCTCTATGAGATTGGTCTTTCCCGCCGCGTTGGGTCCCGCAAGTATCGTCACGCCCTCGTCCAGGGCAAGGCGATAACTATCGAAGCTGCGGTAGTGCGCGACGGAAAGATCGCGGGCGAACATGGTCATAGGGCGGTTGCTAGATGCGGACCGGCATGACCAGGTACAGGTAGTTGATCTTGTCGTAGGACTTGAAGATGCCCGCCTGCGAGTAGCTCTTGAGCTCCAGCGTGATCTCCTTCTCCTTGGACAGGGCATTGAGGCATCCGAAAATGTAGTGGTAGTTGAAGGCGATGGTGCCCGACTCGCCCTCGGCCTCGACATCGATCGTCTCCTGCGCAAGGTCCTGGTCATTGGAAATGGAGGACAGGCCCATCTGCCCGTTCTCGACATCGATCTCGAACTTGACGGCGGGGTTGGCGCTCGCGATAACGGCCACGCGCTTGAGGGCGGCGTTAAAGGCGGCGACGTCGATCTTGACGCTCGTCACGCACGAATCGGGGATGAGCTGTTTGTAGTTGGGGTACACGCCCTCGATGCGGCGCGACACGTAGGTGGTGTTGCCGGCCTCAAAGACGACCTGGGTGTCGGTAGCTCCGATCATGATGGTCGCCTGGCTGGCCATGATGTTCAGTGCGTCGTTAAAGGCGTCGGCCGGAACGTTGAGTTCAAAGGAGCCCTCGAGGGTCGAGGTCTCGACCTGCGTATCGCACACGGCCAGGCGGAAGGAATCGGTCGCCACCAGGCGCACGGTGTTGTTCTCGACCTTCATGTGCACGCCACCCAGGATGGGGCGGGCCTTGTCGGTTGAGGTGACGCGCCACACGCGGCCGACCATCTCGGACAAGATATCGGTCGGCAGCTCCACGGCGCTCTCGATGGCATAGGCCGGAAACTCGGGGAAGTCATTGGCATCGAGCGTGTTCAGGCGGAACGAGCTCTTCTCGCAACCAATCAGCACCTGGCGCTCGGACAGCTCAAAGGTGACCGGGGCATCGGGGAGGGTCTTGGTGATATTGGAGAGCATCTTACAGGGGATAACCATCTCGCCCTCTTCTTCGACATGCGCCGCGATGCGATGACGGATCGAGATGGTGTAGTTAGAGGTCTGGAATTCCAAGATGCCGTCTTGCGCCTTGACGAGCACGCCCGACAGGATGGGAAGGGTGGATGCCGAAGCGACACCCTTCATAACGACGCCGATGGCTTGTGTGAGCGAGCTCTGGCTGACGGTGAACTTCATCTTTTAATACCTTTCTATAGATATAAATATCTTAATAATAGTAATAGCACTGACGAAACTGTTGATTACTCCCAAAGACGCAGGTCAGACCCAGAAAGAGAATCGACAGCAACCTGTGTGCAACAGGGGTGGTTTTCCACGTTCAAAACCTGCGCAAAACTTTTCATCACCGCGGTTTGGGTTTTAGACACCTTATGCCCGTGGTTTCGACAAGTTTTCAACAGGTGTCTCTATTTCCCTACGAGCGCAGTGTAATTTTATCGCGCAGCGACTTGAGGTCTTCGGTGACGGCGCGGTCTTCCTGGATCATCTTCTGGACCTTTTTGTAGCTCGTGCTGACGGTCGAGTGGTTGCGGTTGCCAAATTCGGCGCCCACCGCCGTGGTCGTCATCTCGCACATCTCGATGGCCAGATAGATGGCAATGTGGCGTGCCTTGGCGATATTGGCGTTGCGTCGCGGGCCGATGAGCTCCTCGTGCGTCACGCCGTACTGCTCTTCAATGACGGACTGAACCGTCTGGACGTTGATTTTTTTGGCCGATGTGTCGAAGTACTGGCTGGCAATGGCGTCGATATCGTCAAAGGTGAGCTCCCCGCCCTCGCGCTCGCGGTCGCCCGCCTCGCCGGCGCAGCGCTCGCAAAAGCTCTCGAGTTCGCGAATGTTGGTGCCCGACACCTCTGCCATGTGTTTAAAGTGCTCGTCGGTCAGGTGCCCGCCGTCGCCCCCATAGGCTGCCAGCAGCGAGTCGTCGCCTGCCTCGGGAGCGGCGACGATGGTGTTCTCGTAATAGCGCTGCAAGATCTTGTATTTCATCTCGTAGCTGGGCTCTGCGACCAGGCAGAGCATGCCGGCGTTGAAGCGGCTGGTCAAACGCTCGTCCATGCTCAGGTCCTTGGGGGCGCGGTCTGCCGCGATGACGACCTTCTTGTTGTTGCGGATGAACTCGTCCATGAGCTGGAAAAAGTAGTCCACGCTCGCGCGCTTGCCGATGATGTTTTGGATGTCATCGATGATGAGCACGTCCACGCCGTGGTACGCCTGCATGATGGGGGCGTTGCTCTTCTTTTGGCGGTCGAACTCGGTCATCAGGTCGTCCAGATATGCCTGGGAGTTGGCATACTTGACCTTGATCTCGGGCGACTTCTCGGCGAGCTCGTTTTTGATAGCGAGCAACAGGTGGGTCTTGCCCAGGCCCGATTTGCCGTAGATGAACAGTGATGTGCATGTGCCGCGCTCGTCCGCGAGGGCGGCAAACTTGAGTGCCGAGCGATAGGCATGGCTGTTCTCGGGGCCGTAGACAAAGTTCTCAAAGGTAAATTTTGAGTTCGCGGCGAGCGGGGCTCCATCCGTATTCTGCTCGGCCGGCACGGTCGGTGCTGGCACGGGTGAAGCGGGGGTCGCAGCTTGCGTGGATTTAGTCGGCGCTCCGCCCTTCATCTGGTTCATCATGCGACGAAAATCATCGGCCGAGAGCGTGTTCTTGATTGCAATGCCCGAATCCGCGCCCGCCGCTGCGTCGTGAGCGATGGGCATGTGCGTGACGGGTGCGTTCGTTGACGTCGCTGCCGCGGTCGGCAACGGTGCCATGGTTTCACGGGAAACATCGCTGTGCTGGTGCTCGATTATCGGCACGTCGCCTGCGGAGGCCGGCACCGTCGGGGAAGCAGCGGGAGCCGTGGCGGGCGCCGTCGCGGCAGCGGATTCCGTCGCGGCGCCTTGCGGTGCCACGATGTCGAGCGCAATCGGTGCAAAGGCGATTTCTTCCAGATAGGCCTCAATGGTTGGCTGATGCTTTTTGAGCTGCGCGATGGCAAAGCGCGAGGGGGCCTCGATCGTGAGCGTATCTTCGGTCAGGCTTATGGCGCGCGATTGCCCCAGCATGTTGATGAGGCGTGCATCTTGGCCGTCGCGCTGGCAAAAGGCGATGGCATCCCCCAGGATGATGCTTGCTTCCTCGTCCACTGTCTCTCCCGTTCTTTAGCCCTGAGCTCGCACGCGAGCGGCGCCGAGTTCGGTCAGATGGTATTTCTGGCCATGCTTGATGACCAAGCCGGCCTGCGCCAAGTCATTGAGCGTGCGTGACCAAGTGGGGGCCGAGTTTCCAAACGCCCTCGCCAGATCGGTTGCACCGCACGCTTGATTTTGCGCCAGATAGCCCAGCGCGGCGTTGCCGCGATCGCTTACGAACACGTCCGGTTGTGGCTGCGCATACTGATTTGCTGCATTAGGATACATCATTTGAGCTGCTGGTTGTTGAGAACTCTGCATCGGCGGCATTTGCTGTTGAAAACTTTGAGGCCACTGTTGGTAAGGCTGCGGAGGCATCTGCTGGGCCCAGGGGTTGTACTGCTGCTGCGGCATCTGCTGGTACGGCTGCTGATATCCCTGCTGGTACTGCTGCGGGAACTGCTGGCCATACCCCAGTGACGGCATCTGCTGATATGGATATCCCTGTTGGTACGGCTGATAGCCCATTTGCTGGCCACCCGGCGCCCCCGTCGCCTGCTGCATTGCTGCTGCATCCTGATCCGCCAGCGGCATGGTCTCTGGCGTGTTTGACGGCATCGACATCGATGCCGCCCGGGGTTCTTGTGTAGGTAGCATTCCGGGCTGCTGCATCTGTCCCACGGGGGGCTGCATCTGCTGCGTTGCCATGGGCTGCTGCGCAAAAGCTCCCGGCAGGGGATATGTGGGCTGTTCCGTCTCGGGCCGCACGGCAGCGCCACGTCCGCCGGCACGCTCGATTTCCTGCACGCGTTTAGGGTTCAGGCTTACCGTAACCACGGTGCCGTTGCCCATGTTGTCCTCGATGGATACGGCACCGCCGGCGTTTTCCAAATACTCCTGCACCATGGGAAACCCTGCTCCGGTTCCACGGATATAGCGCTTCATCTTGCTGTTTGCGCTGGTAACGCCAAAGTCGAAAGCGCGCTCCTTGTCGTCGATGCCTGGTCCTTGATCGGCAAAGCGGATGGTGTCTCCGCCGTCCAGAATCGAGATGATGGGCTCTGCAAAGTGCGCGTGGATAAAGTTTTCGACAATCTCGCGGATGACCATGAGCGAGATATGGCCACCTTGTTCTTTCATGCACTGGTAGACGGTGTTGGTCGTCTCTTCCAAATACGTGCGGACATCCTGCGGATCAATGACGATCACACGCGGTGTCGACAGCATGTCGTCATAGACGGCGATGCGCGCGGCGTACATGGCTTTTGGCGCCTGCGTGGTCGTCTGCTCGCCTTCCGCACGCTCTTCGCGCGCGCCGGTGATGTGCTCGTTGTCGGGTGCCGGGTCTCCGGAATCGACCATGGTGTAAAAGTCGTCAGACATGCCGCTCGCAATCTTTCAAAAGGTTTCGAACAAATAGTAGCTCACCGTGCAATGTTTCTCATCTTTCGACAACTTTTCAAAACCTGTTGAAAACTTTGGAAAATGGGCGAAAAGTTCTCAACATTGCCAACATGACCTGTTGAAAACTCGATGAAATATCGTGAAAAGTTGCCATGCACCGCTAAATCGAGCTTGGCTTATGGGGGAACCGTGTGAACTACGCAACCTTTTACCTTTGATTTCTTGACATTTGAACATTGATTTCCCTACAATCTTCAAGCTCACGTGTCTATATCTGCGTCCGCGCTCCCGCGGACACTCGAAATGCAGCAGGAGGAACTTAAGATGAAGCGTACGTATCAGCCTAATAAGCGTAAGCGTGCCAAGACCCATGGCTTCCGTGCCCGTATGGCCACCAAGGGTGGTCGTGCCGTGCTCGCCCGTCGCCGCGCCAAGGGCCGCAAGCGTCTCACTGTCTAGCAGCGATACACACATCTCGCATGAAGACTATTAAGTCTCGGCAAGATTTCGAGCATGTGTTCAGTCAGGGGCGTCGTTTCAATCACCCTCTGATTCGAATGACCATATGTGAATCGGTTGGCGAAGGCGGCTCCGGAAGGGTCGCCTTCGTTGGTGCTAAGCGACTCGGTTGTGCCGTCGTGCGCAACCGATCTAAGCGTGTGATGCGCGAGGCCGCCCGCAGCTGCGGATTTCCCGTTGCGGGTTATGACATCATCTTGTTTGCAACTCCCAAGACGAGGATTTCCTCGCCGCAGGAGATGGACAAGGCGTTGCGTTCGCTTATGAAGCGCGCCGGCGTTGCCGGGGAGGAGCGATGAGCAATCACGTTTTGCGACGTGTTGCCATCGCTCCTATTCGCATATATCAACAGGTTATTTCGCCCTTATTGCCTGACGCCTGCATTTATTACCCAACGTGCTCGCAATACGCCGTCCAGGCGATTGAGAAGCACGGTGTTTTGAGAGGCTGCTGGCTTGCCGTGAGGCGCATCGCTCGCTGCAATCCCCTGCACGTCGGCGGTTATGACCCTGTGCCCTAGCGGGCACTCGCTATCGGAGGAAAACTTACATGTGGGATTGGATCGTTAACATCCTTTTCGAGCTGCTCAAGCTCATCCAGACCTTTGCGGTCGACTGGGGCCTGTCCATCATCATCCTGGTGGTCATCATCCGTCTGCTGCTGACGCCGCTCATGCTCAAGTCGACCAAGTCGACGGCTCGCATGCAGGTGCTGCAGCCCAAGATGCTCGAGATCCAGGAGCGCTACGCCGACGATCCCCAGCGTCAGGCCGAGGAGATGCAGAAGTTCTACAGCGAGAATAAGTTCAATCCGCTGTCTGGCTGCCTGCCGCTTCTGATTCAGATGCCCATCCTTATCGCCCTGTTCACGCTTCTGCGCAACCTGCCGCAGTACTTTAACGAGGGCACGTTCTCATTCTTCAACATCCTGCCCGATCTGACCACCACGCCGAGCGCTTCCTTTGCCGATGGCTTTATGGTCGCGCTGCCAGCGCTGGTCTGCCTGATCCTGTTCGCCGTCCTCACCTTGATTCCGCAACTCTATATGTCGCGCAATCAGACCGGTCAGCAGGCCCAGAGCATGCGCATGATGGCCGTTGTCATGACCGTCATGATGCTTTGGATGGGCTGGAGCCTTCCCGTTGGTGTTCTGCTGTACTACGACGTCTCGTCTGCTTGGCAGGTTATCCAGCAGATTTTTGTGACGCAGAAGGTCATCGACAAGGCGAAGGCCGATGAGGAAGAGCGTCTTAAGAACGCGCCGCTGCAGGTTGAGGTCACTCGTCGAGAGAAGAAGCCGCGCCCGCACAAGAAGAAGTAGCGGGATATAAATCTTATTTAGGTACCTAACTTTTGGAGTACGTTATGTCTGAAGAGATCGTCGAGGATATGCTTGAGGAGGTTGCCCCGCAGGTCGCGGGCGATTATCCCGAGATTGCACAGCGCTACAAGGCTGGTGAAGAGCTGACCGATGAGGAGCTCGACACCATTGCCGATGTTGCGATTTCCATCCTGCGTTCCATCCTTTCGCACTTCGATGCCGCCAACTCTCCTATCGATGAGTATGAGGGCGACGAGGGTGAGCTGATTTTGGATGTAACGGCTCCCGACCTTGCTGTTCTCATTGGCCGTCATGGTCGCACTCTTGATGCCCTTCAGGTTATGTTCTCTTTGCTGGTGAGCCGCAAGCTTGGCTTTAGGTATCCGGTTGTAGTGGACGTCGAGGGATACAAGAGCCGCCGTCAGGACAAGGTTGCCTCCATGGCTCAGTCTGCTGCCGAGCGTGCCATCCGCACTCATAAGAGTGTTTCGCTTCCGCCCATGAATGCCTATGAGCGCCGACTGGTTCACATTGCACTTCGTGGCAATGATGCTGTCGATACTCATTCTGAGGGTTCTGACCCTGATCGCCATGTGGTGATTGTTGCTCGATAATCTACTCGAGCTTATGCTAAGGGGACGTGGTTTCCACGTCCCCTTTTTTTTGTCAAAAGTTCTCGATACACTGATTTTTGTCAGAAAGGAGCTTTCGTTGTTAGTACTTACTGATCAGCAGATTGACGAGATGTTGAGTCGTCTAACTTCCTATTGCAAAGAGTATTCCTTGAGCGTAACTGATGTTGAGCTGAGGAAATGTATTCATCATTTGGATTTGGTTCTGGAAACAAATAAGACAACCAATCTCACCCGTATTCTTAACGTAGAAGATGCTGCCGTACTTCATATCCTCGACTCACTTGTTTTGCTCCCCTATATCAATAAGGCTCCTGAGGGAGCTTTACTCGATATGGGTACAGGTGCGGGCTTCCCTGGTATTCCGTTAACCATAGCCACGCATCGTAAAGCTACTTATATTGACTCTGTTGGTAAGAAGGTTGATGCTGTCAATTCTTTTGTCCATGCTCTTGGATTGAAACATGCTCATGCGGTTCATGATCGTCTTGAAGAATATGCTCGAAGCCATAAGAAGCAGTTCTCTGTCGTAACCGCCCGTGCACTGGCCCCTCTACCGATTCTTGTTGAGTATGCGGCACCGTACCTGAAGGATGGAGGGCTATTTGTTATCACCAAGGGCAATCCTTCGGATGAGGAGCTTGCCTCTGGCATGTCAGCAGCTAAGATTTGCGGCTTCACTTTGCTTCTGAATGACGCTATTGATTTGCCTGAAGGGTTGGGTCACAGGGAGTTCATTGTTCTTAAGAAGAGTCATCCAGCATCTGTTTCACTGCCTCGTGCAAATGGCATGGCAAAGAAGAATCCGCTTGCCTAGATGTTTCACGTGAAACATAATGGATACTAACAACTTGCAGTGTTTCACGTGAAACATGGCGGTTGATATCGAATCGGAATGTTTCACGTGAAACATCCTCCGTTTGACAGCTTTAATACACACCAGGAGGGACCGTGGGATTTCGCGACGTTAAGCGTTCTAAGAGCGCAAAAGACACGCGTATCATTGCAATCATCAATCAAAAAGGTGGCGTCGGTAAGTCAACGACGGCTGTAAACCTTGCAGCAGCACTGGGTGAGCAGGGTCGTAAGACACTGATTGTCGATTTTGATCCGCAGGGAAACAGCACCAGTGGATTCGGAATTGAAAAAGAAGACCTTGATCACTGCATCTATGATGCATTGTTGAATGATGTGCCGGCAGAATCGCTTGTTCTTGATACAAATTGCAAAAAGGTATTCGTAATTCCGGCTACAATTCAGCTTGCAGGCGCGGAAATTGAGCTCGTAAGCGCAATCGCTCGTGAAACCCGCCTCAAAGATTTGCTTGAGCCGATTCAGGACGAGTTCGATTTTATTTTCATTGACTGTCCCCCTTCGCTCGGCCTGCTTACTATCAACGCCTTGACCGCGGCAGACAGCGTTTTGATTCCGATCCAGTGCGAGTATTATGCACTCGAGGGCGTTACGAAGCTGCTTGAGTCAATGAAGATGGTTAAATCACGTCTGAACAAGGGCTTAGACACCTATGGTGTGCTTATGACCATGTATGACTCGCGTACTTCTCTATCGAATCAGGTTGTTGAGGAGGTTCAATCGTACTTTGGTGATAAGGCGTTTAAGACGCTGATTCCCCGTACGGTTAAAATCTCCGAAGCTCCGTCTTTTGGAGAACCGGTAATTACCTATGCACCTCAAAATAAGGGTGCAAAAGCGTATATGAACCTTGCAAAAGAGGTGATCAAGCGTGCCTAGTGTAAAGAAACGTGGCGGATTGGGACGTGGACTCAATGCTTTGGTCTCAGAGGCTGAGTATGAGACCGGTGGTTCGGCTGCATCCGCTTCAAATGCCACATCTGAAACGAAACTACCTATTGAGGATATTGTTCCCAACCCTAACCAGCCGCGAATTCACTTTAACGAAACTGAACTTCGCGAGTTGAGCGAGTCAATCCAAGAACATGGCGTTTTGCAGCCGCTTTTGGTTCGCAAGCATGAAAACGGCTATGAGATCATCGCTGGTGAGCGTCGTTACCAGGCGTCAAAGCTTGCTGGTCTTGAGGAACTGCCTGTCATCATTAAAGATGTTAATGATGAAGAGATGCTTGCTCTTGCTCTTATCGAAAACCTTCAGCGTTCTGATCTGAATCCCGTCGAAGAGGCTAAGGGCTATCGCCAGCTTATCGATGCCAGCGGTATGACCCAGGAGGCATTGTCAAAGGCAGTAAGCAAGTCACGCTCTGCAATTACAAACTCACTGCGCCTTCTCGATCTTCCTGAAGTTGTTCAGCAGATGATTTTTGAGGGTAAACTTACTGCTGGTCATGCACGTGCGATTCTTGCAGTTCCCTATGAGGATGCACGAATTCGACTTGCTGAGAAGGTTGTTGCAGAGGGTCTTTCCGTCAGGGCGACAGAAAATCTTGCTCCGTTGTTTTCTGCCGGAGAGACACCTAAGACGCCGAGGCCTGCAACGCCTCAATCTTTTAAAAAGGCTGCCCGTGTGCTTCGTCAGGTTTTTAATACCAACGTGCGCGTGAAGAGCTCGCGTGGAAAGAATAAGATTGAGATTGAGTTTAAAGACGAGGAAGAGCTCTCTCGTATTCTTGGCGAAATGATTCAGTTTGATCAAGGAGGCCAAGATGAGGAATAAGATTTTAACAGCGATTGTATTGGCTACGACTGTCGTGGCTGGTGCCTTTGCTGGCTATAAGATCGCGACAGACGATGAACTGCGAGGTCGTTTGCTTCGAGGCGCGCAAGATATCGTCGATACTTCCAAGAAGAAAATGGATGTTATGACGGAAGATGTTGCCATGCGTACGGCTCAGGTAACAAAGAATCCCAAGATTAATCAAGGTTGGGTTAGCAACCAATGGGAAAATGTAGGCTATTAGGTACCTAACAATTACCTGCTATATTTTGAAGGGTCCTTGTCTGGTTCACGAGACAAGGACCCCTTATTTTGGCCGTAGAAAATAGGGCAGGTAGCAGCTGATTCAAAATTAAGGCCAATAAATGAAACGGCCCCGGTCGCATATCCTGCAACCGGGGCCGTTCGATGTTTCACATGAAACGTCTTGGGGTGCGACTCCCCTATGCGTTCTTCTGAACTTTGAAGCGCTGCTTCAGCTGTCCGCAAGCGGCGTCAATATCGTTACCACGGGAGTTACGAATCGTGGTCTCGATGCCACGGGACTCAAGACGACGCTGAAGATCCTCAACCTTATGAATCGGCGACGGTTTGAGCGGGCTGCCCTCGATGTCGTTAAGCTGAATGAGGTTAACGTGGCACAGCGTTCCCTCGCAGAAGTCGCAGAGCGCCTGCATCTCGGGATTCGTATCGTTGACGCCTTCGATCATGGCATACTCGTAGGTCGGGCGGCGGCCAGTCTTCTCGGTGTAGAGCTGAAGCGCCTCGTGAAGGCGAAGCAGCGTGTACTTCTTAACACCGGGCATGAGCTTATTGCGCGTCGACTGGATGGCGGAATGCAGGGAAACGGCAAGCGTGAACTGCTCGGGGATGTCGGCAAATTTACGAATACCGGGAATAACGCCGCTGGTAGAGACGGTGAGGTGACGAGCGCCGATACCGATGCCATCGGGGTCGTTGAGGATTCGCAGCGCCTTGAGAACCTCGTCGTAGTTGGCAAACGGCTCGCCCTGGCCCATGAAGACGACGCTCGTGGCGCGCTCGCCAAAGTCGTTGGATACATGAAGTACCTGGTCGACGATCTCTTGAGCGGTCAGAGAGCGCTTGAGGCCGTTGAGACCGGTAGCGCAAAAGGCACAGCCCATGCCGCAGCCTGCCTGGGTGGAAACGCAGACGGAAAGCTTGTTACGACGGGGCATGCCGACAGTCTCGACGGAAACGCCGTCGTGGTACTCGAGCAGATACTTGCGAGAGCCATCTTTGGAAACCTGCTTGGTGAGTTCAGTCGGCGTGTCAAAGGCAAAAGCCTCTTTAAGCTGCTCGCGGAAAGCCTTGGGAAGGTTGGTCATGTCGTCGAACGAACAAACGTTCTTCTCGAAGACCCATTCGATGAGCTGCTTCGCGCGGAAGGCGGGCTGGCCAAGTTCGGCCACAAGCTCGCGAATATCGTTTTGGCTCAAGTCGCGAATGTCCTGAGATTTAGTCCTGGGATTCATGGAAGCCTTTCGATTTTGGGGAAACGTAGAGGGTATCGCTACAATATGGTATCAGCTGCAGAAATTATAGAGGAGGAGTCTGCCCATGCCGGGTAAAAGCCTAGAGAACATGCACGTAGCGGTCTTGGCGGGCGGTCATTCCGCTGAGCGCGAGATCTCGCTCAATTCGGGAAAGAACGTTGTAGTGGCACTGAAGGAAGCCGGCTACGCCTCGGTGGAGCTGCTTGATACGGCCGCTGATGACTTTATGGTAACCATGGCGACCGGCGGCTTTGACGTGGCGTTTATCGCCATGCACGGTGCCGGCGGCGAGGATGGTGCCATGCAGGGCGCCATGGAGACCCTGGGTATCCCCTACACGGCCTCGGGCGTGCTTGCTAGCGCCTGCGGTGCCGACAAAGAGGTCTCTAAGCTCCTGTACGCCAAGGCGGGCATTCCCATTGCCCCCGGCCTTGCGCTCGAGGTGGGCGATGAAGTCGATATCGATCATATCGTCGAGGTTTGTGGCGAGCGCAGCTTTGTGAAGCCGGCCGTCAACGGTTCCAGCTATGGCATTTCCCTGGTCCATGAGCCCTCCGAGCTGCCCGCGGCAATTGCCAAGGCGTTTGAGTACGGCGACAAAGTGCTGGTGGAGAAGTGCATCGAGGGTACCGAGATCACCGTCGGCGTGTACGGCGAGGACGACGTGCGCGCCCTGCCGATTGTCGAGATTCGCAAGCCTGAGGACTGTGAGTTCTACGATCTGGACGTGAAGTATGTCGATCCTACGGACATCCATCGTATTCCGGCGCAGATTTCACCCGAGAATTACGCTCGCGCTCAGGAGCTTGCCTGTGCTGCTCACAAGGCCCTCGGTTGCCTGGGCATCTCGCGCAGCGATTTTATCGTGAGCGAGGACGGCCCCGTCATCCTCGAGACCAACACCATTCCCGGCATGACCGATACGTCGCTGTATCCGGATGAGATCCGCCACACCGACGACATGACGTTCCCGCAGGTCTGTGACAGCCTGATCCGTATGGGCCTTCGTCGAGCGGGCATTGCATGCTAATCGAGGACGCGGTTTCGTCAGGAACGCCGCAGTTTGTCATCGACTCCTATGCCACGCTTGCCGATCGCGCCAAAACGCAGTCCTTCGGCCTTATCGAGGAAGATGTGATTGTCCTCGATACCGAGACCACAGGTCTTTCGGTGCAGGACAACGAGCTGATCGAGATCTCGGCGGCCCGTCTTTCGGGTCGCGAGATCGTCGACCGCTTCGATACCTTCGTGCATCCCAAGCAGCTGATTCCCGCCGAGATTACCGAGCTCACGAGCATTACAAATGCCGATGTGGCAGATGCCCCGTCGGCCGTTGAGGCCGTCGCCGCTCTCGCCGATTTTGTCGGTGGTTGCCCGGTGATCGCACATAACGCCACGTTCGACCGCTCGTTTATCGAGTCGGTCAAAGGCGGCGTCAACGTGAGCGATATTTGGATCGATTCGCTGGCGCTGTCGCGCATCGCGCTTCCGCGCCTGGCCTCGCACAAGCTGTCTTTTATGGCCGATCTGTTTGGCTGTGACTCGGTATCACACCGTGCCAATGCCGACGTCGACGCCCTGTGTGGCGTATGGCGCGTGTTGCTCGTGGCGCTCACCGACTTGCCTCAGGGCCTCATGGCGCGCCTAGCCGACATGCATCCGGACGTGCCTTGGTCCTATCGTCCTATCTTCTCATTCTTGGCAGGGCAGAACCCTGGTTCTATCTTCTCTCTCAGCGCCGCTCGTGCTGACGTCCTCAAGGCCGATCGCGCCGACGATCGGGTGGACGCCGACGAACTGCCGGTCCTCAAGATGCCGAGTCGTGAGGAGATTGAGGCAGACTATGCGCCAGGTGGCCTGGTCAATCGCATGTATCCCACCTACGAGCCGCGTGATGAGCAGATCGCGATGGCGCTCGAGGTCCGTGATGCGCTGGTCACGGGCACTCATCGTGTAATTGAGGCGGGCACAGGCGTCGGTAAATCGATGGCCTATCTGGTGCCTTTTGCCGAGGCAGCACGCCGTAACAACATTACGGTTGGTATTGCGACCAAATCGAACAATCTTGCCGACCAGCTCATGTACCATGAGCTGCCAAAACTTGCCGAGCAACTGGACGGTGGTCTGTCATTTTGCGCTCTCAAGGGGTATGACCACTATCCGTGCCTGCGCAAGCTTGAGCGCATGAGTCGCGGCCAGGTCGAGATTACCACTAAGCGCGATCCGGCGGACACGCTCACGGCGGTCGCGGTCATTATGGCGTACGTCTGCCAATCAGCCGATGGCGACCTCGACTCGCTCGGCATTCGGTGGCGCAGCGTCAACCGCCCCGACTTTACGACGGCCTCGCGCGAGTGTGCTCGTCGCCTCTGCCCGTTTTTCCCTGATAAATGTTTGGTCCACGGCGCTCGCCGTCGTGCGGCGCATGCCGATGTGGTGGTCACCAACCATTCCCTGCTGTTCCGCAATGTCGCGGCCGAGGGCAGGATTTTACCTCCGATTCGTCATTGGGTAATCGACGAGGCCCATTCCATCGAGCGCGAGGCGCGCCGTCAGTGGGCGCGCGTGGTGTCGGCGGATGAATCGCGCGTTCTGTTTGAGCGCCTGGGTGGCTCGAGCGCCGGCGCGCTAAGCCAGGTTTCCCGTGATTTGGCAACCTCCGAGGGCTCTACGCTCTATCTGGGCCTTACTGCCAAGGCGACGTCGACGGCTGCGCGCGCGAGCATGGCAATCGCCGACGTGTTCGATGGCGTTCGCGAGCTCGGTCGCCGTGCCCGTGGGGGTTATGACAATGCCAATCTATGGATTGGCCCCGAGCTGCGCGAATCTGACGACTGGCATGATTTCTTACAGTCGGCCTACGCTGCCATCGACGCATTGGAACAGGCTGACAAGAGCGTCGACGCGCTGGTGCAAGCCGTCGCCGCCGACAAGCCCGAGGTTGTTGTCGACCTGGGTGATATCTCGCGCCGCCTGCACGAGCTGGCCGAGAACCTCAAACTCATCATTGATGGCACCGATGAACACTACGTGTATTCGCTGCAGGTCAATCGCAGGCTGCGTGCCGGCGGAGAGTCAATGACCGCAGAGCGCATCGACATTGGCGAGGCCTTGGCGACCGAATGGCTGCCCGAGGTTCACACGGCTATCTTTGCCTCGGCGACCATGACGGTGTCCAAAAGCTTTGAACACTTTAACCACGCGGTCGGCCTCGATCGCATCGGTGCTTCAACATCCTCATCGCTGCACTTGGACTCGAGCTACGACTTCGATTCGAACATGGCTGTAGTCGTTGCGGGCGATATCCCCGATCCGCGCGATCGCGAAAGCTATCTTACGGCGCTCGAGCGCGTGCTGGTCGACGCCCATCTTGCCATGGGCGGATCGGTGCTCACGCTGTTCACTAATCGGCGCGACATGGAAGACCTGTACGCCCGCGTTGAGCCCAAGATGGCCCGTGCGGGTCTGGAGCTCAACTGCCAGCAGCGCAACTCATCTCCTCGTCACCTGTGCGATCGGTTTATCAACGAGCCGACTTCATCGCTTTTTGCGCTTAAGGCCTTCTGGGAGGGATTCGACGCCAGCGGTGAGACGCTGCGCTGCGTCATCATTCCCAAGCTGCCGTTCTCGAGTCCCACGGACCCGCTCTCGTGCGAGCGCAACCTGCGCGAAGACCGCGCTTGGGCGCGCTATTCGCTGCCCGAGGCGGTGCTCGAGGTCAAGCAGGCGGCCGGCCGCCTTATCCGCTCGTCGACCGATTGCGGCGTGCTGATTCTGGCCGACCCGCGCCTGGTGACGAAGGGCTACGGAAAGAAGTTCTTAACGTCGCTGCCTACGAGCTCCTACCAGCGCATCGAATCGGCGCAGATCGGTCACTATCTGCAACTGTGGCGCGCACGTCACGAGCGGCGGCGCTAAAGCGGACAGACGAGGGTTTTTGCCATATCGCACAGACGCTTTGACAGGGCGGGGTCATCCAAGATGCGGATGGCTCCGCCCGCTGCGATTATCTGGCTCAGTAGCCAACGCTCGGAGCCGTAATGCACGGTTACCGTTGCCATGTCTGCCCCGCTGCGCTCGATTAGGGTGATGCCGGCCCAGTCCAGATGCTCCGTCATATCGAATGGCATCAAGAGCTTTGCGCTACGCTGCGTCCGGGCAAGGGAATCGTGGAGGGATGCGACGCCCGGTGCGTGAGGCACGACGGAGTCTTCCGTCAAGGTGAGTCCCTCGATTTTATCCATGCGATAGGTGCGCTGCTCATCGACCGCGATGTCCCAGGCAATCAGGTATGTTTGGTCGCCGTTTACCGTAATGCGCAAGGGGTCGACCAGACGCTCGCGTGGCCGCGCATCGTCCATCGAGCGATACGAGATGCGGCAGCGAACACCGTCCTGAATGGCGCAGCTCAGCTGCTGCCAGTGCGACCCGTGGTTGACGGTGTCAAAGACGCGCTGGTTATAGCCGAGCTCTTCGGGCAGAAGGGCATGTCGAATCCGAGCTGCCGTCTGCGGCTCGATCCCCAACGATTCAAGTTCATGGTTGAGCACAGCGCCTTCGGCGGCACTCAGGCGCAGCGGTAGCACACGTCCGGCGTCACCGGTGAGGACCACACGCTCGCCGTGGCATTCGCAGATGATGCGCGCACCCGATTCTCGGTCCGCGAGCGTCGAGACGATCTCGAGAATCTCGTCGAGCGATACTCCCGTGATGTCAAAGCGGCCGCAAATTTCGGTTCGTGTCATGCCGCTCTCGCCGGCGGCGTAGAGGGCCTCCATGATGTCGATGGCGCGCGAGAGTCTCTGCTCGCTGGTGAGTTTACGCACGGGCATGCTCGTGCACCGTCCTTTCAATGAGGTGGTTCCACGCCTGCTTGAGCGATTTGGGGGCCATGGGCCTCATGCCGTCCATGGCGTGGGCCATGCAAAATGAGGCGGCGGCTTCAAGGTCGCGCACGTCAACGGTCCAGATCCATCCCGCATCGGTGTGTGCGAGCTCACCTCGCCCGCGCGTGAGGCCGTTGATCATATCGATCTGCGTCTGAGGGGCGAACGAGAACGTGGCTGCAACGGGCGGTCGGTCGGCGAAATCGAATTCAAAGAACAGATAGTCGTTGAGATTGAAGTCCGCAGGGATGGCGTAGGCCTTCGAAGGACGCCAAGCGCGAACGATACGGTCGCAGCGGAATGTCCTGATGTCGTCGGTGACATTGTCGAGGCCGCAGAAGTACGCCACGCCCTCGCGTTCGAACATGCCGTAGACACAGACGGTACGTTCTTTCTGCTCGCTGCGTCCGTTCTGATATAAAAATCGCAGCGCGCATCGCTCGGCAAAGGCGCTCCATACCGCATCGACGGTGGGAGAGCGGCGAATCGGTGTTTCGTCCACCGTCGTCCCACCGGCGAGGTAGGCAATCTTGGAGCGAATATCGGCAAGCGGTGCGGCAAAAGTGGATGAGCCGGCCGCTAGCGTCTGGTCGATGGCGTTGAGCAGGATATCGGCATCGTCTGCGGTGATGAGGCCGCCTGCAGCAAACGTGTGCTCGCGGTCGATTGTCCACGAGCTTTCCTCGGTCTCCTGCGCACCGGCGGGGCGAACCTCCTTGATTAAGATGCCACGCTCGAGCAGTTTGTCACGATCGCGCCGAAACTTGCGCTTATCCGAGTCGATATTGCCCGAGCCATATCCCAGGTCGGAATCCAAGACGATCTGCTCGGTCGTCAACGGTTCGGGGGAGCTGTTGAGCACAAAGAAAAGATTGAGGATGCGCTGAGCCGTTTTATCGAAACTGGGTTCCGAATTCCCCTTTTTAATTGTCGCGGTCGTGTCGCTTGCCGTCATAGGGTCCTCGCATGAGAAGGTGGTTTGCTGCCATGATTTTAGTCCGATATGGAGATTAGGCTATATCCTTGTCCGCTCGGGGCGTTAAGATGGCCCGAATTCGGTCGTTTGCGCTCGCTCGGGGTATACTTTCGACTATATACGGTTCTAATGTGCATGCATTGGGCCTATTTGTCGGATTATGGATGTGGAGCGCACATGGCGAACACCCAGAACTATATTAACCACCTGCTGCAGAACACCGGCATTACGCCGGCATGCAGCGAAGAAGAGCGCTTGGCTGCCGAGGATATCGCTCAGATCTTCCGCAACCACGGCTTTGATCCCGAGGTTCAGGAGTTCAATGCTCCGGCGCCCAGTAGATTGGCATTTGCCGTTACCGGTATTCTTGCGTTTGCCGGCGCCCTGCTGATGGGCATCGGCGGCGGTGTCGGCTTGGTCGGCACCTTGCTGGCCATTGTCGGCGCCGTTCTTTACGTGCTCGAGCGCACGGGCCACCCCGTGGTTTCGCGCCTGGGCAAGACGGGCGTGAGCCAAAATGTCATCGCCTACCACAAAGCCTCGGGTCCGCTCGCGTCTCCGCGCAACCGCCCGGTGGTCGTTGTCGCACACTACGACTCTCCCCGTGCTGAGCTGCTCGCCCGTGAGCCCTATGCTTCGTATCGTGCGCTTATCGCCAAGCTGTTGCCTGTTGCCACGGTTGCCCCTGCTGCCGTTGCCATCCTGCGCATCCTGCCGCTTCCCGGCGCGCTCAAGGTTCTGCTGTGGATTGTCGCGATCCTCGCTTCCCTCGTTGCACTTGCCAACGCGGCAAACATCATCTCTAACCGCCACATTCTTCCCTATACGTCCGGCGCGGTGTGCAACAAGTCTTCTGTCGCCGCTATGCTCGGCGTTATGGACAACGTTGCTCCCTTCCAGGGCGAAAACGAGTTTCCCGACGATGTTCCGTTCGACACCTATTTTGGGGAGCAGAAGCGTCGTGCCGAGGAAATGGCGCGTGCGGCGGCGGAGTATGCCGCGGCCCAGCAGCAAAACGACTACGGCAACACCATCGAGTACGAAGAACCTACCTACGCCGAGGACGAGTTCGGTCAGCCGATTGCTCCCGGCGCTCAGACCGAGCCCGAACAGGGTGAGGCTTTCGACGAGCAGATCGAGGGCTTTGAGGGTGCGTCTGCCGACGAGACGCTGATCGGCGCCATCGTGCCCGAGGATCAGAATCAGACTGTCCAGGCCGAAGAGTTCAATGACGAGGTTCCCGCTGCCGAGTCGGCGGAGGAACCTGCCGCGGCTGAGCCCGAGCCCAAGCTCTATCGCAACGCCGCCGGCAACATCCGCTTTGGTTCGGATGCCATCCGTGCGCTCGGAATGCTTCCCGAGTCCTGCACGCTCGATTACGAGGAGGGCGAGGAGCCGACGTTTGAGCTCGAGCCTGCCCCCGTTGTCACCGTGGATGATGAGTCTGCCGCGGTTACCGCTGCCGTTGCCGAGCCCGAGGCGGTGTCCGCGATCGATCCCGCGGCAGGACTGGACATTTTGGCTCCCGCCGCGCCGGTGCAAGACGTTGCGGACGAGTCTGACGACGATTACGTTGAACAGCCGAGGCGCGTGTCTTACGAGAGCGATACTGATTTCTCTGCCGAGATTCCCGCGGCAACGCCCCATGCCGACATTGCATCGGCGTTCTCGTCGATTGGCGCCAGCGCTTCCAACTTCTTTAAGGGTGCGCTTGCAAAGGGCAAGAAATTTGTCGACGATTTCGAGGAGAAGCGCGCTGCCGCACGCGAGGCTGCCGAGCAGGAGGCTATCGCTCAGCAGCAGGCAGCCGAGGCGGCACGTGAGCTCGCGGCGCAAGAGTTCGAGCAGAACGAGGCTATGCAGTCCGTGCCCGTCGACGCCGCCGAAGCTACAACGTCCTTTGAGTCCCAGCAACCGACGTCCGCGGATGTTGTTGAGGCGACGACGTCTTTCGAGGCCCAGCAGCACGTCGATAGCACCATGTCGTTTGATGCCGCGAAGTTCGATTCCACGATAACGTTTGAAAAGCAAGGCACCGCGATTGCCGAGCCCCTTCCTGTTTCCGATGAACAGGGCGACGCGGTGGACGATGACGAGCCTATTGATGCTGCCGAAATCCAAGATGCCGCCGAGGACGAGCCCGTCGAGGCCAACTCTGACGAAGAACAATACGCGGCAGCCGAGCAAGATGAGTCGACCGAGGCCGAGCAGGAGGAAGTGCCTGCGGTTTCCGAGGCTCCCGAGACAGATGAGTCGAGGCCTTACTCCACGCAGATTTTCACCATGCCGACCCCGAGTGGTTCCGGTGCCACGGTTGCCGATGTCGCTCCCACCCAGGACGAAACGGTCGATTCCCTTATGGCCCAGATTTCCTCCCAGGCATCACCGCGTCCGCAGATGAATGTTCCCGATCCGGCGTCGGCACCGTCGCCTGCACCTTCCTCGTCTCCTCTGGCTTCGGTCCCCGATCCGTCGCTGCCGTCTATGAAGCAGGCAAACGTTGCGTCTCGCACGTCACTGTTCGACCTTCCCGATCCCTCTGCCCAGGTCAACGACCCCTTTGCTACCGCCCAGGGTCCCGAACCCACATCAGCACCCGTTGCGCCTCCTATGCCCGTTGCGTCGGGCGCGCAGCCGATCGAGACCATTTCGGCTCCCGCCCCGGCGGCACCCAAGTCTCGTAAGCGCGGCCTGGGTGGCCTGTTCGGCCGTAAAAAGAAAAACGAGCAGGATAGCATGAGTGACTGGCTGGGCGTCGAAGACGATTACGATGCCAAGAAGTCCGGTCGCGGTATCGGTTCGTGGGATAACTTCGAGGACGATAACGATAGCTGGAAGGGTGGCGCTACGTCTTCCGATGGCGCTTCTTCCGAAGATATGCTCTCGGCTGTCGCCTCTATGGGCGATGATGAGCTGCTCGGTCACGATATCTGGTTTGTGGCAACGGGCGCCTCGGATTGTGATGGCGCCGGCATGAAGGCCTTCTTGGCTTCGCATCGCGATAGGCTCCGCGGCGTATTCTTTATCAATCTTGAATCCGTCGGCGCCGGTAGGCTTTCGGTTGTGACGGTCGAGGGCGAACAACAACTGCTCAAGGGCGATCGCCGCATCATGAACCTGGTCAGCAAGGTGTGCAAGTCGTTCCATGTCGATTGTGGCGCGCTCGAGATGCCCTATGCCAAGACCGATGCCTATGCCGCGCTCGAGGCGAGCCGCCGAGCCCTTACCATCGCCGGCGTGGACGGCACGCGTCTGGCTTGCGCTCGTACCGAGGACGACCTGCCCCACAATGTCAACCCGACGAACATTGCCACGGTATCCGAGGTCGTGACCGAGGTTATCCGCCGTTCGTAGACGGAGCTCTAAGGAGTCAACGTGTTTTCGTATATTAAGCGCCATTGGCCTGTCTACGTGATTTTGACCTTGATTGCCATTGCGTTAGGATTTGGGGCTGCCTACATCGTGGGTGCGAAGGGCTCGACCCCCGCCTCCGCAATCAGCGAAGAGGTGGAGCAAGAACAGAGCACGGGTGCCGATGGGATTCCTGAGTCCGAGCAAGCAATCGTTGATGGCGGATCTTCGTCTGCAGAGTAGATACGGCAATTTACATGATTGAAAGCGGGCGAGCCGGGGGACTGGCTCGTCCGCTTTTTCATCGCGCTAGCGCTTCTTTGGGATCGACCTAAGGCGAGCGAACCATAGGGCTGCGGCACCCGAGGTCAGGAGCGCAGTGATGCAAGCGGCGATGGGAACTGATCCTGTTGCCGGTAGGTCCTGCGGTAGGGTACAGCGTTGAATGACACGGTCCTCGTCATGTGACTCAAGTTTATCGCCGCCGCCGTTGCGGCAAAGATCGACGCGTGCGCTGTTGGTGAGTGCAGTTTGGGGCGTATAAGCCGACGTTGCCTGCATGTGCACGACTGCGCCCCGAGCGTCTGTGCCAAGGATTGCTTTGGCATCGTCAAGGTCGTCGTGCTCATCTTTGAGATCATCGCGGGTCCAAGAATCCGCATCGCTTCGAGTCGTAAAGTCGGCGGCTACCGCACCGTATTCAATTCGAATGCCCGTTACGACGGTATTGGATGCAAGGTCGAGCTCTTCCGCCTCGAGTGTGGTGGATTCCGTGGTCGAGACATCCGCCTTCCAGAGGCGCCAGCCGTCGTAATCGACGAGGCGACAGTCCTCACCAAGGCTCTCTTTTACTTCGTCGGACTCAAGCCAAGGATTTTCGTGCTCATCGTCAAGTGTCGCGTTCTCCGGCTCATCGACGTCTGTCGAGTCCAACGGCGTCGTGCGATACCACACATTGCACAGACCGTTGAGGTCGCCGATGGCGACGGGAGTTTCGATTGAGACGAATCTCGCTGTATCGTCCTCAGCACACTCAAGATCATCGGTAATTGTGAACTCATCAACCCAGGTAGCTGAATCGTTTCGAGCATCGATGGTATAGGAGAAAAGCCCATCCGTATTGGTTTGCATCGCGGCACGGTTTTTACCATCGCCGTTAGCCAACAGGCCCTTTTCGATAGGTTGGACAAGTTCCTGACGCTTGTCGACCTGCCCCTTGATCTCGATGGGCGCATCCTTCATCGCGACGGATTGGACTTCTCCCGTATCCTTTATTTCAAACGTTATCTCCTCGGCAAGGTCATAGGTCCGCGGAGACATCATTTCGCGCAACGAGTAGGTGCCGGGTGCAAGATGTTCGACGCGGTGCGGCTTGTCGGATGAGGTCCAGGAGTCTATTTCGGTTTTATCGGGACCATATAAGGTGAGCTGTGCGCCTTCCACTTCCTGTTCACCGCTTGCATCGACCTTGGAGATATCAACCTTGGTGTAATCGTCGGATACGTTAAGCCGTGCTTCTACAACGGGTGTTTTCTGGTCGGCATAAGTAAGGTCGACAATATGGGTTGTCTGATCGAGCAAGAAGCCTGCCGGCGCTTGAGTCTCGACAACCTCGTAGCGTGCGGTGCCAGATCCCAGTGGGAGGTTGTCCGCGCGTGCTTCTCCAGTTTCATCCGTCGTGACGGTCGCGACGGTCTCACCGTCGAGCGCGGCAATGCTACCGTCGGGGCGCACGATATCACCCGAGGCACGGATCTCAAAGACGGCGCCCGCGAGGCTGCTGCCGTCTATGGCATCGGTTTTAACGATCCTGATGTTTCCGGTCGCGGCGTGGTCATAATACGAGGCGATTGCAACGGGCGTTAGGTTCATGTCGGCGGGTATGTTTACCTCGATCTCTTCGCCGACAAGATAGGGCTCTTTGGCCGAGGTTTCGCGTACATAATAGGTGCCCGGCACGAGCGATTCGGGCAGTGTGACGGTGCCGGTCGCGTCAGTCGTAAAGGTGTCCATTACGTTATGTGCTGGATACCAGCAAGTTTGTGAGACAGGTTCGTGATTGCTGTCGAGGAGTTGGAAGGTGAATCCGGCTAGGGGAACAGAAGCGCCTGTTTGGGCATCGCGTTTTACAATCTGGAGATGCGTCGACAGCGCGTGGTTGTCCACGATATATTGAAGCTCGGTGCCGTCGGAAATCTGATTGGCCTCGACGGTCCATTCCCCTGCACGTTTAAAACCCTCGGGGACGGTTTCTGGAACCTCGCGAATCGTGTAGCCGGCACGGTCGTATGGGACGGCTCCGTGGACGCCGGCGGGTCGCTTGCCTGTGCCGAACCATGCTTCGGGCTGATCTTTGGTGGAGGCAAAGCCATAGATGTTTGTGGTCAGTGTGCCAACAACCTGATGAGAGCTGTTGCTGACAACCTCAAAGACAACACCTCCCGCCGGCTGCTCTAGGCCGGATTGGTCGCTACTGCCGTAATCCTTGAATTTGGAAATCTCAAGGTCAAACGCAATGGGGATATCGGAAACGCGAGATTCGATCTCGACCACGCCTGAATCGCCGAGCTGGTCGGCTCCAACGGTATAGGTCCAGCTGTCGTTGGATGGCAGGTAGCCCTCGGGGGCTTTTGATTCGTAGATGGTAAAGGTTCCTAAGGGGACATCGGCGAGAGTGGCCCGACCGCTTTCGTCGGTCGTGAGGATTTGCGCCCATCCAGGGGTTGATTGTGATACGCACGTGAACTCTGCTCCTGCGAGTGAAGATCCCACCTGGTGGCCGGCATTCGTCGCGGCATCGAGTTTTACGATACGCAGGTTGATGGTGCCGGGCTGTTCATCAATGGCGACCCGCCCGCCGTCATTCCCCGTGGTAAAGGCGATGCGATCACGACGGGGGACATAGCCGGCCGGCGCCTTCGTTTCAATCAGGTAGTACGCCGTGTTGGGTAGGAGTGTTGCCTGTGCTCGACCGTTGCCGTCCATCTGGATGGTACCAACACGCGCGCCGCTGGCGCTCTCAAAAATATCGAATGTTGCCCCGGTAAACTGATAGGTATTGTTTCCGCTGGTAATAACGGTGTTAGCAGACTGCTTTTGGAAGGAAACAGAGACCGCCGGCAGTACATAGAGCATGTCTTGACGTTTGCTGCCGCCCGATACGGCCCCTAGATAGCGTCGCGCGCGGTGCGGAGCGGCTTTGATGCTTCCTGATTTTGCGCTGTCGTGGAGCCACCGCGCAGCCGCCACGACTTCATTGTCGGCGGTAAAGTGTCCGCTCTTGGTTTTACCCTGAGCGGTCGTGTAGGAGTAGGTGCCGTCGACATGGGTAGTGCCGTTGAGCATCCATACGGCAAGCTGGGTGGCGGCGCGGGCGCGATCGGGTGAAAGATGGTAACCGCCAAACGACGTGGTGGTGGGATATCCGTGACAAACGATTGCCGCGAACTCGTCGTCGAGCCACACCCAGCCTTGATCAAAGTTGAGCCATGGGCCGCCCGGTTTGGTGGGGCCGGGGCGCTCCTGGTTCATGCAGTAGGCAATCGAGGTGTCTTGAGCTTCATACTTGCCGATGAAGAAGGGTCCACAATCATCGCTAATAGTGCGGAAGCCGAGCTGGTCGTAGCCATCGACGGCAAATGCGGCTCCCGGTGCCAGGCAGCCGAAAAGCAGGAAGAGGAGCAGGAGCAGCGGACCTGTTGCGATTGCGCTGTGGACAGAGTGCGTGGGTGCGTTGGACATGGCTGCTCCTTATCCCTCGTGCGTCGCACGGGGAGGCTGCGACGCGTAGGATGAGGCTACCCCCGAGGTTCATGCGGGTAAGTACCGGAGCCTGACCAAAAGCTTGCCCAATTCCTGACAAATTGAGCTCAAATACAACAATCAAGCAAAAGCGCAGGTAGAAGATAAGGGGAACAGGAAGCCAAAGGTCCTCGTCTCCACAATTGACGCGATTTTCAAACGAATCTCCACAGCTAAAACAAGCATCGCCACCCTTGTATCGAACAAGACAACCGCGTTATACTATCCCCCACATATGCGGGCATCGCCAAGTGGTAAGGCATCAGCTTCCCAAGCTGACACTCGCGGGTTCGAGTCCCGTTGCCCGCTCCAGTTAAGAGCACAAGCACGGCACCATCACGGTGCCGTGCTTTTTTCAATAAAGTGCCGGGACTCGAACCCGACAGGGTGCGAGCGTTAAGCAAACGCGAAGCGTTTGTAGCGAGCAGGCGAAGGCGCCGACAGGCGCCTGAAGCCGGTGCGGATTTGCGAAGCAAATACGCGGACGTCCCGTTGCCCGCTCCACCGAGCGCGGAAGACCTCGGGACGGCCAATTCAACAAAGTCTCCCCCATCGTCTCCGTGAATCCGAGGAGATCGCCGCAGCCGGTGCGGATTTGCGAAGCAAATACGCAGACGTCCCGTTGCCCGCTCCATGGAGCAAGGAAGATTTCGGGAATGGTAGATTCAGCCTGCTTTGCCCCCGCACTTCCCCGGGTCTCGGTATGCCACTGAAGCCGGTGCGGATTTGCGAAGCAAATACGCGGATGTCCCCATGGCCGCTTTTGCGGCAAAATGTTAGGTTAATGCCTGCTGCCCATACTTGCACCTGCGCACGGTACAATGGTTGGGTTACGACCAACGTGCCAATAACCAAAAAGGAGCCGCTATGATCGATCGCTATACCCGCCCGGAGATGGGACACATTTTCTCCCTCGAGAACAAGTACGCCATTTGGCAGGAGATCGAGGTCTTGGCCTGCGAGGCCCAGGCGGAGCTCGGCAAGATCGGTATTTCCAAAGACGAGGCCCAGTGGATCCGCGACCATGCCAACTTTGAGAAGGCGAAGGTCGATGAGATCGAGGAAGTCACGCGCCACGACGTCATTGCCTTCCTGACCAACATGAAGGAATACATCGATGCCGATGTTCCCGAGGGCGACCCCAAGCCCAGCCGCTGGGTTCACTATGGCATGACCAGCTCCGATCTGGGCGACACGGCCCTGTGCTACCAGCTCACCCAGGCCTGCGACCTGATCATCGAGGACGTCAAGAAACTCGGCGAGATCTGCAAGCGTCGTGCCTTCGAGGAGCGCAACACGCTCTGCGCCGGCCGTACTCATGGCATCCACGCCGAGCCGATGACCTTCGGCATGAAGTTTGGCTCTTGGGCCTGGGAGCTCAAGCGCGATCTGGATCGTCTTGAGGATGCCCGCAAGAACGTTGCCTTTGGTGCCATCTCGGGCGCTGTCGGCACGTACAGCTCCATCGAGCCGTTTGTCGAGGAATATGTCTGCGAGCACCTGGGCCTGGTTCACGACCCGCTGTCCACGCAGGTTATCAGCCGCGATCATCACGCCTACCTCGCCGGCGTTCTTGCCACCACCGCGGCCACCTGTGAGCGCATCGCTACCGAGGTCCGCAATCTGCAGAAGACCGATACACTCGAGGCCGAGGAACCGTTCCGTAAGGGTCAAAAGGGCAGCTCCGCCATGCCGCACAAGCGCAACCCCATCACCATGGAGAAGGTCTGCGGCCTGTCGCGCGTCGTGAAGGCCAACGCGCAGGTTGCCTTCGACAACGTCGCCCTGTGGCACGAGCGTGACATTTCGCACTCCTCTGCCGAGCGCGTCGCCCAGGCCGATAGCTTCATCGCGCTCGACCACATGTTCCAGTGCCTCATCCGCGTTATCGACGGCCTGCAGCTGTATCCCGCTCGCATGATGGCCAACCTCAACAAGACGCGCGGCCTCATCTTCTCCTCCAAGGTGCTGCTCGCCCTCGTCGACACGGGCATCACCCGCGAGGACGCGTACGCCATTGTGCAGGAGAACGCCATGGCAACCTGGCACGAGGTGCAGGATTGCGTCTCCGGCCCCACCTTTAAGGAGCGTCTCGAGGCCGATCCGCGCTGCACCGTCAGCCAGGAGAAGCTCGACGAGATCTTTGATCCGTGGGACTTCCTCACTCGTATCGACACAGTCTTTGATCGTCTGGAGCAGCTGAGCTTCGAGTAGGTTCGGGCATAACGTTAGCTTTTTAGGGCGCTTTGCTGGTAATGTGTGTTGCCGGCAAAGCGCCTCGTTGCATTTAGGGAAAGACGGGGATAATAGTCGTCTCGAATAACATTCTGAGAGGGGATCGCATGATTTCGTTTGATTACAAGCCTCAGGGCGTGTGTGCTCGCAATATTCACCTTGACCTTTCCGATGACGGCAACAAGGTGATGGGCGTTGAGTTTACCGGCGGCTGCGACGGCAATCTCAAGGCTATCTCCAAACTGGTCGAGGGCGCTCCTGCCGATCGCGTAATCGAGGTTCTCGCCGGTAATACCTGCGGTATGAAAAAGACCTCCTGCGCCGACCAGCTTACACGCGCTATCGAGGCCGCTCGCGCCGAGATCGCCTAATGGGTATCGCCGATCACATCAAAAACGGAATATCGCGTCGCGACTTTGTACTCGGTGGGGCTGCCGCGGGCGCTGCCACGGTGCTTGCCGGATGCTCGAAAAAAACGGGCACCAGCGATGATGCCGCCGGCGAGCCGCAGGTTATCAAGGACGATTCCAAAATCATCTCGATTACGGATGAGTATGAGGCTGTCGACATCGATCTTGAGCCGGCGGCGTCGTGGACGCTGCCTCTGGGTACGCTGCTGTACTACTGCGACGGCGATTACGCCGCGGCGATGATGGCGCCCGCATCGGCATTGCACGCCAACACACTCGGTGTGCTCAACCTGGGCGATGGCTCGCTTACCACATTAATCGAGGATCCTATCGAGGGCACGGGATACGCATTCTACGATGTCCGTGCCGGCGACGGTGTATTCGCGTGGGTTGAGATGAACTTTGCCAATTCATCGTGGAAGCTCTACGCTCAAAATCTGTCGGGCGCTTCGCTCTCTGGCGACGTGGTTGAGCTCGATCGAGGTGGCAAGGACTACGATCCGCCGCTGTTTACGGCGTTCGGGTCATCAATCATCTGGTATAAAATGCCTTCGGCAGGCGGCAATAAAACGAGTAGTGATTCGTTTTGCTTTCGTCGCTCGCTTGATGAATCCAAGGCCGAGACAATTTGGAAATCGACGGGCCGCTTTGCATCGGCCCCGCGCGCGAGCGACGGCATTTTGACCATCTCGCCGCGTGTCCGCAACGACGAGGGCGTCTACTACGGCATAACGGCAATCGATCTGACCGACGGCAACAACACCAAGCGTGCCCAGTTAGTCCTCCCTTCGTCAGTTTCGCCTTTCGAGGCCGTATATATGGGCGATACCTTCGTGTTTTCTATCGAGGCGGCCTATAGTGGCGTGGGCAGCCTGGGCAATATGGGCACGTATATCGGTAATGAGGGAGGGCCGTACCTCTTCCTGTCACGCGAGCCGCTCGCATGTGCGGCTGGCAAGAAGAATAAATACCTTGTTAAGGTACAGGCGTCGCATTTCCTGATCGACACCTCTGCCAAGACCTATGGCTCGCTGCTGTCGCCCGACCGCGCTTTGGAGTATGGCGATTATCCAGCTACGGCGGGAAAATCGGACTCATTCCTTACGTACGCCACGGTGCGCAACAGCCAGGGTATACCAGAGACGGTCACTGCACGCCTATTCTCTCTTTAAGCTTAGAGGGGTTAAAAAGGCGCCAACAGGGGAATAAACGCGTTGTAATTGTGAGTACCGCCTGCCGAGCTGCCGCGTCATAGCGGCATCCGGCGGGCTCAGGTGCGTTAAAATGGGCTTGTTCTTAGCTAATTGAGACAGGGGGGCCGTGTTATGGCTTCAGATGCAAAAAAGATTCTGCTGGTCGAGGATGAGAAGGCAATCCGTGACGCCGTCGCTGCCTATCTCGAGCGCGAAGGCTACTGGGTTGTGGGCGTCGGCGACGGCCAGTCCGCGATCGAGGAGTTCGAGAAGCATCAGTTCGACCTGGTCGTGCTCGACCTTATGCTCCCCAAGATCCCCGGCGAGCGCGTTTGCCGCACCATTCGCGATACCTCGGATGTCCCCATCATCATGCTGACGGCTAAGGGCGAGATCGAGGACCGTATTATCGGTCTTGAGCTCGGCGCCGACGACTATCTGATTAAGCCGTTCTCGCCGCGCGAGCTCGTCGCCCGCGTTCGCGCTCTGTTCCGCCGTGCCCATCAGGCCGACGAGCCCGCCGTCGAGGTACTCGACTTCGGCGATCTGGTCATCGATATCTCGGGCCACAAGATCTTGGTCGAGGGCAAGGAAGTCGATCTGACGGCTTCCGAGTTCAAGCTGCTCACCACGCTTGCCCGCCATCCCGGCCGTGTGTATAACCGTATGGAGCTGGTCGAGAAAGTGCTCGGGTATGACTTTGAGGGCTATGAGCGCACCATCGATAGCCACGTGAAGAATCTTCGCGCCAAGCTGGGCGATGATCCCAAGAAGCCCAAGTGGCTCTACACCGTCCATGGTGTCGGCTATCGCTTCGAGGCTCCGGCCAAGACCGATAAGTCGGACGAGAAATAGGGAAATCACATATGACACCTGCGCGCTTTGAAATCGGACAAAAGCACAAGCAGGAGAGCGAGGCGGGTTCCAAGGCTAGTTGGAACACGCCTCGTTCCGATTCACGGCCAACGATGAGCTATCCCTCGCGCATGGCACTTGCTTTTGCTCTGACATCGCTCATGACAGTATTGGTGCTGGTGGGCGTTGTCTCTGTTGTGTGGGGCACGGTCTTTTCGGATTACACACGCTCCAATATCGTCGAAATCGCAAATTCCGCTGCCGAGAAGTTGGCGACTTCATATGAGGAAAACGGCTCTTGGACCGCGGGAGAACTGCGCACGGTCGCAACGTCGAGTTTGGTTTCCGACGATCTGGGCATGCAGGTCGTCAATAAAAAGGGCGTGATCGTTTATGACGATTCCTGGCCCTCGGCAAGCGCCACCGCCGATGTACGCGAAAACCAGGCTACGACCGACGACACGCACGACAAGAGGGCATCGCATAGCCCAGTCTCGTCTGCTCCAACCGACTCCGATAGTGTTGCTAACGTCGAGATTGTAACGTCTTCCGGCGAGCATGTCGGACAGGTAAAGCTGTGGGCCATCGGCTCCGACGCTCTGCTCACCAAGGCGGACTCTGCGTTTAGGGAGAAGACCTTTAACGCCATGGCCCTCGCCGCGGTTGTTGCAATCTGCATTTCGGTCGTTATCGGATCGCTCGTGTCGCGCATGCTCACCAAGCCGATTCATCGCATCACCAGTACCGCAAAGCAAATCCGTGACGGCGACCTGTCGGCTCGCACGGGACTGCGCGGTGATGACGAGATCGATCAGCTGGGTGAGACCTTCGATGAGATGGCCACTTCGCTCGAGAAGGATATGAAACACGAGAAGCGCCTGACCTCAGACGTTGCACACGAGCTTCGCACGCCGCTTATGGCCATGCTCGCAACGGTCGAGGCCATGCAGGATGGCGTGTATCCCACCGACGATGAGCATTTGGAGACTGTTGCTTCCGAGACGCGTCGCCTGGCTCGTCTGGTGCAGCAGATGCTCGACCTGTCGCGCATGGAAAACAGCACGGCTCCGCTCAACCTTGAGCCGGTGGACATGGTTCCTTTCGTGCGTTCCATCGTTAATGCCCAGGAGCGCCTGTTTGTCGACCGCGATCTGCGCCTGCGTTTTGCGGACGAGACCCAGGGTCACGACGATGTCGTCGAGGCCGATCCCGACATGATCACGCAATGTGTTATCAACCTCATGAGCAACGCCATGCGCTACACCCCCGAGGGCGGTTGGGTCGTGGTGTCGGTGCTCAGTGACCGCAAGCACGTCAGCATTGCCGTTTCTGATACTGGCATCGGTATTGCCAAGGACGATTTGTCGCGCATCTTCGGGCGGTTTTGGCGCGCCGATGCCAGCCGCGCCCGCGAAGCTGGCGGCCTGGGCGTTGGCCTCGCCGTGACCAAGCAGATCGTCGAGCGTCACCATGGCTACATATCCGTGGAGTCGGAGCTTGGAAAGGGTACGACTTTTACAATTCATCTGCCCCGCGAGCACACGGCAGACGCGGCATCTACTACAATGGAGCACTAGCTTTTCGCTATTCGGTGAAGGAGGGGCCGCGTCCCTGCCGCTCCGAGTTTGCGAAAACATGCGGGAAAGAACCCGCATTTCTGTCGTATTTAGGTAAGGAGTGACTCACGTGACAACGATGGAGCGTCGTCCGGATTCCCGTGGCAAGGTTCGTGATATTTACGATGCCGGTGAAAACCTGCTGATGGTCGCCACCGACCGCATTTCTGCGTTCGACTTCATTCTTCCCGACGAGATTCCGTTTAAGGGAGAGGTACTCAATCGCATCTCGGCATTCTGGTTCGATAAGTTTGCCGACATCGTCCCCAACCATCTCGTTTCCATCGACCCGGCGGATTTCCCCGAGGAGTTTGCTGAGTATCGTGACTACCTCGCTGGCCGCGCCATGCTGGTTAAGAAGGCCCAGACGATTCCTATCGAGTGCATCGTCCGCGGCTATCTGACCGGTTCGGGCAAGAAGACCTACGACGAGAACGGCACCGTCTGCGGCATCCAGCTGCCTGAGGGCCTGACCGAGGCTTCCAAGCTTCCTGAGCCGCTGTTCACGCCGTCCACGAAGGCCGAGATCGGTGACCACGACGAGAACATCTCGTTCGAGCGTTGCTGCGAGATCGTGGGCGAGGACATCGCCACGCAGATTCGTGACCTTTCCCTCAAGATCTACAAGGCCGCTGCCGAGTACGCCGCGACCCGTGGCATCATCATTGCCGACACCAAGTTCGAGTTTGGTGTTATTGATGGCAAGGTCACGCTGATCGACGAGTGCCTCACGCCCGACTCCAGCCGTTTCTGGCCTGCTGCCAGCTACGAGGAGGGCAAGATCCAGCCTAGCTACGACAAGCAATTCGTCCGCAATTGGCTCAAGGCCAACTGGGATATGACGGGGGAGACCCCGCACCTGCCCGCCGAGGTCATCGATGGCACGTCCGAGCGCTATCGCGAGGCCTTCCAGATCATCACGGGCTCCCAGTTCACAAGCATGAAGGAGAACGCATAAGTGAGTACCCGTAGCGCCACGAACAAGCGCACGCAATCCCGCGAGGTTACCGGGGTTGCGCGCAAGTCCGCCGCATCCGCCAAGCCCGCTCGTCAGGCAGCAAGCTCTGTTCACGTCGTGCCGGCTTCATCCAAGGCACGCCGCAAAGAGCTCGAGAAGGGCGAGAACCTCGAGGGCCTCTCTAAAGAGGAGAAGCGCGCCCGCAAGGCTAAGCAGCGCGCCAAGGAGGACCGCATCTATACGGTGTCGAATATCCTCCTCAAGCAGGACGAGGACTACACCAAGCGCCGTCGCATCTGGTGGATTGTGCTCGCCATTGGCATGGTGCTCGTCGTGGCAATTTGGGCCTCGCTGTACTTCGCTCCCGCTGGCATGGTGTCCAGCCCCGTCCAGATGGTCGGTATTGTTTTGTCCTACGTCGTCATTCTGGGTGACTTTATCTACGACTTCGTTCGTATTCGTCCCCTGCGCAACATGTACCGCGCGCAGGCCGAGGGCATGTCCGAGAACAAGCTCAACGCTCTTATCGAGCGTTCGGCTGCCGAGGAGGACAAGAAGGACTCCAAGAAGAAGTAGCGTTTGCATACATACTTATCGCTAAGATATAAGGCGCGTCGTTTTTGCGGCGCGCCTTTTTACTGTTCTATAGATAGATGGAGTGGCACATGATTCGAGCTGCCCTGACGGTCGAAGAGGCTCTGGAGGGCATGAAGGCCCTGGAGCCCAAGATTAAAAACTACGCGCGCCTGGTCGTCCGCAAGGGCGTAAACGTCAAGCCCGGCCAGGAGGTCGTCGTTCAGTCTCCGGTCGAGTGCGCGCCGTTTGCGCGCGTGGTGGTCGCGGAGGCCTATGCTGCCGGCGCCGGCCACGTGACGGTCATTTGGGCCGATGATGCCGTGACGAGGCTTACGTACGAGCATGTCGAGAAAAGCTATTTTGAGCAGACGCCCGAGTGGAAGCGCATGCAGCTGGATTCCTTGGCCCAGGATGGTGCCTGCTTTGTCTTTATCGAGGGTGCGGATCCTGCGGCCCTCAAGGGCATCAATCCAGCCAAGCCGGCCGCGGCATCAAAGGCGAGGAATACGCAGTGCAAAGTTTTCCGCCGTGGACTGGATTACAACATCAATCCGTGGTGCATCGCCGGCGCTCCGGTCGTGGCTTGGGCGCACGAGGTGTTCCCAGGAGACGCCGATGAGGTTGCAATCTATAAGCTGTGGAATGCGATTCTGCACACCGCGCGCGCCGATGGCCAGGACCCAGAGAGCGACTGGGAACTCCATGACGCCGCATTCGAAAAGAACCTGCGTTTCCTGAACGACAATCGTTTCGACTACCTGCATTACACCGCGGCAAATGGAACCGATCTGACGATTGGCATGACGAAAGGTCACGAGTGGGCCGGCGGCAAGGGCAAGACGCCCGATGGGCACCCCTTCTTCCCTAACATTCCCACCGAGGAAGTCTTCACTTCGCCCGATCGCATGCGCGCCGACGGTATCGTGTACTCTGCCATGCCGCTCATCCACCACGGCAATAAGGTCGACGATTTTTGGATTAAGTTCGAGGGCGGCCGCGTGGTGGACTACGACGCCCGCGTGGGCAAGGCAACGCTCGCAAGTATCATCGATACTGACGAGGGCGCTGCTCACCTGGGAGAGGTCGCACTCATTTCCAAGAACACGCCGATCCGCGAAAGTGGTGTTCTGTTCTACGATACGCTCTATGACGAGAACGCTAGCTGCCATCTCGCGCTAGGTGTAGGTTTCCCCGAATGCATCGAGGGTGGGTATGACATGTCCAAGGAGGAGCTCCTGGAGCATGGCGTTAACGTCTCGAGCACGCACGTCGATTTTATGATCGGCACGGACGACATCGATATTACGGGCATTACGCCTGATGGACGTGAAGTTGTGATTTTCCAGAACGGCCAATGGAGTTGGGAATAGTCCCAGACCGTGGTACAATGCCACCCGCGGGCCGTTAGCTCAGCTGGCAGAGCAGGGGACTTTTAATCCCAAGGTCCAGGGTTCGAACCCCTGACGGCCCACCATGGAATAGAAAGCGATCAACTCCGGTTGGTCGCTTTTTTGTCGCCCTTTCATGGGTTCGAACCCGTCGGGGGGCGCGGAGCTGAGTAAACGCGCGAGCGTTTGCCAGCGCAGCGCGCAAGGCGCGAAAGCGCCGCAGCGGCCGCCTGCGAAGCAGGCTGAACCCCTGACGGCCCACCCAAAGAAAGGAAAAAGAAATGAAAACAGATAGATACGGAATTAGCGGCAGCACATTAAAGATAATAGCGGCCATCTCGATGGTTCTCGATCATGTAAGCAGGATCGTCCTGACCAATGGAATCATGACTCACGCATCGTACAATCAGATATCAGACGAACAGTGGGCGATTCTAAGCGAGGCTTCGGATGTGCTTCATGTTCTTGGCAGAATTGCATTTCCCTTATTTTGCTTTTTGATAGTTGAGGGATTTTTGCACACTCATGACATAAAGAAGTACCTGCGAAATATGCTTGTCTTCGCAATCATTGCGGAGCCCATATACGATTTCGTTCAAACCGGGCAGCTATTTGACCTTCGGCAACAGAATGTTATGTATGAGCTCCTGCTTTCCTTGGTCTTTTTGATTATTCTGGAAAAGATACAAAGTCTTTCAAAATGGAAGAGGCACATTGCAGAAATTGCTCTGATTGTTTTGACAGCACTGGCAGCTGAATACACTAAGCTGGATGGCGGTGCGTATGGCATTCTGCTTGTGGCTGCATTCTATTTATTCCACGACAGCAAAGCTAAGATGTTCTTTGCTGCAGTATGTGCAGTGCTCCTTTCGTCATGCCATATAATTGGCGGCGGATTTGAGTTCACTACAGCTAATATTTTTAATCCTGATGTTGCTGCCGCGATAATTTCGTTGTTGCTTATCAATCTTTATAATGGCAAGCGAGGGCTGAAGCTGAAATATTTCTTCTACATTTTCTATCCGGCACATCTTGCTCTGCTTTATGGTGTCTCGCTTATTGTTTTGAACTGTCTTTAAAAACTCTCAAACAAGTCTCTGAAAGCAGAAACAAATTGACCCTAAGACTGCTTGTGAATTTCCGGAAGACCTGAGAGATGCGAGGATAGACAACGAGGGCTGCAGAAAGATGCTTCTCAGTTCTCTGGCGGATCGCATGAATCTGTATGAGGATCACTTCTACACACTCATTGATAACAGTGATAAACACGGCAGATCCTCAAAACATGAGACTGCGAAGGTCGAAAGATGCTTCGAAAGCATGAATGGCAGCGAGAAAACGAGTTCGGAAGCACCCTCTGGATGCTCCAGCATAGAATAGAAAGCGGTCAACTTCGGTTGGCTGTCTTTTTTTGTCGCCCTTTCATGGGTTCGAACCCGTATCTATCTATATATAAGAACGCTTGGCGAACAAAACCCGCCTTTTACCGATGGGAAACAAATAGCTGATGCCTTTGGGGTAAAGTAGCGCTCCAGAGATGACCGATGTCTCAATACTCATAAAACAGCTGGTCATCGCCAATATCAGAAGCCAATGCTTCAGTTATAACCTCAGGGACGCGACTGAGGGACATATTCGTTTGTGAACAAATTATGGAGTGCGCGATTCCCGCCCCCGGGGCCCCTCCGGTCTGGCAATATATCTCCTTGCCGCGCGGC
>CAUATU010000008.1:0-69580 GCA_958432255.1 uncultured Collinsella sp.
GCAAAATATCGCTCCCCCTGCGGAATGCGCCGGGAGGCAACACCGATTCGGGGCCGGACATACGGATCTACCTGCTCATTTACAAATTCGTAAACTTTTTTGAAAAAAGTGCTTGCACAGTTCTCGAATCATAGGTTATTATCTTCCTCGTTGAACGCGCGGTTCCAACAAAACGAACCGTGAATCAACAACATAGCATGTCGGAGTGGCGGAATTGGCAGACGCGCTAGCTTGAGGTGCTAGTGACCGCTTTTTGGTCATGCGGGTTCAAGTCCCGCCTCCGACACCATCGCATTTGAGAAGCCTCTTCGGAGGCTTTTTTGTTACCGATAGACGGTGGGGTCCACGATGGAAACGCTTGAACGCAACGAGTGGGCAGACGTTGCCCAACTAGTCGAGATCACGAGCGATGCTGTCATCATCTGCGAGCTCGACGGAACCATTCTGCATGTGAATAATCGCTTACTTGGTTTGATGTGCGAGGAACGCGCCGACGTCATCGGTGGAGATGTTAAAGACGTCCTGTACTCATCCGCTTTTGAACGTGCGACGGAACATCGTCTGCCATTTGAAACTGATGGCTCCGAGAACGAACTGATGCTCAAGCTGAGTGACGGCTCCTTTATCCCCGTCTTGGTTCGTGCGGGCTCCGTAACGCCTCCACGCATCTTTGGGCGCCGCGCGCCACGTGTCTTGGTGGCGCTCCATAGCATCGAAGAACAGTATTCGCACGACCGACAGCTCAAGCGTGCTCTTTCGGAGCTTAGAGTGGCGAACAAGCGCCTCTCTGGCACGCTCTCGGTCATTATGAGCACTGTGGGCTCCGATGAGTTACCCAGCCTGCTTGATACTGTTTTGAACCAGCTTGTAGGAACGCTCGATGCTTCGGGTGCCGCTATCTATTTTTCTGAGAGCGGCGGTTTTAAGCTACGCGGTGTTTCCAAGGAGCTGTACGATAGCTACGTGCCCGAGTTTTTGCCGTATGGCGCTGGCATTCCGACGTATGTTCTTCGCGAGTCGCGTGCCTGCCGGTTGTCGATTCAACAGGACCTTGAGGGCGATAGGGCCGCCTCCGGTATGTTCATGGACCTGGACAATCGTTCTAAGCACCTGTTGCGCGTGCAGGATATGCCTCCGTACCGCAGCGAGATCTGTCTTCCCGTTTTTTACGGTACGCAGATCCTTGGCGTGCTGGAAGTTGGTTGGAAACGCCCCCAGGCACCGCTCGCCTATGACGTTAATGTACTCGAGGTCATTTGCGATTACCTGTCTATCCAGCTGGTCGGCATGGCATCGAGCCTTCGCTCTCGTCGTACGGCCGAGCTTGGTCGCTCGCTCAATGTCTTGCGTGATGAGTTGTTTACCTTTCTAGACGATTCCGCCGCGGCTACCCAGGCGGTATCGTCCGAGATCTGCAATATGCTCAACTGCCATTTTTGTCCTGTTGAGTATGACGCCAGTCTGGATTCCTACGTCATAGATTTTGAAGGCGGCAGTCGCGTTGCTTTGCCGGACGATCCCGAGAAGCTTTTCTTTTCCACGACGGCGCCAGCGGCACGTCTGGGGGCTGGCCCTGATGGCTTTGAGGCATCTGTTTTGGGAGGTACGAGTGCCGAGGACCTTAAACACGTCCGTATAACTCGCGTTGACGAATCGATGCCTATGGGAGGCTGGCTTAGGGCGCATGGTCTGCCTTGTCAAGGTCTCTACGTCGATTCCGGCATCGAGGCGGGGCGCCCGCGCTCTGAGGGTGATGGCAAGCATAGTAACGACGCGATTGTTCCTGCTTCTGTTGCGAAGAGCCCGACGACGCGCGCGCTGCTGCTTCGTGATGGTAGCCAAGAGCCGATTGATGATCTTGAATATGACTACTTGGTGCACTTGGCGCATGACTTTGAACTGATCTACGAAGGCGAATCTCAAAAGCGCGAGGAGCGCCATATCGCTCAGACCCTTCAGATCGGCATGAGAAATTCCTTGGGGGATGTTCCGGGTATCGCAACCGATTCGGTGTACCTGTCGGCCACGAACTCGGCGTTGGTCGGCGGCGATTTCTATACGCTCATCCGTCTTCCCGACGACTGCGCCGTCATGATTCTGGGCGATGTGTCTGGCAAAGGCATTGAGGCTGCATCGATGTCCGCGCTCGTCAAGACGGCCCTGACGGCATATGCCTGGGAGGGCGCTGGACCGGCCCGCATGGCACGCTCCCTTAACAGCATGCTCATGGGCTTTTCGAGGGTCGAGACGTTCGTGACGGCCTTTATCGCCAAGATTGACCTTAAAGCCGGACGCGCAACGTATTGTTCGGCGGGCCATCCTCCGACCATGGTCATCAGGCCAGAGTCGATGCCGCTGGGTGGCGGCGAGGCCCGTGGGGGAGAGGTTGAGCTGCTTGGATGCCAATCGGGCGTAATCGGTGCCTTTGAGAGCATGGTGTACGAGACAGGCGTGTTTACGTTCGCCCCCGGCGACATGCTCTTCATGTATACGGATGGAACGATTGAGGCTCGCGACCGCACCGGAGCGTTCTTTGGCGAGCAGCGCTTGCGCGACCTTCTGCTTTCTGTTTCGGGGGAGGGCGTGTCGGGCATTTGCGGCAAGGTCTTGGGCGAGCTTGACCGATTTACCGAATCGGCGCTGGACGATGACATTGCATTGGTGTCCCTTGAGTTTTTACGGGGTCGTTCATAGACGACGCTGGGCGGGCTGAATCCGTACGGTTGGGGAAACGAATGCATCGAGTGGGCTTTTTTGGGGAACCATGGTCGTATGAATGAGTGGAATGACATAGCGGTTTTGACGCCACCAGGCGATATCGACATCGCCACGGTGCCTGCGCTGCGTCGGCGGTTGGATGCTTTGATTGGCCGCGGCGTGCGTCGTGTCGTCATCAATTGTCAGGCTGTTAGCTTTATCGATTCGACGGGTTTGGCATTCCTGCTTACGCGCGCTCGTGAGCTCATGAGGCGAGAAGGCCTGCTTTCGCTCGTCAATGCATCAGGTGAAGTTGTTCGCTTCTTGGAGATTGCTCGTCTTGTCGATATCCTTCATGTCGCGGGGCCGGCACGGGAGTCTATTCCCGCTATTCCGGTGGGGGAGCTGCCTCGCTGGAGTAAGAGCGTCGAGGTCCGTCAGGGTATCGAGAATCTTCCATACTACCGACATCGCATCGCCGAACTCCTTGAATCGCTTCCGTTGCGCCGTGACGAGCGCTACGATGTCGCATTGGCGTCGGGGGAGGCGCTGGGTAATGCCTATGACCATGCGGGCGGTATCGGGTGCGTCCTGACGGTTCAGGCCTATGGCGATCGCGTTGTGGTTGAGGTGCTTGATCGAGGTGCCGGCTATTCTATCGATGAAACGAGCGAGCCGGTTGCATCTGAGGAACGCGGCCGTGGTATCAAGCTTATGCGTATGCTCGTCGATAACGTGGAGGTTGCTCGTCGTACGGACGGCGCCGGCACGCGCGTGCAGATGGTGAAGCTGTTTAGCGGAGCGCTGGAATCGTGTGCCTAGCCAATCGCTTTAGCGCGTTTGGCTATTAAGAACATGCGGCAGACAAGTTTTTTGAAAAAAGTACTTGCGTCTTTTGGACAACTCGCGTAAATTAATAAACCGCAAGCGGACATGGCTCAGTTGGTAGAGCACAACCTTGCCAAGGTTGGGGTCGCGGGTTCGAGCCCCGTTGTCCGCTCCATTGCATTTCCGGACCGTTTAGGCGGTCCTTTTTCGGCGAAGTGGCCAAGTGGTAAGGCAGAGGCCTGCAAAGCCTTTACCCCCGGTTCGAATCCGGGCTTCGCCTCCAGGCAACATCCGGGCGCTCCGGCACCCGTTTTGTTTTACATATGCGGACATGGCTCAGTTGGTAGAGCACAACCTTGCCAAGGTTGGGGTCGCGGGTTCGAGCCCCGTTGTCCGCTCCAAACGCAACAGCCCGACTACTACGGTAGCCGGGCTTTTTCGTACCAATCGCATGGGCTCGAACCCGAGAGGGAGCGAGCGTTAAGCAAACGCGGAGCGTTTGTAGCGAGCTGGCGAGGACGCCGGCAGGCGGCCGAAGCCAGTGCGGATCCGCGAAGCGGATACGCGGACGCCCCGTTGTCCGCTCCAACTATCTTACGCGGTTCTAACGAACCGCGTTTTTTGTTGACGCTGCGCGGCGCCCCAGCACCCCGCCTCGCCCCTTAGCTTCACGGGCGCGGTTATCCAGCCTGCGCCCGCTTGCTTCGGGTCGATCCGGGGCACTGGGGCGTCGCTCGCTGTCGGCGCTCTTCCTCTTCATTTTTTGTTCTCCTAACGTGGCGAAGGGTAAAATGGGGGAGGTCATGTTCGGGAACTTTTTCAAATTATTAGAAAATAGTTCTTGCATTCGGATGGATCATCCCGTATATTAAATCCTCGCAGGCGGACATGGCTCAGTTGGTAGAGCACAACCTTGCCAAGGTTGGGGTCGCGGGTTCGAGCCCCGTTGTCCGCTCCATTTGGGCGTTTAGCTCAGGGGGAGAGCGCTTCCCTGACACGGAAGAGGTCAGAAGTTCAAATCTTCTAACGCCCACCAAATGTTCGCAGCTCAGAGGCTATGTCTCTGGGCTGTTTTGTTTTATGCCGCCAAATGGGTCGCCAAATCGCCGGCAAAAGGTACCTCGATTCATGAAAGAGCGGTCCTGAGCGTCTGTTTAGCCTTGTCATCTCAATCGAGTGGGGGTTGACCGTTTTGAACATAACCGTGCACCTCGTTGATGTTTCTGCGATCGATCCCGGCGTGACCGTTGATATGGCATCAATCGCGGGACGCTATGCCTTACGTGCCTCCAATGAGGATCTCCCAATTGCGTCTCGGAGGGAAGCCGCAGGCGTGGGTCTGCTGCTTCGTGACGCCCTGGGTGTCTTCGACGACACCCGGCTTGCGCGTTCTGCTTTCGGCAAGATCGAGCTTGCGGATGGGGAGGCACCCTCTATTTCCATTTCACATGGCGGAAGCGTGGCCGTCCTCGCTGTATCCGATGTTGCTCGGTCGGTCGGAGGACCTATTGGCGTGGATATCGAGGCGATCGATGAGATTGCTCCCGTTGCGGTTGAGCGTATGGTGAGCGACGACGAGCGCGCGTGGATTAATGCTGCCCCCAGTTTGCAAGAACGTAATCTTCGCCTGAGTCAGACGTGGACGCGCATCGAGGCCATCCTCAAGGCTGAAGGCGTCGGGTTTTCGATTGACCCTCGTAAAGATGGCATGCCCGGCGGATGGAATACTTCGTCGGTGACATACGGTCGCTGCGTCATCTCTTGTGCGGCACGCTCTAAGCCTCGTATCGTCTTCAAGGAGCATGCCTTTCGGGTAGCATAGGAGCCAATCGCCAATAGGGGAGGCCGCCATGTCACTGAACGCTCAAAACGATATTGCTTCACGGATCGAGGATGCCGTCTTTGAACTTATGGCGACAACTCCGGTGCAGTCGATTAAGGTGGCCGAGGTACTTCGCCTTGCCCATACATCCAAATCGACGTTCTATCGCTGTTATCGCTCTGTCGATGATGTGGTTAAACGTTTTGAAGATGAGCTGCTCCAGAATATGCAGGACATCAATGATGTTGCGCTGGAGGCTCGTTTTGGCGATGCGCAGCTGGACCCTACGCCCACGATGATCAAGCGCATGGAGATCCTCAAGGCTAATCGCTCGAAAGTTTTGGCACTTAACAGCGATAACGGCGATCCCGTGTTTGCTCACAAGGCAACGATCTTTATGCATGACTATTTTCGTAATCGGCTTCGCTCGACATTTTCCGATGAAACTGATCTCGATCTGTATCTAGCATTTGCGCTTGCGGGCCACCATAACCTCATTCAGTATTGGCTCGAGGCCCGGCCCGACCTTGAGGCGCGCACCGTTGCCGCCGCCCTCAATCGCATGTTCTACGCACCGCTCTTTGTCGACGATACATCGCGTCATTGGCACCCACGTATTCCCGATTTTGAAAGGCCGGTCGCGTGAGCGGTCGATATTTTGGGATAAACGGTTGTATTCAGGGCGAGTTTTAGATATCTCTGATCATTAGCTCAAATAATACGAGTCCGTTTATCTGCTATTTGGAACGCCTAGCCCCGATGTGTCCCATATGATGGGACACATCGGGGCTTTTTGTCTCACGTGTCTCGTTTAACCCCTCATAAACTAAAGCTACGTTCAAAAGAACCACTGCAGTAGTTCAACGTGTGACGGCACAGAAAAGCCGCGAGCGCTCTCTCACCTTCGCTCGCGGCCGGACTGCGCCATCACTCCGTACACCTTCACATGATTAGGATGTGATATTCAGTGGTTACGCTCGGAAAGAACATGCGCAGCGTCTCGATTGTAGGCGTGGGCTGCACCCCGTTCAAGGATTTTGAGGAGCATCCCGAGACCCAGGGTATTGGCGAGGGCGAGGCGTTTGGCTATGCGGCCCTCGAGGCAATTGCCGATGCCGGTCTTGAGCCCCGCGATATCGACTTTTTCTATCACGGCAGCGCCAATCCGTATCTCGTTGGCGATTGCATTACCCCCAACATGCAGGTTGCCGATTGGTTTGGCGTTCGTGCCAAGGGCTCCGTCCATCATTCCGAGGCTTGCTGCACGGGTTATGTCGCCCTTGAGCAGGCCGTGATGGCGGTTGCTTCCGGTGCTTACGACGTTGTCCTTACGGGTGCCTGCGATTTGGCTTCGACTCTTCCCGTCGAGCATATGCCCTCCCATATTCGTCAGGACTTTACGCTCGACGTCATGATTCCCTCGCTCGATAAGATCTATGACCGCGCGTATGGTCGCCCGCTCGATGGTGCCTTTGGCGTGTCGTTCGACAACTGGATCAACGAGTATTCGATGCAGTACGACCTTGCCGCCGATCAGATTGATGACGCCCTGAACGGCCTTACCAAGAGCCTTCGCCGCGGTGCCGTCCTGAATCCCCTTGCCTGGTACGAGACTACGGTCGAGGAGGACGCGAAGGCAGCCGGGTTCGATACCGCCGACGAGTATCTCAAGAGCATGTATAACCCGCGCGTTACGCAGTACTTGCGTGTTACCGGCTTTGAGAAGAAATGCGACGGTGCCGCAGCTGTTGTCGTGATGCCCACGGAGAAGGCCAAGGCCATGGGCGTGCCGTATGCGCCTATTGAGGTTCTGGGTACGGGCGCTTCTGCGGTCGAGGCCGGCCTGCTTCACAACGAGCACTGGGCTACCGAGCTTGCCGCCAAGCAGGTCTACGACCTTACCGGCGTGAGCCCCGACGAGATCGACCTGTTTATGTGCAATGACTTCTTCCTTGCTTCAGAGATCGTCTCGGCTGAGGAGTGCGGCTATATTCCGCGCGGCGAGGCTTGGAAGTACGCGATCGATGGTCGCACCGCTTTTGACGGCGATAAGCCCATCAACCCGCACGGTGGTCGTTGCAACTTCGGTCACGCCCATGGCGCATCCGGCATCGCCGATATCGTTGAGGCCGTCAAGCAGATGCGTGGCGTCGCCGGTGCTACCCAGATGAAGAAGGTTCCCGAGACGGCGTTCCTGCGCGGTTTTGGCGGTTCTCAGAACGTGCGCTGCCAGATTCTTCGTACCGTCGCCTAAGCGACCGCGGTTTTCGATTTCCCATAAGGAGTATTCTCATGCAACTCAAAGATATGGAGCCCGTGGTCAAGAAGTTCTACACGGGTCTTGAAGAGGGCATCTATTGGGCGCGCCAGTGCCCCGAGTGCGGAGCCGTCGAGTTTCCGCCCCACCTTGCCTGCAATGCCTGCGGCTATCACAAGACCGATTGGGTCCAGGTTTCCGGTCACGGCCATCTGATCGATTTTACCTTGCCTGGTCCGCAGAACGACAAGCCCTACCTCAAGGAGTATGGCAAGTACGCCTACGGCGCCGTCGATATCGACGAGGGTTCTCAGTACACCTACGTCATCTACGGCATTACCAAGAAGAAGGCCCCCGAGATTCGCGCCAAGCTCATGGCGGGCCAGACCGTGGGCGTCCACGCCAAGGTCATCGACCGTCCTGGCTACAAGGAGCTTACGTTCGAGCTTGACGACTAGGCTTTCAACCCTTTTAACAATTCGATTCCTCTCTTAGGCCACGGCGGGACCCATGTCTCCAGCCCGCCGTGGCCGCCCCTCTTTTTCGATTGAAAGGCACCATCATGAACGAAGAACTCACTCAGCAGATCTGCGATTTTGCCAAGTCCGCCTACAACTATGACGGCGATGTGACCCCTGAGACGACGTTTGAGACCCTGGGCAAGGGCTCGATGAAGATGATCGCGTTGACCTCCATGATCGAGAACGAACTCGATGCCGAGGTTCCCGTTCGCGAGGTCATGGTCATGAAGACCATCGGCGAGCTTATCGAGCGTACTGCCGAAGAGATGGAGTAACTGCCATGGACCTGATGCAGACCCTGCGCGAGCAGGCTGCCGCCAAGCCTATGCGCGTTGCTTTTCCCGAGGGCGAAAACGAGACCATGATGCAGGCGGTCGCAAAGATCGCTGCCGAGCGTCTCGCCGAATGTGTGCTGGTCGGCGACGGCGGTAAGCTCAAGGAGCTTGCCGATGAGCGCGGCATCTCCCTTGACGGTATCGAGATTGTCGATGTGACCGACGAGGAGGCGAACGCCGCTTGTTGCGAGCGCTACCTTTCGCATCCGGATTGCAAGTTTAAGCCCAAGGGCGCTGCGCGCCGTATGACGCGTCCGCTTGAGCGCGCCCTGATTTTGCAGGTGCTCGGCGATGTCGACGTTATGTTCGCCGGCATCGATAACGCCACGGGCGACATCATCCTAGCGGGACAGACCATCGTCGGCCTTGCCGATGGGGTGGACACCGTGAGCTCGTGCGGTATCGCCGACATTCCCAACTGGAACGGCGGCGAAGGTGGCCTTTTGGCTTTTGGCGATTCCGCCGTTTGCGTCGACCCTACGAGCGAGGAGCTCGCCTCAATCGCGATTTCGTCGAGCGAAACGGTGCGCTCGCTGACCGGATGGGATATCCGTTGCGCGCTGCTTTCGCATTCGACTGACGGCTCGATGGACAATGAGCTTGTCGACAAGGTGCGTCGCGCTCGCGAGATTGCCAACGATCGCCGTCCCGACCTTGCCATCGACGGCGAGTTCCAGTTTGATTCGGCGATTAACCCCAAGGTTGCGGCCAAGAAGGTGCATCGTGAGTCCGCTGTTGCGGGCCAAGCCAACGTGGTCATCTGGCCCGATATCAATGTGGGCAATATCGGCGTCAAGATCATCCAGAATCTGACCGGCGCCAATGCTTACGGTCCCATGCTTCAGGGCTTCAAGAAGATCGTGTGCGATTGCTCGCGCTCTGCGCCCGTCGATGAGATCGTCGGCAACGTGGTGATGAGCTGCGTGCGCGCTCAGGCGCTTAAGGAGGCTTAAGGTATGTCCGATAAAAAGACTCCCTGGCGCATCCTGGTAATCAACCCGGGTTCCACTTCCACGAAGGTGGGCGTTTTTGAGGGCGAGGAGTGCAGGCTCAGTAAGAACGTTGCGCACGATGCGAAGGACCTTGCCCAGTTCGACGGGGTTTCGGCTCAGATGCCGTATCGCTGCGATCTGATTCTTGGAGCACTGGAGGAGGCGGGCCTAAAGCTCGAGGACTTTGATGCTTTTGTCGGTCGCGGCGGTGGCTTGCTTTCGCTGCCCGGTGGTACGTATGCTATCAATGAGGTCATGCTCGAGCATGCTCGCGTTGGCGCAAATGGCATTCAACACCCGGCGCAGCTGGGACCCCAGATTGCCTACGAATTTGCCGTGAAATGTGGCAAGCCCGCCTTTGTGGTGAATCCTCCCGATACTGACGAGCTGTGCGACCTCGCACGTATGACGGGCATTAAGGGCGTGTATCGAAACGTGCACCTGCACGCCCTTAATCTCAAAGAGACCGCCATCCGCCATGCGGCAAAGCTCGGCCGCCCCTATGATGAGTGCAACTTCATTGTTTGCCATATCGGCGGCGGCATCTCTATCTCGGCTCATCTTAAGGGCAAGATGGTGGACGGCAACGACATCGTTGGCGGCGAGGGTCCCATGGCGCCGACGCGCTGCGGATCGGTTCCCGCGATCGAGGTCGCGAAGTATACGGCAGAGCATGGTCTCGACGTTGCCCGCGCCCATTGCATGAAGACCGGTGGCTTCGTTGACCTTTTGGGTACCTCCGATGCCATCGAGGTGTGCGAACGTGCTGCAGCGGGCGATAAGGCCGCAGCTCGCGCCTGGGATGCAATGGTTTACCAAATCTGCAAGTGGATTGGCGAGATGGCTTGCGTGCTGAAGGGCGACGTCGACGGCATCTTGCTCGGAGGCGGCATGGTCCACAGCAAGGAGCTCGTTGCCTCGATTGAGGAGTGCTGCTCTTGGATCGCCCCCGTATCGGCTTATCCCGGCGAGTTTGAACTCGAGGCAATGGCCGCTGGTGCCTGTCGCGTGCTCGATGGTGTCGAGGAAGCGCTCGTGTACAGCGGAGAGCCCGTGTTCACCGGATTCAACGACTGATAGTGCTGTGTTTGGGGCGGCCGATGATGACGTCCGGCCGCCCCGGCCCTTTTCTCTAAGTGTAAGGATGGATCATGGATAAAACCAAGATCAAGTACCTGGTGGGCATTTATGCTGCCGCCATGTGCATTATGGGCATGTTGGTGCCCGTCCCCATCGTGGCCTCTGTCGCGGCGGCGTTTCCCGACGAAAACATCGCTGCCGTCCAGATGATCATCGGCATCATCCCGTTGATGATGGCACTGTCCGCCATGCTCGTCTCTTCACAGCTTGCCTCTCGCGTGTCCAAGAAGAAGACGACGCTTGTCGGTCACGTTATCGTGATGCTGGCAGGCGCCTCGGTGCTGGTGCTCCACGACTCGCTCGGCCAGGTCTTAGCGGCTTCTGCTGTCATGGGCCTTGGTCTCGGCGCCGTGCAGAATTCAACGGACGCTCTTATCGCGGATTACTTTGGCGGAAAGCAGCGCTCGTTTGTCATGGGCATCTACTCCACTTTTGTCGCACTTGGCGGCATTATCTGGACGATGGTTTCCGGCATCTTGGGTTCTGCCGAGTGGTTCCATAGCTATGCGGCGTACTTCATCATGATCATTTTCATCGTGATCGAGGCTTTTTGCCTTCCCGAGGGCCATCTTGAGCCTAAGCGTAAGGTCAACGTGTTTGCCAACATGCCCAAAGAGGTCGCAATTATCACGGTCATGAGCTTTGTGTTCGTACTCACGTTCCAGCTCTTTAGCTCCAATGTCTCGCTGCTTGTCGTGGGTCGCGGCTTTGGCGGCACTGTTGAGGCTGGCCTCGCTTCGACCGTCATGACGGTCGCCGGCATTGCGGCTGGCCTTTTGGTGGGCCCGTTGTTTGCCAAGTTCAAGAACCTGTCGATGCCGATCGCGTGGGGCGTGACGCTCGTTGGCCTGGGCCTGACGCTGGTTGCACCCGCCTTTATGGTGCTGTGCGTTGCGGGCTTTGTCGTCGCTCTTGGCAAGGAGACATACGTACCGCTGGAGGGCAATTTTGCCGCCGGCAACTCTGCTCCCGAGGGACGTGCGTTTAACCTCGCCATTGGCATGGCGGGCATCAACTTTGGCATGGCACTGTCTCCCATTGTGTTTGAGGCCGTGACGTCGCCGTTTGGTGCAACGATTGACCAGAAGTTCATCGCTGGCATGATCGTCTGCGCGGCTTGTGTCGTCTTTGGCGCCATTAAGTATCGCAAGCTCACTCCGGCCCAGCTTGCCGAGGCCGAGAAGATGGCAGCCGGCGGCGAGGCGGAGTAGCCGCTCGAGTAGTTGCTTTGCCACACATCATGTTTTTATCGGGGCCGCCGACATATGCCGGCGGCCCTCTTTCTATCAATGACTTTGAAAGGCTTACGGCTATGAAGCTCCCTGTCGGCCGCGTCATCGGCATTCTCAACGGCTTCTTTAACCCCTTGTTGCTCTGTGCATTTCTCCCCATTATCGAAGGGGCGCCCGGTTTGGACCTAATGAGTCCCACGGGCTTTTGGGGACAACTCATCGTGGCCACGGTGATCGCCGAGGCTCTGAGCGCACTCCCGTTGTTTGGCAAAACGGTTGGTATGTGCCTGGACTTTTTTGGTTTTGAGCAGGGGAGCGCATCACACAAGGTCGCCGGTACGGCCATCGGTGCCACGCTCCTTTTTATGGTAATCGGTTTTGGCGAGATTGCCTTCCAGAGAGGATTCGGAACGATTGAAGGCCGTACGTTCTTCGCGCGTTGGGCGGGCCTTGTCACAAAGGGATGGGCCTTTGTGGTTATCGCCGGCGTTCTGCTCGATCCCTTTACAGCGGCTCTCGGCCGCATGATAGCTCGCGAAGAGAAATAATAGCTCCTCGCCTATCGAATGCCGGCGGACGGGGCGCCGGGGCTGTAGTCTTCCGAGCGTTTGCAGTCTCGTCGCTCCGTCCGCCGGTATTCGACCGCAACATGTTGGTCAAGCATAATCTTTTGGATTCTTTTGGCGTGGGCGGCTTGGTTTTGGTAGGATTTGTCAGCGGCTTGACTAAGGGGGTTTTATAACTGCCATGCAGGTAGCCGTGTTGGTAACGTTTTACCGACTTGCCAAGAACCCCTCATTTTTAATGCGTCTGCAAAATGACTAATTGCTTTGACCTGCTGAAACACTATATGTTGTGTTTGACCTAAAAAAAGAATACAGGATATAGATGCCTCTTTGTCGTATGATAGATGGCGGACAGAGAACGAGAACCTTATTCGCCCCATTTGGATAGATCTTTGAGCCCCTTGATTGGCTGCGAGGATTGTCCGCATGAGGGCCTATGGTTATCGAGAACACAGATTGCGCGACGGCGCCGCAAGACAGGGGCAAGCCCTGCCGGGTATCGTTTGGCTCTGAAGCGCGATGAGGCTACGACGCGAAAGAGGCAAGAGGATGAAGATCATCAAGCGCAGCGGCACCGAGGTTGTCTTTGACATCGATAAGATCGTCAATGCCATCCGTGCCGCAAACTTGGAGGTCGAGGAGAGCTCTCGTCTTACCGACCGCCAGGTGGTTTACGCGGCGCAAAACGTCGCCGAGGCATGCGAGAACGCGGGCCACACTGTTTCGGTCGAGGAGATTCAGGATTTGGTCGAGGACGAGATTATGCGTCTCGACTGCTACGAGGTTGCCCGCCACTACATCATCTATCGCTATGTTCAGAGCCTGAAGCGTCAGAAGAACACGACCGATGACAAGATCCTGTCGCTGATTGAGTGCAATAACGAAGAGGTTAAGCAGGAGAACTCCAACAAGAACCCGACCGTCAACTCCGTTCAGCGCGACTATATGGCCGGCGAGATTTCCAAGGACCTGACCCAGCGCGTGCTGCTGCCCCAGGAGATCGTGGATGCCCATAATGAGGGCCTGATCCATTTCCACGATTCGGATTACTTTGCCCAGCACATGCACAACTGCGATCTGGTGAACCTGGAGGACATGCTCCAGAACGGCACTGTTATCTCGGGTACGCTGATTGAGAAGCCGCACAGCTTCTCGACCGCCTGCAACATCGCGACGCAGATCATCGCCCAGGTTGCTTCCTCTCAGTACGGTGGCCAGTCGATTTCGCTGACCCATCTTGCCCCGTTCGTCGAGGTGAGCCGTCAAAAGATTCGCGGCGAGGTCGCCCGCGAGCTCGAGGAGCTCGGCGTTTCCGCATCTCCCGAAAAGGTCTGCGAGGTCGTTGAGGACCGCCTGCGTGACGAGATCCGTCGCGGCGTTCAGACGATTCAGTATCAGGTCGTGACCCTTATGACCACCAACGGCCAGGCGCCGTTCGTGACGGTCTTCATGTATCTTAACGAGGCCCGTACGCCTCAGGAGAAGCACGACCTTGCCATGATCGTGGAGGAGACGCTTCGCCAGCGCTACGAGGGCGTTAAGAACGAGGCCGGCGTGTGGATTACCCCGGCATTCCCCAAGCTCATCTATGTACTCGAGGACGATAACGTTCACGAGAATTCCCCGTACTTCTACCTGACCCAGCTGGCCGCTAAGTGCACCGCCAAGCGCATGGTGCCCGACTACATCTCCGAGAAGAAGATGCGCGAGCTCAAGCTGTCGAAGGGCGAGACCGCGGGCAACGGCGACTGCTATACCTGCATGGGTTGCCGCAGCTTCCTGACGCCCGACCGCTCCGGTAACGGATTTAACAACGTGGCCAACGCGCTGAACTATGACCCGAACAAGCCCAAGTACTACGGTCGCTTTAACCAGGGCGTTGTGACCATCAACCTGCCCGATGTCGCGCTGAGCTCGCATCAGGACATGGACAAGTTCTGGAAGATCTTCGACGAGCGCCTTGAGCTGTGCCACCGCGCCCTGCTGTGCCGTCATGAGCGTCTGATGGGTACGCTTTCGGATGCCGCACCGATTCTTTGGCAGTACGGCGCCCTCGCCCGCCTGAAGAAGGGCGAGACGATCGACAAGCTGCTCGTGGGCGGTTACTCCACCATTAGTCTGGGTTATGCCGGCCTGTACGAGTGCGTCAAGTACATGACGGGCCACAGCCACACCGAGAAGGAGGGCACGCCCTTTGCCATGGCCGTCATGCAGCGCATGAACGACAAGTGCGCGGAGTGGAAGGCCGAAAGCGATATTGACTTCTCGCTGTACGGTACCCCGCTTGAGTCGACGACCTACAAGTTCGCCAAGTGCCTGCAGCGTCGTTTTGGCATCATCCCGGGCGTGACGGACAAGGGCTACATCACCAACAGCTACCACGTCCACGTGTCCGAGGAGATCGACGCATTCGACAAGCTCAAGTTCGAGGGTATGTTCCAGCAGCTTTCGCCGGGCGGTGCCATCTCCTACGTCGAGGTTCCCAACATGCAGGACAACCTCAAGGCTGTCATCCGCGTGATGCAGTACATCTACGACAACATCATGTACGCCGAGCTCAACACCAAGAGCGATTACTGCCAGGTGTGCGGCTACGACGGTGAGATCAAGATTGTCGAGGATGACGGCAAGCTGGTGTGGGAGTGCCCCAACTGCGGCAATCGCGACCAGGAGAAGATGAACGTCGCTCGTCGTACGTGCGGCTACATCGGTACCCAATTCTGGAACCAGGGTCGAACCGAGGAGATCCGCGACCGCGTGCTGCATCTCTAATAACCATCCCAGGCCGCCCCGTAGCGAGGCCCCGGACCTTTACTCGCTATTTCGGACAGTCCTGGCTCACGAACAGGAGGCGCCACTGGCGCCTCCTGTTCGTGCGGAACTCATATCGAGCAAAAGCCCAAGCGGCCCTCTCGGTTCAGCCAAGTTGACGTAGCTGAGATGCAGCCCGTGGTCTGCTCACTCCTCGAAGTTCTTGGCGGAAATAATTCGGGCTGCAGCTGCGATTTACTTGCGATGGCGGTTGAGCCACAACCCAGTTTTTATTGGACTTCGAACCCTATGCTCGATGTTCGCTTCGTTCATTGAGTTACCCTTTGCATGAGGTCGGGACATATCGTCCCGCCCGCAGTTTCGCAGGCCGAAGGCCGAGAATGTTTGAGGACGGGATGATATGTCCCGACCTCCCGGGAGAGTTACCTATGAACTACGCGAACATTAAGTATTTCGACATTGCTGATGGGGAAGGCGTTCGTACTTCTCTGTTTGTGAGTGGGTGCCGTCGTGGGTGCAAGAATTGCTTTAACTCTGTTGCGTGGGACTTTGCTGCGGGCGAGTCCTTTGATCGCACCGTCGAGGACAAGATTATCGAGAGCCTCGATCATCCCTTTATTGACGGCCTGACGATTCTGGGCGGCGAACCTATGGAGCCCGAGAATCAGGCGGGACTCGTTGAGTTTGTCGAGCGCGTTCGTGCCGCTTATCCTGCGGGGTCAGGAAAGACCATTTGGTGTTTTACCGGCGACGTGCTCGAGGAGCTTATGCCGGGTGGTCGTCACCATACCGAGGTCACGGACCGTATCCTTGCCTGCCTCGATATGTTGGTGGATGGCCCGTTTGTTCAGGATCTGTACGATATCTCATTGCGCTTTAGGGGCTCGAGTAACCAGCGTGTGATCGATATGAACGCTACGCGCGACCGTGCTGAGCGCGAGGGCGTTGCGCTTTGTGATGCGGTTGAACTTTGGCGTGATGATCCGGTCTATTCGACCCATACTATGTAGCTTGTGGTCGATGCCGAAGGGCGTGGTACCATAGCGCGAACGTGAAATCGGAAAAGTGAGGCCCAGATGGTCGATCAGGAAAAAGTCGAGGCCGCCATTAAGCTGTTGCTTGAGGGCATAGGCGAGGACCCAACTCGTGAGGGCCTGCTGGAGACCCCGGCGCGCGTTGCCCGTATGTATGGTGAGATCGCCGGCGGTATGGACCAGAGTGCCGAGGAACACCTGTCCAAAACCTTTGCCGTCGCTTCGAACGATTTGGTTATCGAGCGCGACATCACGTTCTACTCGCTGTGTGAACATCATCTGTTGCCGTTTTATGGCAAGGCCGCCATTGGTTATATCCCTAACGGTCGGGTGGCTGGGCTTTCCAAGCTCGCCCGCACGGTTGAGGTTTATGCCCGTCGTCTGCAGCTGCAGGAGCAGCTGTGTGCGCAGGTTGCCGACGCCCTTATGGATTATCTCGCTCCCCAGGGAGCGATTGTGCTCATGGAGGCTGAGCATATGTGCATGACCATGCGCGGCGTGCAGAAGCCCGGCACCAAGACCGTGACGCTCGCTCGCCGCGGCGTCTTCGAGACCGATCCCGCGCTCGAGGAGCGGTTCTTTAGGATGCTGGGCCGCTAACCATGAGGGTCGTCAACGACTTTACATCGAAAACCGATGAGGGGACGCCGCGTCGCGGCTTTATGGCTTCGGGCCTGACTCCCTTTGGTGCCATGCCTCGCATTGATTACATTTGTGCCAACGGGCTGTTCCGGCGGCACCTGGGCAACATTGCACAGTTGGAATCGGGGCGCATCTTCTGCCGTCACGGTATTGACCATCTGCTCGATGTCGCTCGCATTATGTGGATCAAGAATCTCGAGGAACAGCTCGAATTTGACCGCGAGGTTGTCTACGCCACGGCACTTCTTCACGATATCGGCAAAGATGAACAGTATGAATCGGGTATATCCCATGATGTTGCAAGCGAACGCGTCGCTGATGCAATTCTCGGCGGCATGCCCGATGACGTGGCGTTTGAGCCGGCCGATGCCGCAGCCATTAAGACAGCCATTCTGGGCCATCGAAAGCTGCGCGTGAACAGCCAACCGCTTGAGCGTCTGCTCTATGCGGCCGACAAAGCGTCGCGTGCCTGCTTTGCATGCCCCGCGCGCAATGCTTGCAACTGGAGCGATGATAAAAAGAACCTGTCGATTCGCGTGTAGTTAGTTGCGCGGTCGGGGTTCTAAACGAAGGAGACGATCGCGATGAGCAACAAGAAGCTGCCCGAGAATGCAACCAAGACCGAGGGTGCCGAGCTCGCCCGCCGTGGAAGGGGCGAAATATCCACTGCGACGGCGGTGCCCCACGTGAGCTATGACGATCTTCGCCATGCCGACCGCATTACTATCGACGGTCTCGAGGTCTTTGCCAACCACGGCGTGTATCCCGAAGAGAACGCGCTGGGCCAGAAATTCATCGTGTCCTTGGTGCTCTATGCCGACCTGCGTGCGGCGGGGGAGCACGATAACCTGGACGCTTCGATTGACTACGGCTCGGTGTGCCACGATGTCGATGGCTATCTGCGCGAGCATACGTTTAAGCTCATCGAGGCTGCAGCCGAGGGTGTGGCCCAGATGCTGCTGCGTCGTTACCCCCTGCTGCTTGGCGTGCACGTTAAGCTCGATAAGCCTTGGGCGCCCGTCGGTCTTCCCCTGGCAAGCTGCGGTGTCGAGATCGAGCGCGTGCGCTAACCGGTTCTAATACATCTCTATGGGTGGCTGCTTGAGCCGTTGCGACAGCGCTCTATTGTTGGGGCAGTACGCGTCGAGCAGGGCGTGGAACCGATGATTGTGGCTTGGCTCGAGCAAGTGGACGAGCTCGTGGGCGATAACCATGTCGAGGCATTCGATGGGATAGGCGGCAAGTTCGCGTGCGATGCGAATGGCTCCGGTCTTGGGCGTGCATGATCCCCAGCGCGTTTTCATGCCGCGCACGGAAACGCGGGATACGGCGACACCCATTGCGATTTCGTATGCGTGCACCATATCACGCAGCGCCGATGTGACTTCGGACGTATAGAGCTGGTCGATATGGACTTGGAGCTCGTTGGGCGTTAGGCCGTCGAGGATTGCGCACCGCTTGGCCTGTGGGCCTTCGTCCGATTCGTCGGTACCCATAAAACTTGCGAAGGTAGCCTGCTTGGGCCGCGGCGCGGGGGGTTCAAAGTTGTGGTCGAGTGCATCCTGAACGGTGATGGGTTTGCCCCAAAGCGCAATGATGGACGAGGGACTGAGCGGCTCTCGCGTCGTCGCCTGACGTTGCTCGCGTTGGGCAAGTCGGCTGATAATCCAGGCGCTGTTGCGCTTTACAAACGCTTCGATACGCTCGCGGCTGGCGCTGAGCGGTGCGCTGGCGTGGACCTCGCCGCTCGATGTGACGCGTAGGTTGAAGTTCTTGACGCGCTTTTTGGTAACGACGACGGGGATGGGCGTCCCATCCGGTCGGGATACGGAAATCGTAAACTGCTGCGTCAAAAGCGGTCCTTCAGATTGGGGACGGGCCGGCATGTCGACCGTTCGGCATGCCGGCCCGCTCAAGGGATGTGAAATTAATAACGCTCGAAGAAGGCAAGCGCGTTGTCGCTGCAGAGCTTTTGCATCACGGTCTTGCCAAAATGCTTGGAAAGCATGTTCTGGAACTCGGGCATCTTGCTGGCATCGGAGAGGAAAGCGGGCACAGTGGCGCCGTCCCAGTCGCCGCCGAGCGCGATGACGTCCTCGCCGCCCAGGTCGAGCCAGTGCTCGATATGTGCCGCCAGCTGGTCGAAGGTGACGTCTGCGGCGGTCTTGTCGGTTGCGTCGTTGGAAAGGAACTCGCTGCAGTAGTTGAGGCCGACGATGCCACCCATGTCGCGAATGGTACGGAACTGGTCGTCGGTAAGGTTGCGTTTGGCGCCGCAAACCGCACGGGAGTTGGAGTGGCTGGCGACGAAGGGACGCGTGGCGCGGGCGGCGACCTCGTCAAAGCACTCATCGTTGAGGTGGGAGACGTCGAGTACCATGCCGGCGCGCCCCATCTGCGTAAGTGCCTCGATGCCGGCGGCGGTGAGGCCGGCGTGGGTGTCGTGGCCGCTCGCGAGCGGTCCCTGCGCGTTCCAGCTGAGTGATGACATGAGTACGCCCAGGCTCTTAAGCACCTCGATCAGCGCGGGGTCCTCGGCAAAGAACGTGGCGTTTTCGATGGTGTGGATGCAGGCGACCTTGCCGTCTTTGAGCGCAGGGCGAATGTCTGCCGCGCTGCGTACGTTGACCATGCGGTCGTGGTTGAGCATTGCCTGGCCGCTCATGTGCGCCATGATCTGCGCCTGGAAGCGCGCGGCGTGGGCGGTGGGAATCTCGTCGGGGACAAACGTGGCGAAGCACTGCGCCCACGGCGTGTTGCCGATCTTTGCGAGCGAGATGGCGCAGGCGTTGCCCTCGATGAGGTCGAAATCTTGCGGATGCGTTTCGTCGCCGGGGAAATAACCGTCGGTGCCGGCGGTAAAGCGCAGGTCGAGATCGAGCGTGGCCCAGCCGATGCGGTCGGCGGTGTCGCAGTGTAGGTCAAATACGGGATATGCCATGGTTCCTCCGGTTGCAGCGTTTCTTTGCAAACTGTCTTTGAATTGTATGACTAGGGTATAGTTAGCGCCATATGTTCACGGCGGCCCGCGTTGTGCGCCGCCCTTATCACGGAGGTTACCATGTCCAACCAGGGCAAGAAGGTCAAGACTCATTATCGCGGCACGCTCGACGACGGCACGCAGTTCGATAGTTCCTACGATCGCGGCGAGCCGCTGGAGTTCACCTGCGGCGCCGGTCAGATGATCAAGGGCTTCGACGCCGCTGTTGTCGACATGCAGGTGGGCGAGAAGAAGACCGTGCACATTCCTGCTGCCGATGCCTACGGCGAGCACAACCCCGAGATGGTTATTACCTTCCCGGCCGAACAGGTTCCCAACATCGAGCAGATCGAGAAGGGCATGAAGCTTTTCCTGTCCACGCCGAGCGGCATGCCCGTCCCCGCCGTGGTCATCGACGTAACGCCTGAGGCCGTGACGCTCGACGCCAACCACGAGCTGGCCGGCAAGGACCTCAACTTTGATATCGAGCTCGTTGAGGTCGAGGACTAGGCTATGCCTGTGAATCTGGTTTCGACAGCGTGTCTCGGAAATCTCAACGACCCGTCCTATGAACTCCTGCTTCGCCGGGAGCTGGGCGGTGTCTTTGGGGTCGATGAGCTACTACTCGATTGGGACCAGGCCGATGCCCGCACATTTGTGGGCGTGACGGAGCTGGGGCGTACGGTCGATATTCGGCTGGGCGCTGCCGATGGCGATCGCCTTGCCGATGGCGATGTGCTTGTCATCGACCGTTCGGGCATAGTGCCCGTGGCGGTTGTCGTGCGCCTGCGCAGCGCCGAGGTTTATTTGGTCGAAGTTGACCGCATGGACCCGATTGCGCTCGCGCATGCGTGCTGGGAGATCGGCAACATGCATGCGCCGCTCTTCCGGGGCGACTCGGACGAGCATACCGTGCGCATGTATACGCCGGTGCAGCCTGTTTTGGGCCGCATGCTCCGGGGTGTCGAGGGTGTTCGGCTCTCGGTGGTTACCCGTGAACTCGATGCGGACCGACGCTTTGCATCGAGCGCGGCGGATGCCGTTGTGAGTATGGCTCCAGACTTTGCGATCGTAAAAAAGGCGCGCGGTTAACGTGCGTATGAGTAAGACGGACTTTGAGAGGCAGCTATTCAAAGTCCGTCTTACTGTTGATGAGGTGCTTTGGGGGAAAGCATATGGGTCTTGAGGGAATCAAGCTGATTGCATGCGATTTGGACGGCACGTTGCTGCATCCGGGGGAGCACGAGCCGCGTTCCGAGGCCTTTGAGCTCATCGATGAACTGCATCGTCGTGGCATCGTGTTTATGCCGGCGAGCGGTCGTCAATATGCGAGCTTGCGCTACCTGTTTGCCCCGGTGGCCGATGAGCTCGCCTATGTATGCGAAAACGGAGCCCTAGTGATGAGCGAGGGGCGTGCCGTTGTCAAGCGTTCCATGGAGCGTAGCCTTGCTATGGATATCGCGAATGCCGTGGTTGCGTATCCCCATGCCGACGTGACCCTTTCGTGTGAGGGACACCTCTACACCATGAGCGGCAACGATGCGTTCGTCGACCATTTGCGCTATGAGGTCCACTGCGATGTGGCGGTGGTCGACCGTCCCAAGGACATCGACGAGGACGTCATTAAGATTGCCTTCCAGACGCCCGAGGTGAATCAGCCGGCGGCGCTGGAGTATTTCGAGCGCCTCTTTAGCGACCGTGTCGACGTGATGACGTCGGGAACCGAATGGACGGACTTTATCGGCTTTGATTCGGGCAAGGGTTCCGCGCTTGCCGATTACGGTTGTGCCTTGGGTATTTCGCCCGATGAGATGATGGCGTTTGGCGATAACGAGAACGACCGCGACATGCTCAACGTAGTGGGCCATCCTTATCTAATGGAGAGCTGCAATCCCTCTATGCGTGGCATCAACGACCGCGTCCGCTATGTGCACACGGTCGAAGAAGAGCTGCGTCGCCTGCTTGCCGAGTAGGCATGTCCCAAACATCTACCGGCAGTCGGGGCAGAGACCCTCGAAGATGGTGTAGTGCGACGTGACGTGCCAGCCGATTTGCTCGGATGCCTTGGCGTCGAGCTGGGCATCGAAGGGGAGTGGTACGTCGATGACGCGGCTGCACGAGGTGCAGATGATATGCGCATGCGGCTCGATCGTGCGATCGAAGCGGCTGCCGCCCGGCGTCTTGATGGAGAGAATCTCGCCGGCGTCGGCCAAGAGATTGAGGTTGCGGTAGACCGTGCCGCGGCTGATTTTGTCACCCTGCGCGCGCACGACGTTGTAGATTTCGTCGGCGGTGGGATGGTTATAGCTTTGGCGCACGGCGTCAAGAACCAGCTTTCGCTGCCTGGTATTCCTTCTTTGCACCGCCATGCGCCTCGCCTCTTTTCTATCAACGGTCGTAGGTAAATGATACCGTATTTAGCACACAATACTAATAACGAGGCGTGAAACCGTCTTCATTGGCAAGTGGGGCTCGGGCCTGGGCGTCTACGAGGCGAAAACGCGTTCCCATACGCTCGTAGGAGGCATGAAGCGCCTCGAGATGAGATAGGATATTTGCCGGAGCCCCCTGTATCTCCATCTCGACTGAGCCGTCTTCCATGTTACGCACCCAGCCGGTGAGCGCGCGTGCCTGCGCGAGGTTGGTGTTGGTAAAGCGAAAGCCAACGCCCTGGACTTGCCCCGCCCAGCGCAGGAAATAGCGCAGGGGAGTGTCTTGAGTGGCCTCGTCGCTTGCGAGCACAGTAAGCCTGCGGCGCAGCTCGAGCTCGACGTTTGATGGTTTTTGAGGCTCTCGACTGCCGCCGGTGACGCTGGAGAAGAACGTATCGAAGAGGCCCATAGCTATGCCTGCTTGCCTGCGTCGGCCGGGAAGGTTATGCCGGTCTGCTGGCGCACGGCATCCATGATGCGCAGTGAGACGAGTGTGACATCGCGGTAGTGGCCAAGCTCGTGGCGTCCCGCCGGGGTCTCCCAAATCTCTTCCTTAACGTTATCGATGCCGCCGATGGCGGTGATAAAGTCTGTGAGTTCGTATTCCATAGTGTTGCTCGATTTGGGCAGGTCGAGCACGCGGCCGTTGTCTCCCTGTTCGCGCGGTGCCTCGGTCGCCGAGCCGCGTACGACGTCGCCGCGATAGTCGATGCGGACGTTGCGGGGCGTGGACAGATGGTCGATCTGGATAGTGCCACGCTCGCCTTCGATCTGCGAGGGCAGCAGGTCATTCGTAATTTTGGAGTGCGCGAGCTCGACGGAGATACGGCCACCGCCGTAGCTGGCGAGGATGGAACCGCAGCCATCGATGGGGCCGTGCGTGAGCTGTCGCGTGGTGGGATCGAGCAGAGTGGTCATGCTCGTAAGGCCGGAGGGCATGCCAAAGATCTCGACCATGGGCTCGACGGTATAGACGCCAATGTCCATGAGGGAACCCGATGCCATATTGCAGTCGAAGATATTGGTGGCGCGTCCCGCGAGAATCTCGTTGTAGCGCGAGGAATACTTGCCAAAGCGCAATGAGGCGCGGCGGATGGGGGCGATCTCGCCCAGGGCGTCCTCGATGGCGTGGAAGGCGGGATCGTGGAGGGGACGCATGGCCTCGAGGGCCACGACACCTGCTGCCTCGGCAGCGCGGAAGACTTCCAGCGCCTGCGCTTCGGTGGCGCAGAAGGGTTTCTCGACGATGACGTGCTTGCCACCGGCGATGCAGGCAAGGGCCTGCTCGTAGTGGAGCGCATTGGGGCTGCCGATGTAGACGGCGTCGACGTCGTCGGCGGACGCAAGCTCGTCAAGTGCGGTGAAGTTACGCTCGCCGCCGTGTTCGGCGGTAAAGGCGGCGCCGCGCTCGGCATCGCGCGAGAGCGTGCCCACAAACGCGGCTTGGTCGTTGGCGTTGACGACCTGGATAAAGTCGTCGGTAATCATGGATGTGCCGATGGTCGCTATACGCAGCATGTATCCCCCTCGTGCCGTTCGGTTTACAGGATGAGTGTAGCGCGAGGGGGCAGGAAATAGCGTGCGAAAACGCCGTTACAGGTCGCTCTCGTTAAAGCCGGTATCGATATCGAGGTTGCTGCCGTCGGCCGCCGTGGTGGCGAGCTCATCGCAGCGTTCGTTGAGCTCGTGGCCGGCGTGACCCTTAACCCAGATGAACTCAACCTTGTGCTTGCTTTTGGCGGTGAGTAGGCGCTCCCACAGGTCGCGGTTCTTGACGGGCTGCTTGTTGGCGGTTTTCCATCCGCGCTTTTTCCAGCCGTCGATCCAGTGCTTGTTAAAGGCGTTGACGACGTACTGCGAATCGGAATGGACCTCGACCTCGCAGGGGCGGTTAAGTGCCTCGAGCGCCACGATGACCGCCATGAGCTCCATGCGGTTGTTGGTGGTCTTGGCGTAGCCGCGCGAAAGCTCGGAGGTGAAGGTCTTGCCGGCGGGGTTGGTGTATTTGAGCACGGCGCCGTAGCCGCCGCGTCCCGGATTTGATCGGGCCGAGCCGTCGGTATAGATGATGACCTTCACGGGCTTCCTTTCGTTGGGTACGTTTCGTGTGAGTGACCATTGTAGCGCCATGCCCGCCGGGGGCTAGCAATCTACGATTTCTACCCCGTCTTCCGACAGTTAGTTGGCATGGATGATGCGGTTGAGCTCGTCGAGGTATTGCTGCAAGAGGGGAGAGGGCTTGCGCTCGTCGTGCATGATATAGCCTACGTGCATCGTTGGGGCGTCTGCTAACGGGATCGATGCCATACCCCATTGCATTTCATTGGAGAGGACACCGGTCGACAGGGTGTAGCCGTTCGACGTGATAAGTAAGTTAGTAAGTGTTCCGCGGTCCGAGATTCGTATGTTGCGGTCGCAAGGGATATAGCTAAAAGGTTCCTCGGCGTAATAGAAGGAGTTTGAGGTCCCCTGTTCAAAGCTGTAGCGCGTATATGGTGTGAGGTCGGCAAGGGACAGCTGCGGGCGGCGGGCAAGCGGGTGGCGCTCGCTAACGAAGACGTGGACCGTCGCGTCGAATAGGGGATGGAAGCTCGCGCGCGCATCGGCAAAAGCCTTCTGCAGAACGCGGGCGTTAAAGTCGTCCAGATAGAGGATGCCGATGTCGCTGCGAAATGCGCGGACGTCATCGATGATCTGCGATGTGGTGGTCTCGCGCATGATGAACTCGAACTTGCTGTCGCGGCAGCGCTCGACTACGTTGACAAAGGCCTCGACCGAAAAGGCGTAGTGCTGGGCGGAAATGGCGAGGCGGGCTTGCGGGGTACCGCCGTCCTCGTAGCGGGCCTCGAGCATGTCGGCCTGCTCTACGACCTGGCGTGCATAACCCAAAAGCTCGGTGCCGTCGTTGGTGAGTGCAACACCGCGGCTAGAGCGCGTAAAGATTTCGATATGAAGTTCCTGTTCCAGGCTTTTGACGGCGTTTGAGATGTTGGACTGAGCGGTATAGAGGCGCTGAGCTGCGGCGTTGATTGAGCCGGACTCTGCCACGGCAATCAGAAAACGAAGCTGCTGAAGGGTCATCGACGCCATCCTTTCGATTGCTATCTATAAAACCGATAACAGGTTAGCGCTTTTAAGTGATTGACCGAGCGAAACAATGCTCGTACTATTCAAAACATACAAAGGCGGTAGGTAATTAAACCGACCACGGACCGGGATGCGAAAGGAGGCCCGCATATGAATTGCTTACCAAGACGAATGCCGGGCTCCTGTTTGCGCCCGTCGGCGTGATCAGGAGACAGCGACTTACTTCTCTCTTTTTATTTACTTTCGTTCGATCAAGGAGATCATCATGAGCCAGTTCATCAACAATCCCGAGCACACCTTTGGTTTCGATACCCTGCAGCTGCACGTTGGCCAGGAGAGCGCCGATCCTGCATCCGACTCCCGTGCCGTGCCTATCTACCAGACCACGAGCTATGTGTTCCGCAACTCCCAGCACGCCGCCGACCGCTTTGGTCTTGCCGACGCCGGTAACATCTACGGCCGTCTGACCAACTCCACCCAGGGCGTCTTTGAGGACCGTATCGCCGCGCTCGAGGGTGGCGTTGCTGGCCTCGCCGTCGCCTCTGGCGCCGCTGCCATCACCTATACCCTGCAGGCACTTGCCCAGGCCGGTGACCACGTGGTGGCTCAGAAGACCATCTACGGTGGCTCCTACAACCTGCTGGAGCATACGCTCTCCCAGTTTGGCGTCGAGACCACCTTCGTCGATGCCCACAACCTGGACGAGGTCGAGGGCGCCATCAAGGACAACACCACGGTCATCTATCTCGAGACGCTTGGCAACCCCAACTCCGACATCCCCAACATCGACGCCATCTCCGAGATCGCCAAGAAGCACGGTCTGCCGGTTGTCGTCGACAACACCTTCGGCACCCCGTATCTGTTCCGTCCGCTGGAGCATGGTGCCAACATCGTCGTCCACTCCGCAACCAAGTTCATCGGCGGCCACGGCACCTCGCTGGGCGGTGTGATCGTCGACGGCGGTAACTTCGATTGGAAGGCGAGCGGCAAGTACGCCCAGATCGCTGAGCCCAACCCCTCCTACCACGGTGTTTCGTTTGCCGAGGCTGCCGGTCCCGCCGCCTTTGCAACCTATGTCCGCGCTATCCTGCTGCGTGACGAGGGCGCCTGCATCAGCCCGTTCAACGCCTGGGTCCTGCTCCAGGGCACCGAGACTCTGTCGCTGCGCGTTGACCGTCATGTCGAGAACACCAAGAAGGTCGTTGAGTTCCTGGTTGGTGACAGCCACGTCGCCAAGGTGAACCACCCGAGCCTGCCTGAGCACCCCGATCACGAGCTCTATCAGAAGTATTTCCCCAACGGCGGCGCTTCGATCTTTACCTTTGAGATTAAGGGTGGCCAGGAGGCAGCTTGGAAGTTCATCGATCATCTGCAGGTGTTCTCGCTGCTCGCCAACGTGGCCGACGTCAAGTCGCTCGTCGTGCACCCGGCTACCACCACGCACTCCCAGCTCTCTGCCGAGGAGCTCGCCGAGCAGAACATCACGCCCTCCACGATCCGTCTTTCCATCGGTACCGAGAACGCCGAGGATATCATTTGGGATCTGAAGCAGGCCTTCGCCGCGCTGGACGAGTAAGGCGACTTGTGCAAGGACCCCTTGCGTCTCGATAGGTATAACTGCATAAAATGCCTGCTCAAGGTGCCTGTGCGAACAATGGTTGCGCAGGCGCCTTTTTTGCATAGTGAGGGCGCAAAAACAGGGTTTTTGACACGTTTTATGCATTCGAGTTGTGGAAAACTCCTGTTGAGAGGATGTGAGTTTTACGCAATTGACGTGCGCCTTTTGAGTAAAACCGCAGGTCGCGATTTGCTCGGGGTACTATGCAGCGCGATCGAATCACACGCAGCTCAAACGCAGCAAAAACGCACTACGGAGGTTTCCAGCTACATGAGGATCGATTCACGAAAACCGAAAGCCGCCGCCCTTTCCGCCGCTCTGACCGTGGCACTTTTGGCGGGCGCCGGTGCAACTGATGCCCACGCCGCAACACTGTCCGATACGGTTGGATCTACGCCGTCCGAGACAACGCTGGTGCAGCCCGTTGACTATCGCGGCGATGGTTATGGTTCCATGCAGGAGTGGAACGCCTCGATGGAGGCCAAGCGCGATTCCCTTGAGATGCGCGCTCAGATCATTCTAAACATGTATGGTGACTATGCCACCGATGACGAGCGCGCTGTGCTGCAGGGCTGTATCGACGGTGCGGGTAGCCTGTTGACGATGGGGGAGGTCGACGCGAAGTCGACCGAGCTCGATGAGCTGCGCACTGCGCTTGAGGATGCCAAGCACGAAGCGCTCGAGGCTGCCGCCGAGGCGGAGGCTGCCGAGGTCGCCCAGGCTTCGTACTGCAACGCCGGTTACATTCCGTCCTACGCGTCTGCCGCGTCCTACGCGAACGGATCGGGCCTGACGCGCTCTGCGGGTGTCAATAACTACAACGGGCGCCGCGAGACCTATTACAGCAGCAATGTGCTTTATCACTATCGCACGGGCGAGTGGACTCAGGATTCCGAGGGCTTTTGGCGCGATTCCGATGGTTACTATGTCGTGGCCGCGGGCGATATGGCCCAGGGTTCGACCTTTACGGGCTCCAAGGGTGATTGCAAGGTCTATGACTCCGGCTGCGCTGCCGGAGCCACCGACTACTACACCGGTTGGTAATTTTTCTGCATCACGGATATTTGGCGGACGGGCGTCTTTACCGAGCTTTAGGGCAACGTAAGGACGTCCGTTCTATGTATGCGTTTGAGTTAACAGAGCCCTTACCGTGGCGGTACGCTGGGCGTATGGATGCGGGGCACACTGGTTCTTGAGAAATAAGGTCTTTCTCTTGGAGGAAGTGGTCTTGTGAATGCTCGAGATATTGCCGTTGCCGCCGTTGCACTGACGTTTGGTTGCCTTGGTCCCACGGTCGCGCTCGTCGCGGGCATGCAGGGGACATGCGGGGCTGCTCCTATTGTGGTCAGCGCGCTGATCGCGGCCACGCTGCTGGGAAGCGCCGGTGTTGTCCTTTGTCGCGACGATGAGGACGAGGTGCCGGGGTCGCGACGCTAACTGTTGTGAGATCGGCCGCCGGTCATAGACGAAGATGAAGGCCGCCGCAGGGGGAAAGGTTCCCTTGCGGCGGTTTTGCTGTTAAGGCTGTTGAATGCGGCGCGTTGGCGCTACCAGCTTTTCTCGATATCGCGGATGCGCCGATAGAGCCACTCGTTTTGCGGCGCCTGGATATCGTGTTTGGCTGCGAGGCGGCAGATGGTGCCCGCGAACTCATCAACCTCGGTTTTGCGCCTTGCGATGCGGTCTTGAGCCATCGAGGGCATACCGGCGGGGTCGATTCCCTCGATGAGGTGCACCATTTGCGTCAGGTCTGCCTCGGTCAGCTCAACGCCCTCGGCGTTGGCAACCGCAAGCGTCTCGCGCATGGCGGAGACAAAACAGCGGCGCTGCTCGGAGCCCGGTTCCGTGGCGCTTCCGTAGGTCCCGCCGTAGGCCATGCAGGTCTGGTTGATGCCGTCGTTGAGCATGAGTTTGGCCCACATGCGGTGCGCAATGTCGCGCTCGACGGTATGGGCGATGCCGCAGCGCGTGTAGAGCCCGTCGATAGCGGCGACGGTCGCGGGGTCGGTGTCGGCGGCTGCACCAAAGCGGATCTCGCCCACATTGGTAAAGGTGAGCGCGCCATTGAGAAACACGGCGTCCATGCCCTGGCAGATACCAAGAACGGTATGCTCCCAGCCAAAGCGTTCGGCAATCTTTTGCTCGCTCGTAATACCGTTGCACAGCGAGGCGATGAGCGTGTTGGGTCCCACGACGCGCTCCATAGTCTTGAGTGCTTGGTCGAGACCGGTGGTCTTGACCGTCAGGATGACCAGATCGGCGGGCGCTGCCTCCCTGGCGCGGACGGACGTGAGACCGCAAGGCTTTCCGTTGACGGTGAGCGCATCGCCCGCGTGACGCTCAAAACGGGCGTCATCCATAACGTATTCGACGGCGTCATTGCCGAGGGCCTTGGCAATCATGCTGCCGTAGAGCAGGCCGACGCCGCCCTTGCCGATAAAGGTGACCTTGTTGATCTGCATGTGAATCATCTCCCCATATAAAAGGCGCCCGCGTAAGGGGCGCCTGATGGATTGTATGCTGCCGGGGTGATTGGTGGGTGCGCGGGGCGGCTGTTATAAAAAAGAAACGTTTGCCTGGACGTTACGCTGCGGGGCAGACCGCAAAGACGCGCGCGGGGTACCCGACACCATCACGGACCTTAGGGAAGGTGCAGAAGATGACGGCGCCTGTGGCGGGAAGCTCATCCAGATGGTCCATGACTTCGATCTGATAGCGGTCGACCGAGAGGATGTATTGCTCGCCGGGGTAGGGGTAGGCGTCCTCGCGCGTGGTCACGCTCGACTCCTTTCATCGGGCTTTTTGCTGATGTTAAAGCGGTGCCGTGACGGCCTGATTTCTGCTGCGTTACGATACGTTCTCAATTGCGATTCCGATGTGTTTCGATGACGTGACGGGTTTGTTTCGCCTTGTCAGGGCTTCGATGGGAGGGGAGGGGCCGTGCAATATCGCGTTGACCCTAAAAGCGGCAACCGTATCTCGGCGTTGGGGCTGGGCTGCATGAGGTTTCCCGGTGCGCCGGGACGCCCGGATGCGAAGACAGCCGACGCCATCATCTCCCGTGCGGTGGAGCAGGGGATTAACTACCTGGACACGGCCTATCTCTATCCCGGCAACGAGGCTTGTGTGGGTGCGTCGCTTGAGCGCCTGGGCTTGCGCGACCAGGTTTTGCTCGCAACCAAGCTGCCGCATGCTTCGTGCAAATGCGCGGAGGATTTCGACCGGTTCTTCGACGAGCAACTGCGCCGCCTGCGGACCGACCATATCGACTATTACCTCATGCACAACATTACCTCGCCCGCCCAGTGGGAACGTGTGGTGGCGTTGGGCATCGAGGACTGGATCGCGCGTCAAAAGGCGGCGGGGCGCATTCGCCAGATTGGTTTTTCGTACCACGGCAGCGCGGCGGATTTCCTGACGATGCTCGATGCATATGAGTGGGACTTTTGCCAGATCCAGTACAATTACGCTGGAGAGCGATATCAGGCGGGAACAGCGGGGCTCATGGCCGCTGCCGAGCGAGGCCTCGCGGTGTTTGTGATGGAGCCACTGCTGGGCGGGCGTTTAGCGGGCAAGCTGCCGCCACGGGCCCGCGCTGTGCTCGATAGTGCCCGTGACCCGCATTTGCGCACTCCTGCCGCCTGGGGTCTTTCGTGGGTCTGGAATCATCCTCAGGTGACGATGCTGCTTTCGGGTATGACCGATATCGCGCAGGTGGATGAGAACGCGGTGTTGGCCGATCGGGCCCTGCCGGATTCGATGACTGCCAACCAGCTCGACACGATCGCGCACGTGCTGGATGAGTTTGAAAAATCGAATCGCGTGCCCTGCACGGGATGCGGCTATTGCATGCCGTGCCCTAAAGGCATCAATATCCCTGGATGTTTTGCCGCCTACAACGCAAGCTATGCGCACAGCTGGTTTACGGGTCTATCGCAGTACTTTACGGCGAGCGCGGTGCGCACAAGCGAGGCCAAGCTGGTGAGCAATTGCGTCAAGTGCGGCAAATGCGCGCGCCACTGCCCACAGCATATCGATATCCCCGAGCGTCTCGATGACGTGCGCCGACGTTTCCAGCCTGGCCCCGTGACGGCAGTGCTTAAGGCCTTCGGCAAAACGCGCTCCTCGTGACCCTTTTATAACTTGCGCTGGAATAGTTCCTGCTTGCGGCAGAATAGGGCTTAAACAGGGACTATTCCACCGCAACTGAAGGGGGCTGTCGTGGGCCATCGGGATTCATGGGATGATTCGCGTGAGGTTCGTTGGGGCATTTTGGGCGCTGGGCACATTTCTCATCGATTTGCATCGTCGCTCAAGAAGATCGACGGGGCACGGCTGGTGGCTGCGGCCGGCCGCACTCCTGCACATGTCGAGGAATTTTGCCGAGCGTTTTCGATTGATGCTGCGCATGGCCATGCCTCGATCGACGATAACGGCGATGCGGCTTATGACGCGCTGATTGCCGACCCCGATGTCGACGCAATTTACTTGGCTCTTCCGCATGGCATGCATACGCGTTGGGCCTGTCGCGCGCTGTGCGCCGGAAAGGCCGTGCTGTGCGAAAAGCCGGCCGTTTTGAGTGAGGAAGAGGCTCTCTCGATTGCCTCCACCTCTCGCGAGCGCGGCGTGCTGTTTATGGAGGCGATGAAGAATCGGTTTTGCCAGATGCGCACTCGCGTGAAGGACTTGCTTGCGTCGGGTGAGCTTGGCCGTATTGTCTCGATTGAAAGCGTGCAAAAGCTCGATTACGGCGAGTCTCCTTCAGGCTATCTGCTTGATCCGTTGCAGGGCGGCTGTCTATATGACATGGGCTGCTATGCAGTCGGTTGGTTTGAGGATTTGCTCGCGGGCGCTTGCGAGGTTTCGTCTCGTGAAGTTCGCTGGCGTGACGTATCGGGCGGCCGCGTCGATTGGGCCGACGAGATCCATATGAGCGTCGACGGTATACCCATTCATATGGTGTGCGACGGCAAAGCAACATATGAAAGCCGCTTAACGATTGCCTGTGAGCGGGGCTCGTTGGAAATCGAGCGTCTCCATCGCCCCGAGCTCGCTCATGTGAAGTATTCCGACGGTCGAGTACTCGAAATCGATGCACCATTTGAAGTCGATGATTTTTACGGTGAGGCGTCGCATGCGACGCAGCTCATTCGGGCGGGGAAACTCGAAAGCCCCATCATGTCCCTAGCCGCCACACAGCGCTGTGCGCACATCATCGATGCGATTCGCTTGAAACTTTAGGGCGTGGGGGCATGGCGCCAGCGCTTGGAATGCCTGGAGGCCTTTGCTCCTGATGCCCCTTTTATAACTTGCGGTGGAATACGGTCTGCTTGCGCCAAAATAGGGCACCAATAGACCGTATTTCACCGCAACTGATGAAGAGGGAGCTGGAGATGCTGACGATTGGGTGCCATCTTTCGACGACGAAGGGCTATCGGGCGATGGGGGAGACGGCGCTATCCATTGGCGCCAATACCTTTGCGTTCTTTACGCGCAACCCGCGCGGTGGCAAGGCAAAAGAACTTGACGTGGATGACGTGGCGGCCCTGCGCGAGCTTATGGCACAAAACGACTTTGGACCGCTGGTGGCGCATGCCCCGTATACCTACAACCCCTGTTCTGCCAAAGAGCGGGCGCGCGAGTTTGCCTTGGAGGCAATGACCGAGGACTTGCAGCGTTTGGAAACACTGCCCGGCAACTACTACAACTTCCATCCCGGTGCGCATGTGGGACAGGGCTCCGACGTCGGCATTCAGATGATTGTCGACACGCTGTGCCAGGTGATGTTTGAGGGGCAGCAGACGACGGTATTACTCGAGACCATGGCAGGAAAGGGCACCGAGGTGGGCCGTAGCTTTGAAGAACTGGCGTGCATTATCGAGGGCGTTGCCGCCAAGCGCCCAGAGCTGTCCGATAAGCTGGGCGTTTGTTTGGACACCTGCCATGTGAGCGATGCCGGCTACGACATCATCCATGATCTGGACGACGTACTCGACGAGTTCGACCGCGTGGTGGGTATCGATCGCTTGCATGCCGTACACATCAACGATTCGAAGAACCCCTGTGGCGCCCATAAAGATCGTCACGAGTGCATCGGCAAGGGATACCTTGGCAGCGAGGAATTTGGTGGCGGTATGCAGGTTATGCAGAATATTGTATCGAATGGCCGTTTGCGTTCGCTGCCGTTTATTTTGGAGACTCCGAACGAACTTGCAGGTTATGCAGCTGAAATTAGACTATTAAGGTCATTGCAGCAGTAATGACTGTTACAAAGTGGAGTGTTCCATTCACGTTATGGGTTTGTTTCAATCAGTTTTCTCATTGCAGATTCGTAATTCCGGGTGCATAATAGCCAACAGTTTTTGCAGACCTCTGAATCAAACGAGGTCACCGGAAGGAGACTGATTATGAAGCTTAAGAAGCTTGGCGCATTTGCCGCCACAGGCGCCATGGCGCTCGCCCTCGCACTGACGGGCTGCGGCTCGTCCAACGCCACCTCTGGTTCTGATGCCGGTTCCAGCAGCTCTGACGACGCTAAGGTCGAGAAGGTCGACGGCTCCAAGGAGTACGCGCTCGTCAAGGACGGTACACTGACCGTCGGCACCTCTGCCGAGTACGCTCCGTTTGAGTACAAGGATGACAACGGCGATTATCAGGGCTTTGACCTTGAGCTCATCAAGGCTATCGGCGACAAGCTGGGCCTGGATGTCGAGTATGTCAACAATGACTTTGACACGCTGGTTCCGGGCGTCGCTTCGGGCGCCAAGTATGACGTTTCCATCGCGGCTATCACCGACACGCCCGAGCGTGAGAAGGAAGTCACTTTCTCTGATTCCTATTACATGGACGATCAGGCTATCGTGACCAAGGTCGATAACACCGACATCACGGCCGACAACTACAGCGAGAAGCTCAACAACGCTGACGCTACCATCATCGTCCAGTCTGGCTCGACCGCCGAGGCCTTTGCCCAGGAGAACTTCCCCAAGGCCAAGATCGTCCCCTACAAGGACGCTACCGAGTGCTTCAGCGCCCTGCAGTCCGATAAGGGCGACGCCGTAGTCACCAACCGCTCCGTTGCCAGCCAGCTGACCGCCGAGCAGTTCAACACCTGCCAGACCATCAAGCAGATCAGCACCGGCGAGGAGTACGCCATCGCCATCAACCAGGGCAACACCAAGCTCAAGGACGACATCAACCAGGCCATCAAGGACCTGACTGATGACGGTACCGTTGACGCCCTCATGGCTAAGTACAACATCAAGTAAAATAGCTACTTGATTGCGCGCGGGCCCTTTCCGTTTTGGCGGAGAGGGCCTTTGCGCTTCTCTTGACGGAGAGCTTTTCCGTCTCGTTTTGCCGGCAACTTCTACGATAGGAGCCACCTTGTCTCGACTGAACAAAGGGGCCGCGGAGCAGCGTTTTCCACTGCCCTCGATGCTCCAAAAGCTGGCCTGTGCCCTGGCTGTGGCGCTCGCCCTGGTATGCGCGGGGGCCTGCGTGCCCACGACCGCCCACGCGCTTGAGACCGCAAAGATTACCGCCCGACCCAATACCGGTTCGGGTAGCGATGTGGTCGGCGGCACCGAGACGCGCATCACTTGGGAAGTTCAGGCCGATGCCGACGAGGAGCTGAGCGGTCTTTCGCTGACGTTTGTCGACGGCACGACGTTTGGTACCGATGACACGCGATTGACGATGCTCTCGGGCGAGGACCTCATGGATCGTACGCCCATGAAGCCCACGTGCAAGGCTGACGGCCAGACGCTCAAGATTGACTTTGGCGAGACGGCGCCTGCCGGCGGTTTTTTCCGTGTCGAGGTTTACGGCGTGACCTTCCCCGTCGAGGGCGGCGATGAGGCCTTTAGCGGCACCTATACGCTCGCCGACGGGTCGACCAAGAAGATCTCCAAGATTCCGTCGGTGGAGATCAAGGGCGTGACGGCCTTCGATAACTTCCTGGCTGACCTTAAAGAGCAGCCGTGGGTCGAGGCGTGGAACTCCAATATGTTCCTGCGCCTGTTCCTGAACCCGGTCATTTTGGTCCAGAGCCTGCCGATCGTCTTCAAGGGCTTCCTTATGTCGCTCTCGATCGTGCTTGTGGCGTTTCCGCTGGCAATTCCCTTCGGTTTTGCCCTGTCGCTCATGCGCATCTCTAAGTCGCGCATCCTGCGCTGTCTTGCCGGCATCTATGTGAATATCATTCGCGGTACGCCGGCGTTCCTGCAGATCTATATCGCGTTTTTCGGTCTGCCGCTGGCCGGTGTCAAAGTGGACGACTATGTGCTGGGTGTTATCGTCATGGCCATGAACTCGTCTGCGTACTTGTGCGAGATCTTCCGTGCCGGTATTCAGTCGATCCCCAAGGGCCAAAACGAGGCTGCTCGCTCGCTGGGCATGAATGCCTTCCAGACGCTGCTCTATGTCATGATTCCGCAGACGTTCCGCAATGTCCTGCCTACGCTGACCAGCGAGTTTATCTTGCTCTACAAGGACACGTCGCTGCTTGCCGCCGTGGGTGTCGTCGAGATCGTCATGAACGCCCGCACCATCGTGGCCACGACGGGCTCCATCACGCCGTATGTGGTTGCCGCTCTGTTCTATCTGGTCATTACCCTGCCGCTTGCGCGCTTGGTGAGCGGTCTTGAGGCGAGACTTCTGGGGACGGCCGAAACCAAAAAGAAGCGTCCCACCAAGAGCGCCGGACAGGTTGTCGCGACGCCCGCCGATCACATCGCCGGTCTGTAAGGAGGTCCTATCATGAGCGAAACCAATAACTCGAACGAGGTCGTCGTCAGCATCAAGAACCTCCAGAAGGCCTTTGGCGACAACGTGGTCCTGCGCGATATCGATCTGGATGTGCACAAGGGCGAGGTCGTCGTAGTCCTGGGTCCTTCGGGCTCGGGTAAGTCGACGATGCTTCGCTGCATCAACCGTCTGGAGCATCCCACGAGTGGCTCGATTGTCGTTGAGGGTGTGGACGTGTGCGCCAAGGGCGTCGACCTTAACAAGGTGCGCACGCATCTGGGCATGGTGTTCCAGCAGTTCAATTTGTTCCCGCACCTCTCAGTCAAAAAGAACGTCATGCTCGCGCAGCAGAAGGTGCTCAAGCGCAGCAAGGAAGAGGCCGAGAAGATTGCCGTCGAGGAACTCACCAAGGTCGGTCTTGCCGAGCGTATCGACTTTATGCCGAGCCAGCTCTCGGGCGGCCAGCAGCAGCGCGTTGCCATCGCCCGCGCCCTGTCGATGAATCCACACGTGATGCTCTTTGACGAGGCCACGTCGGCGCTTGACCCCGAGCTTGTCCGCGACGTTCTGGGTGTCATGCGCGACCTGGCACGCGATGGCATGACCATGATCGTCGTGACGCACGAGATGGGCTTTGCCCGCGACGTCGCCGACCGCGTCGTCTTTATGGACGGCGGCGTCATTGTGGAAGAGGGTACGCCGAGCGAGGTCTTCGACCACCCCAAGAGCGAGCGCACCAAGGCGTTCTTGGGCAATATCTCGTAGCCGGTTGATGTAACTGCCGTTATAAAAGAGCGGGGGCTGGACTTGAATCCAGCCCCCGCTCTTTTGTAGGGATGGGGATGCGCTTCGATGCAGGCTCTTTTGGAGGCCCTGGGTTCGTTACGCGAGCTCGGCTCCGAGGGCCTTGCAAGCGGTCTCGCCCTCATCGTCAGGCGCGTCGTAGCAGATGGTGGAGTCTACGACGTTGACGCCCGCCTCGTCGGCATCGGCCTTCCAGTTGTCCATCCACTCGCCCTCGGCCCACGAATAAGAGCCAAAGAGGACGACCTTCTTGTCGCCGAGGGTCTCCTTGACCTCGTCCCACATAGGCTGGAACTCGTCATACTCAAGCTCCTCGGAACCCATGGCGGGGCAGCCGAAGGCAATGGCGTCATAGCCGGCGGCCTTGTCTGCGGAGAAGTCGGCGCAGGAGATGACCTCTGCCTCGGCGCCGGCACCGGTTGCACCCTCGGCAACGAAGTTTGCCATGGCCTCGGTGTTGCCTGTACCGCTCCAGTAGACGACGGCGATCTTGCTCATATGTTTTCCTTTCGGTTGTGCGGCGTGCGGCCGCGTCTTGTATGCTCTATCGGGTTGCCTGGACAAGTTGTCCCAGGGTGCAGCCCTGTTGATAGATGTAGGTAAGGTATTGCGTGCATGCGCGATAGGAATCGAAGGTCGTGAGCGCCTGCTCAACGTTTGTGTATACCTTCCATGCGCCAAAGACCTTATAGTTTTCGCCGTGCTGGACGATAAACTGATGGACATCTTCGTAGGGATAGCCCAAAAAATAGCCAATTTCGTGGGGGAACTCGCATATGCACCCCGTATCGCAGTGCCTATTTCGCGCGAGTGCGCAGGCGCTGCCGTCATAGGCGCTTTCTGCGGCATTGCTGCTTGCCAGCGTGATGCGCGCGGCGAGATGCACCAGGGATGCGGGCAGGTTGTGGACATCGTAACCTTCGGCGGCTAGCGCCGTCGTGGCACGGGGGTCGGAGAGGTATCGCATGAGGTCCGCAGGGCGGTACACATAGATGAGCGCTCCGCAGGGACGCCAGACCAAAACGCTCATATGGATTCCGAGTGGCTGGAGCTCGCGGTTGCATTGGGCTATGACGGCGAGCAGGCGAGAGCGTCGCTCTTCGATATGGGCGGCGCCGGGTTTTCCGTTTTGGTTGGCGTAAACGCCGGGATAGGTAAAGAGCGAAGCCGGCTTGATACCTGCGAGCGTAGGGGAGCAGTTGCGTACGACAGCCGTTTGGTATGTTGGGATGTCAATGGTTCGAGTCACGATGCTCCTTTCGGGTCCTCAGTTGTTAGCCTAGGAAAACTTATACACGAAAGTAAGCCATGGTCAACAAAAAAGTTTGAAGAGGGAAACTAATTGACCGAACGGACATGAATTTGGGTTAAGATGGTGACACCCCATGGGGGTATCTAGATAGTGTTACTTGAAAGGGGAACGCATGAGTGACTTGCTCAACCCTGCGAATCTCATCGTGCTGGCCGTCATTGCCGTCGGCATGTTTTTTGGACTGCGTCGCATTGCCGCTTCGACACACGGGAAGAGTTGTTGCAGCGATGGTGCGAGCGGCAAGAAGGCCAAAAAGGTTGTTGTGGTGGATACCGATGCATCGCACTATCCCTATAGCGATGAGCTGCTCATCGGCGGCATGAGCTGTGACGGCTGCGCTCAGAACGTAGCCAATGCCCTCAATGCACTGGATGGCGTGTGGGCAACGGTGACGTATGCGGACCACACGGCACGCGTGCGCTCTAAGCAGCCGGTTGATCGTGATGTCCTCGAGACGGCCGTGAAAGACGCGGGCTACTACGTCATGACGCTGTAAGCGTCGCTCTGGATGCGCGTCCTTGTCTAGGCTCGTCCGCGTAGCTCGATGTCCTGGATGTCGTCGAAGTCGATGGCGATATCCCTGAGTTTGAGTAGCTTGAACGCAGGGAGCACCTCATCAAGGATGCCCGTGCGAGTGCGATAGCCGTACGCATCGTAATAGGTGACGCGCACCAAGTCGCCGCGTTTGAGGCCCTCGAGCTTTTGCGAAAGCTCGAGGGCTTTTTCTTCTGTGAGTTCGCATTTTGGCTCGGCGGTGATCTCTTGTTTACGCACGAGCTCGTAGTATCCCGTGAGGGCGGCAAAGGGCATAAACTGCGCGGCACGGCCGGCACGGACGGTGCCGTTGGCGGTGAGCTTTGGGTCGGCGGAACGACGTCTTCCCTCGGGGTCCGCTAGGCGTTCAAAAGGTGTCGGTGGCCGCATCGGCTGTTGTTGGGACTTAGGCACGATGTCCTCCTACCTGATCGTTGCGTTCGCGCGCGGTGGCGCCAGCGGTAAAGCTTAATCCCTTGACGAGCGCGTTCTTGCCGTACTTGCCTTTCACGGCCAGGACGGCGCGCGCTAGGTCGCGTTCGCGCTCATCCGCCTCGATATCGCTAAATAGATCGATGGTGGCAAATTCCTCGGGCACCAGATTGCCAAATCCCAGGTTGATGCGCTTGACCGTTCGTTTGGGATCGACAGTCTGTGCCCAGAGCTCATCGAAATATCCCATGATCTTCTTAAACGAATTGGTGCGCTCGGGCAGCTTGCGCGAGGCGTTGGAGTGCGCAAAGAGTGCGGCATAGCCACCGCGCGGTTTGCCGCCATGCTCTCCCACGAAGATGCCATCGATTGCCTGCGCCTCACGTACCAGACGACGCCGTTCGTCATCGCGCTGGACGGGCTTGGGCGCACGGGGTGCGAGCTCGGGGCCGGCGGTTGCGGTGGGTTCGATGCTCGACGTACTCGAGCGCAGGTGTCCGCATCCGTCCACATATTGTGCAGTGCCGCTGGCATCAAGCCTGCGGATGTCGGCGCGCTCGCTTGCATAGCCCACAAAGAGCGAGATGCTGTCGCACACCACGTGCTTGTCGATCAAATCCAGCACGGCGGCATCGACCATCTCGCGCAAGACGGTATAGGCCTGTTCGTAGGCATAACCCTTCGAGAGCACCTGTCCTGTGGTGGTCGAAGTTGCTTGCGGGCGATAGGCTTGGATGTCGGCGATGGTTGTCGGCTCGCGCCCGAAGGCATGGTCGATGAGATATTCGGCATTGACGCCGAGCTCGTCGTAAAGCAGGTTTTCGTCGAGCGCCGCGACGCCCATCAGATCGTAGACGCCGTATTTCTCGAGGCGGGCTGCCACGCCGGGACCGATGCCCCAGATATCGGTGATGGGACGATGGGGCCAGATCTCCTTGCGAAAGGCCTCGTCGTCGAGTATGCCGATGCGGCTGGGTACGTGCTTGGCGGTAATGTCGAGCGCTACCTTGGCCTGGAATAGGTTGGGGCCGATGCCGACCGTCGCCGTGATGCCGGTGCGCGCGAGGACCTCGTCGCGCAGCGTGCAGGCGAACCCTTCCGCATCGGTGTGATAGAGGTCCAGATAGGGCGTCACGTCGATAAAGCACTCATCGATGGAGTAGACGTGCACGTCCTGGGGGCTGACGTATTCCAGATAGATACCGTAGATTTTCGCCGACACCTCCATGTAATGCTGCATGCGCGGTACGGCCGTGATGTAGTCGATGCCATCGGGAATTTCGAACAGACGGCAGCGATTGTGTATCCCGAGGTCCTTCATGGCCTGTGTGATGGCGAGGCAGATGGTCGTGCGTCCGCGTGATTCGTCGGCAACGACCAGGTTGGTGGTGAGTGGATCGAGCCCGCGGTCCACGCACTCGACGCTGGCATAAAACGTCTTGAGGTCGATGCAGATGTAGGTGTGCTGCTCGTGCGCCACGCGTCCTCCCATCAAACACATGTTCTTATCGAATACCTGTTCGATAATACCCGCTCGACTGGACACCGTCAAAACCTGTCCCTTTTTGGCGGGTATGGTCGTGCGGCTGCATCGGGTTTTTAACGCAGCCCTAAAGAGCGCGAAACAGCTCGGAAAAGCTCGCTTCGTAGCATGAGCCTAACGATCGATACCGCCTATACGCACGGAAGGGTTGTGGGAAAGATGGTCAATTATGGGTTTGGTATGCCGACGCGCTTGGTTGCGGATGGGGATGTGGCTCGCTGGTGCGGGCGATTGGTTGCCCACTATGGCGGCACCAAGGCACTGGTCGTGCTGGGAGGCGACAAGCATGCGCGCGACGAGCTTGTCTCGGCGGCGCTCGGCTCGCTTGATCGAGCTCTGCTCGAGCGCGTGCTTTTTCGCTGCGGCTCGGTTGAGGGCGACGGGGGAGACGAGCTGATCGACGAAGCCGTGGCCCTGGCGACCGACGAGGGCGTGGACTTTGTCCTGGCGATTGGCGATGCCGATACTGCAGGCTTTGCGCGCGAGCTCGCGCGTCGCACGGCGGCGCTCGATGCCGGCGAAGACGGCTTTGTGCCTTATGGATGCATTGTCTCGGAGGGCAAGGTGCCTGCTGTCGTGGGCACCGGCGAGGTTCCCGTTTTTGCCATTATCGCGCCCGAACTGCTGGAGGGCATCGGGTCTCCTCTGCGTGAGTTACTCGGTAGCGTCTGCGCCGCGGCCTAATATTTGCCATAAAAGGACGGGTTATTTTTGGTTGGTAAAGCGTTTGACCTGCCAAAATAAGCCTGTCCCTTTTTGATCGGTTGCCGTTTGGGGGCCGATTGGCAACGCTCGCTGATTGTAGTCTTGACCTGCGCTAGAATAGTGGCATCTGAATGTCCGGGCGCATGGAGGCGTGCGCCCGTATGCTGAGGAGGACTCTATGGCAACTGTTGCCGCACCTATCGATGCTACGTCGACTGCCGCTTGGAAGGCACTCGAGGCTCATCAGGAGAAGCTCGAGGCCGATGGTATCGACCTCAAGGCCTGGTTCGCTGCCGATGCCGAGCGCGTGAACAAGCTGAGCTTTGACGCCGGTGACCTGCACTTCGATCTGTCGAAGAACCTGGTGACCGATGAGACCGTCAAGCTGCTGTGCGATCTTGCCCGCGAGGTGAAGCTCGAGGAGCGCCGCGACGCCATGTTCTCCGGCGAGCACATTAACACCACCGAGGACCGCGCCGTCCTGCACACCGCGCTTCGCCGCCCCGCAACCGAGAGGGGCCAGCTCATCGTCGACGGCCAGGATGTCGTCGCCGACGTGCACGAGGTCCTCGACCGCATGTATGCCTTCGCCGAGCGCGTGCGCTCCGGTGAGTGGAAGGGCGTTACCGGCAAGAAGATCGAGCACCTGGTGTCCATCGGCATCGGTGGCTCCGATCTGGGCCCGGTCATGGCCTACGAGGCTCTGCGCCCCTATGCCGACGCCGGTATCGACTGCCGCTATATCTCCAACATCGACCCCAACGACCAGGCCGAGAAGCTTAAGGGCCTGGATCCCGAGACCACGCTCGTGATCATCGTCTCCAAGACCTTCACCACGCTCGAGACCCTCACCAACGCCCGCGAGGTCAAGACCTGGATGCTCGAGCAGCTCAAGGCCCAGGGCGCCATCGACGGCTCCGATGAGCAGAACGCCGAGGCCGTGGCAAAGCACTTCGTCGCCGTTTCCACCGCACTCGAGAAGGTTGAGGCCTTCGGTATCGACCCCGCCAACGCCTTCGGCTTCTGGAACTGGGTCGGCGGCCGCTACTCCGTCGACTCCGCCGTGGGCCTGTCGCTGATCGTCGTGCTCGGTCCCGAGCGCTTCCAGCAGTTCCTCGAGGGCTTCCACGCTATCGACGAGTACTTCTGCAACACGCCGCTCGAGAACAATGCCGTTGCGCTGATGGGCCTGCTCAACGTCTGGTACGTCAACTTCTTCGGTTCCAAGAGCCACGCCGTGCTGCCGTACTGCCAGTACCTGCATCGTTTCCCGGCCTACCTGCAGCAGCTCACCATGGAGTCCAACGGCAAGCATGTCCGCTGGGACGGCAGCGCCGTGACCTCCGACACCGGTGAGATCTTCTGGGGCGAGCCCGGCACCAACGGTCAGCACGCCTTCTACCAGCTGCTGCACCAGGGCACCGTGGTGGTCCCGGCCGATTTCATTGCCTTCGCCAATACCGCCAACCCTGCGACCGACAGCGGCCAGGACGTGCACGAGCTGTTCCTGGGCAACTTCCTGGCCCAGACCAAGGCGCTCGCCTTTGGTAAGACGGCCGATGAGGTGCGCGCCGAGGGCACGCCCGAGCAGATCGTCCCGGCCCGCTGCTTTGAGGGCAACCGTCCGACGACCTCGATCTTTGGCGACACGTTGACCCCGTTCGCACTCGGCGAGCTCATCGCCCTGTACGAGCACATCACGTTTGTCGAGGGCACGGTCTGGGGCATCGACTCCTACGACCAGTGGGGCGTCGAGCTGGGCAAGCAGCTTGCCAAGCAGATCACTCCAGCCTTCCATGACGACGCCGCCAAGGCCGAGCAGGACGCTTCGACCCAGGCGCTCATCGAGTTCTACCGCGCTCACCGCAAGTAGTCGCTGCTGTTAACGCATCGCGCCTTATAGTCAGGGGCCCGTATCCCATCGGATGCGGGCCCCTTTGCTTTGCCGTGGCCCCGGGGCGCACGGCCTTTAAGGATCTTCGCCGGAGCGTCGCGTGCTGCGAGGGCCCTGCGTCTAGAGCTCGGCCTCCGCATGGCCTCGCTGCGCCTCGGGCAGCTCCCCGTAGAGCGGATGGTCTTCGAGCCTAAAGCGCTCGACCTGTTCGGGAGTGCAGCCGCGCACAAAGAGCCACGAGCGATCGATCGGCGTCGCCATGAGCGTGCTGGGCAGCGCGTCGGCGCGGTCGGAAAACACCCGGGCACTCTCGGGATCCTGGAACGCCAGCACCAGATGCGTGTCGCAGTTGCCCATGATGGAGCGTGCGCGTGCCTCGCCATAGAGCGCATCGAGCTGGTTGGTCGACTGCAGCAGCAGCGTTGCCCAGATGTTGCGGCTTCGGATAATCGAGAGCACGTTGTCGATCTGGGGGATCTGCAGATTTGCGAAGTCATCGAGCATAAAGCGCACGGGCACGGGCAGGCTGCCGTCGGGCTGCCTATCGGCCTCACGAATGAGGCCCATAAACGCCTGCGAAATAAAGAGGCCGGTCAGCGGATCGAGATTGCGGTCAATATCGCTCACGGTTACAAACAGGGCGCAGGGGGTGTGTCCCATGGAAGCGAAGTCCGCCTGATGGCACTCACGATAGAGCTGTGCCGCACCGTCGAATCCCAGACACATGACCTTTTCGGCAAGGATGCCGACGATGCTCGCGTGCATGCGCTCGGCATTTTGCGTAATGGCGTAGCGCCGCCATAGCGAGAGGGCATAGCTTTGGGGGTCGGTCGTGATCAGGTCGTCAAACAATCGACCTGTGGCACCGTCCTGCAGGTGCTCGATCAGCTTGATGACCGAGCTGATCGTCTGCTCGTCGGCGGGTAGCTGTTCGGTGACGTAGGCGATAAGACACGACAGCAGGTTTGCCGCCGCATGATCCCAAAAAGGCTGGTTGTTGTCCTCGATGGGGCAGATGGCCTTTGCCACCGAGAGGATGTCCTGCTGGTTGGGCCTGCCGTCCGCCTTGCGGCGAATGTGCCTCAGGGGGTTGTAGCCGCAGCGCTCGATGCCGGGCGCAAGGGCCGGGACGGTGTTGAGGTCGGCGAAGTTGAGACATTGCACGCGGTAACCGTGGGCTGCCAGCACGGGTCCCACTTCGCGACAGAGCGTGCCTTTGGTGTCGAGCACGATGTAGCTTGCGTTCATTTGCAGCAGGTTGGGCTTGAGGACGTTTCGGGTCTTGCCGGCTCCCGAGGGGCCGATCACAAGTGCATTGTTGTTGAGTCCCGTTTGGCGGGTGTCGCAGGAAAGCGTTCGATCCTTGGCGAGGATGGTGGACGATGCGGACTCAGATGCGGCGAGACGGCTGGCGAGGTTAGACATGGGCGACCTCCTTGGTGGTCGAGAGGATTTCGTGGGCAAAGCCGAGCTCGACGGCGCGCTCGGCCGAAAGGTAGGTGTCTTTTGCAGTGAGGGACTGGATGCGCTTGGGCGTGAGGCCGCTGCGGTCCGAGAGGATTTGCGTGAGGGTCTTGCGGGTCTGCATGAGACGCCGGCTGGTTTCCTGCAGCGCAAGTGCCGAGCCGCCTGCCCCCTGGGGGATCAGCGGGTCGTGAATCATGAGCTCTGCATGGGGCGCCATACGGCGATCGTCGCCGCCCATAAAGATCACGGCGCCCATGGACGCGGCGAATTCCAGGCAGACGGTGCGGATGGGGCACGATGCGAGGCGCATGGCGTCATAGATCGCAAGGCCCGATCGCACGCTTCCGCCGGCGCTGGCGACAAATATGGTGATGGGGCGGCTGGGGTCGGTGGCATCGAGCAGGCGGATCTGCTGGCATAGGTCGTGGGCCATCGGGGTTTCGATGTTTCCCATGACGGAGAGCTCGCGACGGGCGAGCATCTCATCGTAAATGCTGGTGAGCGTGATGCCTCGGGCGGATTCACGCATGGTGAGGGGGCTGATGATGGGGGAATGATTGGTGTCCATGAGGACTCCTTTCTGTTGGTTGTGTTGTGGAATAGGATTGTTGCCCGCGGAGGGGCTGGCGGGCTACAGGGTTCGTCCGAGCCTGAGATCGAGCTCGGTTGTGGGGCAGGCTGCCTGTTCGTGCGGCTCGCAAGCGCCAAGGGCTCCAAAGCGATAGAGCGTTGCGGCGGGCGTGGTGTAGGCGAGCCGCAGCTGATGCTCGACAGGGGCACATCCGTCATTTTTGTAATGAGCCGCGTAGTACTGCGCGATGCTGGCGTTCATCTCGCTGCCATTGCGATGGCGCTCAAACTGGCGTCTGCAGGTCTCGATGATCTTTGCTACCGACTTGGGTGCCGTCGCGGGAACAAGGGCGAGATAGCCCTCAAATAGCTCGTTGATGCTCAGGAGGCACAGCAGGTCGATCAGCGTCCTTATGGCTGCTCCCTCGGCAGAAAAATGCGCGGTCATGCGGTTATATCGGTTGCGGTCGACGATGGCCGCATGGGGTCTTGGAGTTTTCTGCCCTGTGGTCCCGGGCTTTTGCCGCGCCTGTGTATTGAGCTCGACGTTGCAGCGCTTGAGGCCGTCCAACGGAAGGAACAGTGCGGTGCGCAGGGTGTTCCGCTTGCTTTCGAGTTCATGACGCTCGTCGGGTTCCCATTCGAGCTTGAGTTTCGTGTCGAGCGCCGTAAGCATATGGGCTAGGCAGCCTACGGTAAGAACGTACGAATCGTTGTCGCGTTTTGGGGCATAGGGGTCTGTCAGCTTGCGAATGTCGGGGTCGCCCATGATCTTTGTGCAGCGCTTCAGCAGTTGAGGGTGGTCGGCCAAGATCGTCGCGAGCGGTAGCGACGCGTAGTTCTTGATGGTCGCGGCGGCAAAGGCGGCGTCATATTCGTTTGCATATGCTCGCTCAATGCGGGCATCCAGAATGCTTTTCTTATCGCCGTCTTCAGCGTGGTGGTTTGTCATAGCTTCTCCAATCGGTTGATGTTCGTGCTGTTTGTTGATGTGTTGGTTGTCGTGAGTGATGTGCTTGCCGTGGGTGATGTGCTGACGTTGGGGTGCTATGCGGTTTTCAATGAGCCCGTGAGGCAGTTGCTGCAGGGGCGGGATGGAACGGCCCATGCAAGGCGGAAGGCATCGTGCTCAAAATCGAGACAGCAATGCCCTGGGTGCCTCACATGTGGCAGTTACCTCATTAAGTTGTCATTGCGTTTGGGGTTGTACTTTGCCGATCTTCTTTCTCTTACACGCTAAAAACTGAAATTTCATATGCTCGATCTACTTAAAACCGCAACGGCGGTCTTTTATCAACTTATATGTCGGAACGCGTCTTTGCAAGTACTTTTTTGCGTTTGTTTCAAATGGGGTGGTTTTGCAACCGTCACGCGCCACGCTATGCGAACGTGCCCCTTTTCTGTTGTCGGTCGGATACGATGAGTCGCGTGACGTCGTCAGAGGTCGAATTCGACCGCTAACGACGTTGTGCAGCTCATCATTTCTGGTCGCAAACAGTAAAGGGGCGTGAGGGTGTATTGAGGGGGGGGGGATGTCTTGCTGTCGGCATCCGCGTGCGGTGCCATTCGCTGTCTGTAAATATACGTTTACAGCTAATTTCATACCACTTGTCGGAATGCGGACGCTGTCCTTGTATGTCGGGCGTACATTGAACGTGGTTTTTCGCGTGAAACCACGAATCGGTTGTCAGTCCTGAACAAGGAGGCCCAGCATGACACTTGCCAAACCCATCAATAAATACATCGACTATATCGATGCCCCCGAGGACACGTTTGAGCAGTATGTCGAGAAGGCGTTAAAGTACAACTTTCGCTGCGTATTTGCGAACCTTCAGGAGTACGAGACGGGCCGCGCCATGCTCGAGGGCTCTGACATCATCCTTGCCGGCGCCATCGACTTTCCCCAGGGCACTATGACGCTTGAGGAGAAGCTTGCGAGGTTTGAGGAATACGCTGCGTGTGGCTTTACCGAGATTGACTACGTTTTGAATCAGGGGTCGATCGAGAACCGCGATTTTGATGCCATCGAGCGCGAGATGACTACCATTGCTGATTTTTGTCGCGCGCATGGCATCACTGACAAGGTAATCGTCGAGATGTGCAAGCTGGACGGCGACGACGCCGCCAAGCGCCGTGTATGCGAGATCGCGCTGGAGGCCAAGCCGGGATTCCTTAAGACATCGACCGGCAGAAGCTTTGGCGGTGCTAAGCTCGAGGACGTGCGGCTGATGCACGAGGTGCTCGGCGATGCCGTGGCAATCAAGGCGGCGGGCGGTATCCATAATTACGAAGAGGCTTGCGCATTCATCGAGGCCGGCGCCAGCGCGTTAGGCGCATCGGCGGGCATCGCGATCGTCGAGGGCGCACCGACGGATGAGCGTCGCTAGCAGACGTATTTGACCTGAGCGATAAAGCTTCACGACCACACGCCGTTCATGTTCGAGACAATATGACTTTTTGCCCGTTGTAAACGGAGTCGCGATGGGTGTTCTGTATGATGGCTCAGACAAGGTTGTTCAATGACAGGGAGGCATATATGGCAATCAAAGCCATCGCGATGGATATCGACGGTACGCTCACCAACGATCAGAAAGTGATTAGCCCGCGTACGCGCGAGAAGCTGCTCGCGGCGCAGGAGTCGGGCATTAAGCTCATCTTGGCTTCGGGCCGTCCCGCATGGGGACTGCACGCCTTGGCGCAGGAGCTCGACCTTCAAAACCATGACGGTCTGCTGGTTGCCTTTAATGGCGCGCATGTGGTCGACGCTCAGACCGATGAGGTCCTTTTTGACCAGGCTATGCCGGCTGACGAGCTGCACCGTCTGATTGATCACCTGCGTAATTTTGACGTGATCCCTATGATTTCGCTCGGTCGCGATTTGCATGTCGTGGATTCGTATCACTGCATGATCACGCTGCCTGACGGCTCGCAGAAAAACATCGTCAAATACGAGCGCGATGCGTGCGATCTTAAGATTCGCGAGGTGGAGAGCCTGCATGAGGTCGCTGATGCTTATCCCGTGGACAAGCTGCTGACGGCGGGCGATCCGGCCTACCTGCAGGCGCATTACGAGGAGATGTATGCGCCCTTTAAGCAGACGCTTTCGGGCATGTTTACGGCCGACTGGTACTTTGAGTACACGGCGCCCGGTATCGACAAGGCCCGCGCACTCGAGGGTGCCCTGCCCAAGCTCGGCATCGATGCCAGTGAGGTCGTATCGTTTGGCGACGGCCAGAACGACAAGTCCATGATTGAGTGGGCCGGCACCGGTGTTGCCATGGGTAACGCCGTCGAAGAGGTTAAGGCTGTAGCCCAGATGGTGACCGCCGATAACAACGAAGATGGCATTGCGGTGGCGCTGGATAAGCTGCTGGGTTAGAATCGCCGATTAATGCATGGCTCGGGCGCCTGCTTGCGGGCGTCCTTTTGCTAGGGAGGGTGCCGTGTCCGCATTTCCGTTCGACGCCGTTATCTTTGACATGGACGGCGTCATTGTCGATACCGAGTATTACTACTTGGGCGAGACTGCCGCGTTTGCCAAGGAGCTTGGACTTAATCTGACTCAAGAGGAGTTGAATGGGCAGGTCGGTACCTCGCATCAGTTCTTCCTGCATATGCTGGTCGATTGGTTTGAGCGCGCCGGTAAGGGACACTTCACTGGCGAGGAGGCGTTGGCCCGTTGGGACGAGTGGACGCATAAGCGTCCGCGTGACTATCAGGCTTTGATTAACCCAGGCGCCGTGGATACGATTCGAGAGCTGCCGCGCCGTGGCGTTCGCGTGGCGCTTGCCAGCTCGTCTCCCATGGTTAGCATCGAGGAAGTGCTCAACGCATGCGGGCTGTCTGATGCCTTTGAGTATGTGGTGAGCGGCGAGCAGTTTAAGGAGAGCAAACCCGAGCCCGACATCTACCTGCATGCGCTGGACCTGCTGGGGCTGCCCGCGAATCGCTGCTGCTGCGTTGAGGATTCGGTGCCCGGCATCACCGCTGGCAAGCGAGCCGGCCTGACAGTCATTGCCAAGCGCGAGGAACGCTTTGGCTTTAGCCAGGATGCCGCGGACAAGATTATCGACCAGCTGCCGGAGCTGCTCACGCTTTCTTAGGAGCGCGGTAGTTGCGCGTTTTTCGGGTCTGATGAGTAAATAGCCAACATTTTGGTGCGACACCTAGCATACTTTAAGCTAATGCGGGCTTAAGGGCTTGTTGAATGCCCCTGAGCCCGCTTTAGACTTAATCGTGCTTGGAGAGGGTATATGCCACCGACTGAAGGGCTAACTGACGGTAAAGCAGCGATACCGCTGTACCAACAGGTTATCGATATCATTAAAAACGAAATCAACTCCGGCGCCTACAAGGCAGGCGCGCGGATACCCAACGAATTCGAATTGGCTGAGAGCTATAAAGTTGGCCGCGTTACCGTGCGACGTGCTATTGAGGAGCTCGTCCAGCAGGGCTATCTAACGAAGCGACAGGGGAAAGGCACGTTTGTCAATGCCCCCAAGCTCAAGCGCAAGATTCGCCAGAAGGATGACGTTCAGAGTTTTTCGGACGCATGCCGCGTTAACGGAATGGAACCGGGGGCGTGTGTCATTTCGAGAAAGATACTGCCGGCGGATTCCACCGAAGCACATTTCTTTGGTGTTCCCGTTGGAACTGACTTGATTTGCGTTGAGCGCGTGCGTACTGCCGATGGCGTCCCCGTCATGCTTGAGAACAACATATACGTTTACGAGGACAACGCCTATCTATCAACGGCGCCTCTATCTAACCAATCCATTTTTGAGTTCGTGCGCAACCAGACTGGCCGCATGCCCGCGTTTACCGACCCGTGCACGCTCGAGATCGCGTGCGCATCGCCCGAGGTCGCTCGGTTGCTGGCGGTTCCCGTTGGCGAACCCTTGTTTTATATGGAAGCCTTCTTTTTCGATGAGCAACGGCGGCCGTTTATCATCGGTCGTCAGCGGATCGTTGGGTCTCGCTACGTTTTTGACATCTAGGACATTGCGAATGGAAACGCCCGGTGGATCATCTCACCGGGCGCTTCCATACCGTTCACGGCGCGAACGCGACCGTTCAACCGCGTTGCGGCAATCAGTTTGAAATTATCTTGATGACGGGAAAAGCTGCTGGTAATCTATAGAACGTCATAGAACGTTTGCCTTATGCAAGCGTTGAAGCGAGATGCGATGCAGTCTCGAGTTCTTTGGAGGTATCTATGTCAGATACGAAGGCGAAGAAGACAAACAGACGTTTTAAGTTCAAATTACCGCATGTCTATACGATCATGTTCTTGCTGATCGTTGTCTTTGCGGTCCTGACTTGGATCGTTCCCTCGGGTCAGTATCAGCGCAAGACGATTTCGACAGCGGCGGGCGAGCGCGAAGTCGCCGTTGCTGGAACCTATGAACAGGTCGATAAGAACTACACCGATTCCGAGACCGGCGAGACCATCAATCTGGGTCAGGATATCTTCGCGGTCCTGCAAGCGCCCACTAAGGGCATCCAGGAGGCTGCCGACGTCGTTGCGTTCGTCTTATTGATTGGCGGATCGTTCGCAATCATCACCAAGACCAACGCTTTGAATGCCGGCATGAGCCGTGTGATTAAAAAGCTCAAGAACAAGGACATCCTCATCATTCCCATTACGATGACGTTGCTGTCCATTTGCGGCACTACGTTTGGCATGTCTGAGGAAGCCCTGCCGTTCTATGCCATCTTCATTCCCATCATGATGGGTATCGGTTATGACTCGATGACGGCATTCATCATCTGCTTCCTTGGTCCTAACCTGGGATATTGTGCTTCGACCATCGACCCGTTTAATGTTTTGATCGCCCAGGGCATCATTGGCATCGAGGGCAATCCTCAGCTGTGGCTGCGCGCCGTTTCTTGGGTCATCTTTACTGCCGTCGGTATCGCATGGGCCATGCGCTACGCTATGCGCGTCAAGAAAAACCCCGAGTCGTCCATTACGTACGAGGACGACAAGCTCAAGCGTGTTGAGTTTTCCGTGACCGATGCCTCCATCGAGGAAGAGTTCACTACCCGTCAGAAGCTCGTACTTATCGATTTTGCCTGCGGTATGGGCATTATCGTCTGGGGTCTTGTTACCCAGGGCTGGTACATGAATGAGATTTCCGCCGTGTTCCTTGGCATGGGCTTGCTTGCCGGTATCCTGGGCGGTCTTGACCAGCAGACGATCGCTGAGGAGTTCGTTAAGGGTCTCGCCGATTTTGCGTACGCTGCTATCGTTATCGGTATCGCTCGCGGTATTCTGGTCATCGCCGAGGGCGGCATGATCATCGACACCATCCTCCAGGCGCTCGCTACTGCGCTCGCCGGTGCACCCGCTGCCGTCTACACCACGTTTATGTATATCGTCCTTGGCCTGCTCTCTTTGCTGGTTCCCTCGAGTTCTGGACTTGCGGCGCTCACCATGCCCGTCATGGGTCCGCTGACCGAGCTTATGGGCCTCAATCCCGAAGCTGCCGTTACCGCGCTCCAGTTTGCTAATCAGACCATCAACACCATCAGTCCCGTGGCGGGCATGACGGTCGCCGGCCTTGCCGTGGCTAAGATTTCGTTTGGCCAATGGTGGAAGACCATTTGGAAGTTCTTCATTTTCATGGTCGTCTTTGGCCTGATCGTAACGGCAATCTCTGGCATGCTTCCGGTGTAGGTGGTTGTGATGTCTGATCGTTTAACGGTCCTGACGTCTAAGAGCGTCTTTACCGGTACGGGGGACCTGCCGTTCGAAGGTTTCGTAGCGGTCCGTGGCAATCGAATTGAGGCGGTTGGCACCAAGTGTGAGGTAGCTTCGTATTTGACCCAAGCGGACGAGGTAGTTGATCTGGGCGACCGTACCGTCATGCCTGGCCTGATCGATGTGCATACCTTCTATACAGGCTGGGCGCTGCGGACGTTGGGGTCTGATCTGTCCGGCATCGCTGATGCCAAAGAGGCCGTGTCGCTCTTGCGTGCATGGAAAGAAGATCATCCGGATTGCGCGGCGGCTTTTGGCCACAGCCTACCCGAAACGTTGGCATCGGATGCCGAGAACGCAAATACGGCAGCTGTGTTTGACGATTGTTTTGGCGATATCCCTGTCGTCTGCTTTACACCGGGTGCGGAGACCTGCGTTCTCAATGCTGCCGCCAGTGCACGATACGGCTTTACACCCCAGGCGTGCTATGCCGAGAAGATCTGGCGCATGATGAGCGATTTCCTCGCGCTGCCCGAGGTACGTGCGGGGTATTCGGACTACATGAGCATGCTTAACGAGCGCGGCGTTACCGCCATCAAGGAGATGGCGTTTGATGACTACTACGGTTTTGCCGACGAAATGGCTCGCCGTGAGGAATCTGGTGAGCTGACGGTTCGCGTCTCTATGATGTCGCAGCCGGTGGGTGCCGGTGCAAATCTGGCATATGCCCGCGAGGCACGAGAGCGCTTCCGGGGACCGTTCGTTCGTTTTTCTGGCTTCAACCGTATGACCGATCGCGGCGTATGGGCGGGGCTTGCCGAGATGATTGACCCCTATGAGGACACGGCCGATGCGGGCGCTGCCGGCAAGACGGTTGTCGAGGAGCCCGAGTGGGATCTGATTGAGAACGAGCTGCGCGCAATTGATGCTGACGGCTTCCGATATTCCTTGCATTGCCAGGGCGATGGCGCCGTTCGTCGCACCGTGGCGCTCTATGCCTCGCTGCCTCGAGACGAGCATGGACGGTTGCTTCGCCGCCATGCGATTACCGATCTCGAGAACTCTGATCCGACCGATCTTGTCAAGTTTGGCAAGTTAGGTGGAATTTGCGAGGTCTATCCGCAGATTCTGACGCTGGACCGGCGCGAGGATTGCCTGTCGATGATGCGTCGACAAATTGGCAAGACGCGACTTTTGCACAGCTGGAATCGCCGCGGCATGGAAGATTCCGGATGCACGGTGTGCTGTGGTACGGATTTGCCGCTGCTGATTCCGAGCCTGGGCGAGTCAATCTACAGTGCGTGCGGCGGATACTTCGACGATGGACTGCCCGTGAATGAGGCCAACGCGCTGACGCTTGTCGAGCTCTTGCGTGCTTGGACTGCCGGGGGCGCGTACGATCTGATGCGCGAAGACGAGCTGGGTACGCTCGAGGTCGGCAAGCTTGCTGATATCTGCGTGCTCGATCGGGATGTGTTCGACCTCGATTATCGCGACGCACGCGATCTTTCGGTTGATATGACGATGTCGGACGGACAAATCGTGTTCGATCGAAATAAGGAGGCATAAGATGTCTGAATCCAAGCCGACGCTGCGCCGCGAACAGATTGCGGGCATGAATATCCACTACATCATGTGGTCGCTCGATTACTTCCTTGATGTGCAGCAGCGTTTGGGCTTTGAGTCCATTGAGCTGTGGTGTGCGGAGCCGCATGTGACACTCGACCATACGGGCTACTTTGAGGCTGAGGTCCTGGCGAAAAAAGCTGCAGACCGTGGGCTTAGGTATCGTACTCTGTGTCCCGAGAATGTTGTCTATCCTTGGCAATACTGCGCACGCAAACCGCTGCATGAACAGCGCAGCCTGGCGTACTTTAAGCACGGCATTGAGCTTGCCGAGGTACTTGGGTGCGACCGTATGTCCGTCAACTCGGGCTGGGGCGACTGGGACGAGGACCGCGAGGAAGCCTGGAAGCGCAGCCGCGAGCACATGTCCATTCTGGCGGAGTATGCCGGCGAGCACGGTCTGGTGCTTACGATGGAAAGCCTGCGTCCCGAGGAGAGCAACCTTGTGACGACGGTTTCCGATGCGAAGCGCATGATTGACGAGGTCGCGAGCCCGTACTTACAGCCCATGGTTGATACAACCGCGATGGGCGTTGCAGGCGAGACGCTCGAGGACTGGTTTGCCGCCTTTGGTGATGGGGCAATTCACGAGATGCACTTTATCGACGGTGATCCGTATGGCCATCTGGTGTGGGGCGATGGCAAGCACGATATGGACGCCTTCGTTGCCACGCTCAACGCCCATGGTTTCGACGGCATGCTGGGCCAGGAAATCACGGACGGTCGTTACTATGATGACCCGGCGGCGGCAGATGCCAAGAACATGGCCGCATTCGAGAAATATCTGATTGACTAAAACAACTATCGGCCACGCAACCAACGTCATTGATTGTGGACCAAACAAGAAAGGAACTGGATATGAACGCACACGACCTGATCAAAGAGGCAATTGCCGAGAAGGGCAAGTTCGACAGCGTCTACTGGATTGCTTGCGGTGGCTCCATGATCGATTTGATCCCGGCTCATGAGCTTCTGCAGCGCGAGGCAACCACCTTCACTTCGTATATCTATACGGCTCGCGAGTTTGATATCATGCGCCCGCGCCGCTTGGGTGAGAAATCCCTGGTCATTGCTTGCAGCCACAGTGGCAACACCCCCGAGGTCGTCGAGGGCTGTGAGATTGCCCTTGCTGCCGGCGCTACGGTGATCGCCCAGACCGACAACGCTGGATCCAAGATTGACTCCGGCAAGTGGACCACGTGGGTCTACCCGTGGGGCGAGGGCGTGCCGCAGGCCGAGGTCCCCGCTGGCATTTCGCTGTCGCTTGCGGCCGAGCTGCTCGATCAGCAGGAGGGCTACGCCGATCTTGCCGATATGTATGCCGGTATTGCCGAGATGGATAAGATTCTTCCCCCGGCACGCGAGAAGGTAAATGCCGAGCTGGGTGATCGCTTTGCCAAGCTTTGCCAGGAGCACGAGTTCTTCTATATTCTGGGCAGCGGTCCCAACTTTAGCCAGACCTACGGTTTCGCTATCTGCTCTCTTATGGAGATGCAGTGGCAGCACTGCAGCTACATCCACTCTGCCGAGTACTTCCATGGCCCCTTCGAGGCTACTCAGGATGGCGTTTTTTACTTCCTGCAGATGGGCTCCAGCGAGTGCCGTGCTATGGACGAGCGCGCCCTGGCGTTCCTTAAGACGCATACCGATACGCTGATGGTGCTCGATGCCAAGGAGTACGGTATGGAAGCCGTGCCGGCGAGCGTCCGTGCCTATCTGGACCCGGTGCTGTTCTACGCCATGAACTGCGAGCTGCGTGCCGCACGCGGCAAGGTGTTTGACCATGATCCCGATTTCCGTCGCTACATGGGCGTCGTCGAGTACTAGAAGGGGCAAAGGCCATGGCATTTAACGTTAACGCGCTCGGATTTGGCGACAACGTCGTCGATCGCTACGAGCATATCCACACCATGTATCCCGGCGGCAATGCGGTGAACTTCGCCGTTTATGCCAAGAAATGCGGTGCCGCACGCTCTGCATACATGGGCATTTTTGGCAATGACGCCGCTGCCGAGCATGTCATTGCAAGCCTCGAGGATGAGGGTATCGAGCTTGACAAGTGCGAGCAGATGATTGGCGAGAACGGAGCGGCTCGCGTGACCGTCGTTGACGGTGACCGTGTCTTCCTTGGCTCCAACGAGGGCGGTATCCGTGGCGATGCGCGCTATGTCCTCGATCGCTTTGACCTTGCGTACATGAAGCAGTTCGATGTGGTTCATTCGGGCAACTACTGCTTTACCGAGCGCGAGCTGCCCAAGTTGAAGGCTGCGGGCGTCACGGTCTCTTTTGACTTTTCGGACGACTCCACCGACGAGTACTACGAGCAGATTGCGCCCTACGTCGATTTCGCTTTCTTTAGTGCGGCGGATGCCGCGAGCGAGGACGAGATTCGCGAGCGTCTGGCATGGGTGAAGGGTCTGGGTCCGCGTTTTGTGTCGGCTACGGCGGGCGCCGAGGGCTGCATTGCTTACGACGGCGAGCGTTATTACCGCCAGCTGGCTAAACCGGTAACGGACATGAAGGACACCATGGGGGCGGGCGACTCGTTCCTCACCTCGTTTTTGATGTGCTATCTCGATTCCGTCAAGCGTGGTGAGGATGGCGCCGAGGCCATCGAGCGCGCGCTCGACTTTGCTGCCGGGTTTGCCTCGACCGTGTGCGGCATGGAAGGTTCTTGGGGCCACGGAGCACCAATCGTCGAATAGCCGAGCGGTCCCGGGGAGGTGCGGGTGCCTCCCCGGGACTCGGTGTGCAAAAAATGCCAAATATGAGTACTGTGACTAATTTAGTCGCAGCAAAATCAACCCCTTCAGATGTGATTTGAGCGTCTGGAGGGGTTTAAGATTTGCGAAAACGCAGGATGAATGACTGTAAAAGCTTTAATTAGCGGACAATCGAGGATTATTCTGGCGGTTGGGAAGTTAAAAGTAATGTATCCATTCCGGTAGCAGTACTCATATTTGGCATTTTTTGCCCACAGGGGTTAGCGAAGGTCAAATACAGAGCGCGCATTTGCTAAAACTGCCGACTCAATGTGCTTAGCGTCACAGTTTTTGAGTGAGGCAATGCGCATCGAGGTCCTTGTGAGCGATTTGATGAGCGACTGCGCGCTTGTTTCTGTGTTTGCCTCCGCTGGTGCATCGGTCTCGAGCAGTAAACGATCGAGTGGAATCTGTCGTGCGTATTCGCGTCCTCGTTTAGACGCGAGCATGCGTTCGTTGACGGAAAAATAACAGTCCGCATCACGCGCGCGGACGAGTTCGTCCGAAGTGCCGCTAAACCAGTGGAAGATGATAACGGGGGAGTCGGGGTTTGGGATGAGTAGTCCATGCGATTCGAGGACGTCCAGTACGGCTCCTGCCGAACGAACGGCGTGAATTGATATCACGCGCCCGGTAAGAGGATGCTGCACGAGTGTATCGCAGAGCCGGTCAAATGCCTGTATTTGTAGCGGCTCACTTCCGGCAAAGCGTGCGGAAAAGTCGAGTCCCACCTCGCCGATGTAGCGCTCTTGGGCAGCAACTTCGCAAAGCAGATCGACTTCGGCAGGACCGCAGCGGCCGTCGGCGAGCCACCAGGGGTGGAGCCCAACGCCAGCGATGACGCCTGGTAGGCGACGGGCGCGCTCGTTTGCGGCCGAAAAGTCGCGTGGGTCGACCCCGCAGTCAAAGAGCCCCAGACCCGACGCCGCCGACTCACTGGCTGCAGCATCGGGGCCGAGCATCAAATCAAGATGACAATGCGTGTCAAAGAATTGCGGTTCCATCGCAGGACATCCTGCTAGTCCAGGCGTTGGCCGTCGGCGCGTACGCGCTCGGTGCCGCGCCCGCTGATCTGGCGGATAACCTCGCCGGCAATCATCTGGCCCATGATGGGCGGCATAAAACTGGCGGTGCCCAACTCGGTGCGCTCGTGGATATTGGAAGGGTCGCGGGGCTGTGTCTTAACCGATTCCTCGCAGCTAAACAGTACATGTAGGCTCTTGATGCCGCGCTTCTTACATTCTTTGCGCATGATGCGGCTCATGGGGTCACGTACCGTATCGAAAATGTCGGCAAAGCGGAGGCACTCGGGATGGAGCTTGTTGGCCCCGCCCATGGAGCTAACCAAACGAATGCCGTGGTCCTGAGCATATTTGGCAATGGTAAGCTTGGCCGAGATGGTGTCGATGGCGTCGACGACGTAGTCGAGCTTGCCACCCGTCTGCTCCAAAACGCTCGCGAAGAACTCGTCGATGTTGTCGCTCAGCAGGTATTCGGTGCGCTTGATAACGGTGGCGGCGGGATTGATATCGCGAATCATGGCATCCATCACGTCCACTTTGCGCTTGCCGATGGTGCTGTGAAAGGCGATGGCCTGGCGATTGATATTGCTGGGCGCGATGATGTCCTTGTCCAGAATGACGAAATGACCGATGCCGCCGCGGGCGAGTGCCTCGCAGCAGTTGGAGCCCACGCCTCCGCAGCCGAGCACCAGCACCGTAGCATCGGCGAGCTTATCGAGTGCCTCGCGGCCCATGATGATCTCGAGCTTGGTGTCGCGTGTCTCGACGAGAGCGGCAGCGGTTTCGGTCATAGACATCCTCCGATGGGGAAGCGAATCGTGTTTTAGCTATCGCCATTATAGGTGTTATCGCGATTCCATTTGAGCCCTTGGGCTTGTTGAAATGGGATCGGGGTTCGCATAAGATTGAAGCAGATGGCACCCGTTGCAGCGGGTTGGCCAACTCCAAAACACGTTTGTAGCGTGAGAAGTGGCCGTCTTCGCATTACGCGGAGGCGGCTATTTTTTTTGAGTACAAGATTAGATAGTTAGACAAACATCTAAATATCGAGTATAGTGTGCGCGTCATGAGAGATGATGAGAGGAGGTCTTATGCCGGGAGAGGGTTTTAAGGCGCTTGCCGATCCAACGCGACGGCGCATTTTGGAGTTGCTGCGCGAGGGCAATTGCACGGCGGGGGAGCTTGCCGAGCATTTCGATATCAGTAAGCCGTCGCTGAGCCATCACTTGGCGACGCTCAAAAACGCCGGGTTGGTGACCGACGAGCGCCATGGCCAAAACATCGTATACAGCTTAAACACCACCGTCATGCAGGATTTGATTGGCTGGTTTATGGGTTTTACAAACACGGAAGGTGATAAGGATGAATAACGAAAACAAGGGCATTCACCCCACGGGGGTATCGTCGCGCGTGTGGATTGCGCTGGTCGCTCTGTGCGTCGCCAATGTCGTAGCGCACCTCATGGTGATGCCGAGCTTGCCTGCGCAGATTCCCACGCACTGGGGCGCGAACGGCGCCGTCGACGGTTGGGGTCCTAGCTGGATGGCCTCCGCGCTCGGCGTGCTGCCTCTGGCGCTTCTCGCAATGTTCTGCGTGGTGCCGCGCATCGACCCCAAAGGTGAGGCATATCGAACCTCGGGCAAGTTCTACCAGGGCTTCGTAATCGCCTTCACCTTGTTCATGTGCGCCATAAGCTGGCTGGGAGAGCTTACGGTCTGGGGCGTGGTGCCGGCGGTCGGTTCGGTTAACGTGCTGATTTCCGGTGTTGTCGGTTTGCTGTTCATCGGCGTAGGCAACTACTTGCCGCGTGTGAAGCAGAACTATACGCTCGGTATCAAGACACCCTGGGCGCTTGCCGATCCCGAGAACTGGCGCCGTACGCAGCGTTTTGGCGGCGCCTGCTTTATGGTGCTGGGTATTGGCCTGATTGTGATGGGCGTGGCAGGCAGCGTGCTTTCGAGTGAAGTCGTCGCCGCGGTGATTGCGGTTCTGGCGTTTGGTTCGGTTGGAGCCGTCTACGTCTACTCGTATCTGTTGTGGCGCAAATCGCAGCGAGCCGCTCGTTAAGGTTGCGGAAAACTAGCGTACGCAGTTCATAGTATGTTCCGGGGGACTTTTCCCAGGTAGTATTAGGGGGTGTGGGCAACCATGCCCCTTTTTCGCTACGTTTCAGAGCAGGTTCCCTCATTTCGTTTCCACTAAAGCGAATCAAGAATAGGGAAACAGCAGGTAGAAAGGATAGAACAGACATATGGCGGAGTTTATCTACCAGATGTATCAGGCTCGCAAGGCCCATGGCGACAAGGTGATCCTTGACGACGTGACCCTGAGCTTCTACCCCGGTGCCAAGATCGGCGTCGTGGGTCCCAACGGCATGGGCAAGTCGACCCTGCTCAAGATCATGGCCGGCATCGAGGAGGTCTCCAACGGCGATGCCAGGCTCACCCCCGGCTACACCGTGGGCATCCTGCAGCAGGAGCCGCCGCTCGACGATGACAAGACCGTCATCGAGAACGTGCGCATGGCGTTTGGCGATATGATCGCCAAGGTCGATCGCTTCAACAAGATCGGCGAGGAGATGTGCGACCCGGATTGCGACATGGATGCCCTCATGGCCGAGATGGGCAAGCTCCAGGACGAGATCGATGCCGCCGATGGCTGGGATATCGATTCCAAGCTCGGCCAGGCCATGGACGCCCTGCAGCTGCCCGATTCCGACATGCCGGTCAACGTGCTTTCCGGCGGCGAGCGCCGTCGCGTGGCCCTGTGCAAGCTGCTGCTCGAGTCTCCCGACCTGCTGCTGCTCGACGAGCCCACGAACCACCTGGACGCCGAGTCGATCCTGTGGCTCGAGCACTTCCTGCACAACTACCAGGGCGCGGTGCTTGCCGTCACGCACGATCGCTACTTCCTGGATAACGTTGCCGAGTGGATCTGCGAGGTCGACCGCGGTCACCTTTATCCCTACAAGGGCAACTACTCCACGTATCTGGAGACCAAGGCCGCGCGTATCGAGGCACAGGGCAATCGTGACGCCAAGCTCGCCAAGCGCATGGAGGCCGAGCTCGAGTGGGTGCGCAGCTCGCCCAAGGCTCGCCAGGCAAAGAACAAGGCCCGTCTGGCTCGCTACGAGGAGATGGAGGCCGAGGCCCGCGCAAGCCAGAAGCTCGACTGGACCGACATCCGCATCCCTGTGGGCCCGCGTTTGGGCAACAAGGTGCTCGAGGCCCATCATCTGCACAAGGAGTTCGATGGCCGCGTGCTCATCGATGACCTTTCGTTCACCCTGCCGCGCAACGGCATCGTGGGCGTCATCGGTCCCAACGGTGTGGGCAAGACCACGCTGTTCAAGACCATCGTGGGTTTGGAGCCGCTGACTTCGGGCGAGCTCGAGGTGGGCGAGACCGTCAAGATTTCTTACGTCGACCAGAACCGTTCCGGCATCGACCCCGATAAGAACCTATGGGAGGTCGTCTCGGACGGCCTGGACCACATGATGGTCGGCGAGACCGAGGTTCCGAGTCGCGCGTACGTGGCGAGCTTTGGCTTTAAGGGCCAGGACCAGCAGAAGCGCGCCGGCGTACTCTCCGGTGGCGAGCGCAACCGTCTGAACTTGGCGCTCACGCTCAAGCAGGGCGGCAACCTGCTGCTCCTCGACGAGCCCACGAACGACCTCGACGTCGAGACACTGTCCTCGCTCGAGGCGGCGCTGCTCGAGTTCCCGGGCTGCTCGGTGGTCATTAGCCACGATCGTATGTTCCTGGACCGCGTCGCCACGCACATTCTGGCGTGGGAGGGCACCGACGAGAATCCGGGCAACTGGTATTGGTTCGAGGGCAACTTTGAGGCCTATCAGGCCAACCGTATCGAGCGCCTGGGTGAGGACGCAGCCCAGCCGCATCGTATTCACCGTAAGCTGACGCGCGACTAGATCGTTACGCGGTTTTCCAAACCGCGTAACTGCTCGACGCTGCGCGGGTCGCAAGCACCCCATCTTGCCGTTCAAGCCGTCGCTCGCGTACCGAAGTACGCGTCGCTCCTCTTTCACGGCAACCTGGCGCACTTGCGGTCCGCTCGCTGTTGGTTACGCAACATCAACAAATAAAAACGGCTCAAATCCTGATTTGGATTTGAGCCGTTTGTCGTTACTGCTCGGGTTCTTCGACTTTATCGATGGCCCAGGTGGATCCGAGGCCACCGGTGGTGTTGCGGCGGATGCGCACGGTAACCTCGCGGCGCTCGCCGGCCTGCGTGTAGCGCAGGGGGAAGCTTGCGCGGTTTCGCGCGGCCTCGATGGTACCGCGCTCGCGGGCGATCCAGTAGTACTCGCCGACGATGCCGAGGGTATCGGCGCCGTAGGGGAGATAGGTCGACAACTGGTGCAGAAGCGGGCCGGGGCAGAAGACCTCGGTTGCGAAATCGACGGGGAAGTCCTCGGGGATGGCGGGCGCTGCAGGTGCGGGGGTTGGGGCCGCTGCGGGTGCCGGAGCCGGTGCCGGTGCGGGAATTTGGTCGCAAGCAGAGGTGGGCACGGATTCGATGACGGGTGCGGGCTCCGGCGTCGCTTCCGGCTTGATTGTGGAATCTGCGGGCTTCACGGTGACGGGCGCGTCTGCAGCTGCAGTTTCAATCTCAACCTGCGTTGCGTTCTCGTTCTCGATGCTCGGCTTTGTCTCGACCGGCGTGGAAGCCATGGTGGTGATGCCGGCGTTGGCGTTTTCGGGGTCATAGACGACCGTGAGCGAGATGGCGGGCTGCGGCGTCTCGGGCTCCGGCGCCGACTCGGTAACGCCTTGATCGGCGGGCTCGTCGGACTGATCGTCCTCGGCCTCGTTGTCAAAGACATCGCTGTTTTGGAACGCAGGCGTCTCGGGTTGGTCAGCGGCTTCTTCGGTTGTCGGCTTGGGAGCCTCGTTGAGCTCCGCAGTGGCGTCCTGCTCGGATATGACTTCGGAATCGGTCGTGGCGGCGATTTCGGTTTCTGCTGTTACCTCAATAGCGACTTCGATCTCTGCCTCGGGCTCGGGTTCCGGCGCGGCTTCAACCATGGTTTCTGGCTTGGGACGTTTAACGTGCTTGGGACGCACGGCCTTGAGGTCCTTCTCGCCGCGTTTCTTCTTTTTGTAGGACTGCTTGGCGCCCTTGGCAGCCTTGGGCTTGTCCTCGCCCTTGGCAAGGGCGGCATCCCAGGCATCGTTGGCGATGACGGTGGCATACAGGCGGCCGCCCTTAAAGACGGTCAGCTTAATGCAGTCGTTGAGCTCCTCGAGCAGCTCGCGCGTGGACTCGAAGCCCAGGTCATAAGCGGTCATGTCGCCGGCGGCGAGCGCCTCCTTGACCTGCGTCATAAACGTTTGCTTGCCGCACCCAATCGCGTCGCGCAGCAGGCGATACAGATAGATGTGGTTGCCCAGCGAAAGCGTGGGCCTAACTATTGTCTTGCTCATGGCAAATCTCCTCTTTACACACCAAAGCATCTTACCATCGCACGGGACGTGCCACCTCGGCACCCAAGGCAAACGGGCGCGAACCGTTGTCGATTCGCGCCCGTTATACAGGTCGGTTATCTATGAGAGGCAAATGTGCTTAGTTGCCCGATGCCGTGCCTTGGCTCGAGTTGTCAGATGCCGTGCCAGACGCGGTTCCGCTCGAGCTGTTCGAGCTGTTGGTGTTGCTGCTGTCTGCTGTGCCCGTTCCTGAAGTGGTGTCGCTTGTCTGGCCGCCCGTGCTCGGCTGTGAACCGTCAGTCGTTTGGCTTGAGTCGGTCGTGCCGGACGGCGTGCCACTGTTGGCCGTAGAGGAATCGGTGCCCTGCGATTGGTTTTGGGTGTTCGAGGACGAATCGGTAGAGGTAGAACTGTCTTGCGTGCCGTCCGCCTGTGCCTGCTGATCTTGCGACTGGGTGTTGCCATTTGCATCGCTCTCGGTCGTGCGCGACGAAAGGATTGGCTCGGGGCGCTCGCCCAGACCCTCACCGGCGGTGGTGATAAGGATGGCGCCGGCGCAGGCGATGACCGCGACGATGGCGATGGCGATCGAGAAGATGATGACCTTCTTTTGCGTCTGGCTGCGCTCTGCCGCGGCTTTGGCGCGCAGGCTGTTAGGGGCGACGCGTGCCGTGGTCGCGCGTCCCGCAACCTGGCGCATTTCCTGCGTGGTCGCGGCGCCGCCCAGGTGCTCCTCGGCATTAAATTCAACGGGCTCATAGGCGCCGGCGGGGTAGTCGACGTCGGCGTGCGTACCTTTGAGGGCTTCGGCGCTGGCAGAGATAAAGTGGCGGTAGACCTGCGAAGACACAACGGTGATGACCGAGCTCACGGCGGCGCCAATCACCGAGCCGGCAATGCCGATCTTTGAAGCAAGCGCCACGCTCGTGGCGGCAGCTGCGGCGCCGGCGATGATCTGGGGAATGGAAATGTCGTCGAACAGGCCCTTTTTGGGTGCGATGGCCATGGTCTGTCCGATGGAATGGTTTTCGTGAACGCCGTTGTTGAGCGCGGCCGGTGTCATGACGCGCGTGCGCGGCGCGTCGGTGTACTTGGTTGTCATACGGGGTCCTCCCGGTGTAAATCTGCTTCGTTTCGTGTAGCCATCAGGGTACCCACCAGATGTGAATCGTACGTGACATTTAACAGATACCATCAACTCATCAATAGCTCACCAAGTTGGTGGGATGCGGTTGCACCCGGCGGTTGAACTACAATAGGGCTTGCTAATTGTGTTGAATGGCGTCTACGCACGGGAGCATTCTTATGAATCTTCACCTTTCTCAGTCTGATGGCTTTTTGCGTGTGGCCGCGGCGTCGCCGCGGATTCGCGTGGCCGATGTCGAGGGCAATGCCGAGGTTGCGCTGGCGGCTGTTCGCGAGGCTGCCGAGCGCGGCGTTCGCGCGCTGGTGCTGCCCGAGCTTAACCTGACCGGCTATACCGCGGCCGATCTGTTCCATAACCGCACGCTGCTGCATGCCTGCGAAGCGGCGCTGGTGCACATCCTCGATGAAACCCGTGAGCTGCCGATCGTCTTTACGGTCGGTCTTCCCGTTGCGGTGGCTGAGAACATCTACAACTGCGCGGCCGTGTGCTGCGCGGGCGCGCTTTTGGGCCTCACGGCCAAGAAGTATCTGCCCAACTATGGCGAGTTCTATGAGCGCCGTTGGTTTGCTCCGGCGCCCGCAGATCCCGTGTGGGTTGATTTTGCCGGTCAGGGTCCGGTCCTGCTGGGTTCGGGGCTTGTCTACCGTTGCTGTGATGAGGACGCCGAGGACCTGGTGCTGGGCGTTGAGGTCTGTGAGGATCTGTGGGTGCCGGCGCCCCCTTCGACCGAGATGGCGCTTGCCGGTGCGACGGTGATTCTCAATCCGTCGGCTTCGGACGAGATTATCGGTAAGGCAGATTACCGCCGCAGCCTAATCTCCAACCAGAGCGCGCGCCTGTACTGCGCCTATGCCTACGCGGACGCGAGCGAGGGCGAGTCCACGACCGACATGGTCTTTGCGGGCGAGAACCTCGTCTACGAAAACGGCTCTAAGCTTGCCGCGACGAAGCTCCTCACTTGCGATATGGCCGTCGCCGACGTCGATCTTGACCGGTTGGTTGCCGAGCGCCGTCGCTCGACGACATGGACGCGCTCGGACGATGCGCCGGAGGCCGTGACCGTTGAGTTTTCGTTTGAGGGCGTGCTGGCCGAAGATCCTGTCCTGCGCGATGCGCTCGACATCGACCGTGTCTTCCCCCGCGCGCCCTTCGTGCCTGCCGACCATGGTGACCTGGCTGAGCGCTGCGAGACGATCCTCGGTCTGCAGACTGCTGGCCTCAAGACCCGCCTCGCCCACACAGGTACCAAGGCTGCGGTCATCGGCCTTTCGGGTGGCTTGGACTCCACGTTGGCACTGCTTGTGACCGTGCGTGCCTTCGATGCGCTGGGGCTGCCGCGCACGGGTATCACGGCGGTCTCCATGCCAGGTTTTGGCACGACGCATCGCACCAAGTCGAATGCCGAGTCGCTTGCCCGCGACCTGGGTGTGAGCTTCCGTGAGGTTTCGATTCACGCGGCCGTGGAACAGCACTTTAAGGATATCGAGCATGATCCGGCTGTGCAGGACGTGACCTACGAGAACAGCCAGGCGCGCGAGCGTACGCAGATTCTGATGGATCTGGCCAACCAGGCTGGCGGTTTTGTCATCGGCACGGGCGACCTGTCGGAGCTGGCGCTCGGCTGGGCTACCTATAACGGCGACCACATGAGCATGTACGCCGTCAACGCGAGCGTGCCCAAGACGCTTGTGCGCCATCTGGTGCGCTATGCCGCCGATGTCTTTGGCGGGCGCATTGCCGAGGTCTTGCTCGATATCCTCGATACGCCGGTGTCCCCCGAGCTTCTGCCGCCCACGGGCGACGGCGAGATTGCGCAGAAGACCGAGGATTTGGTGGGCCCGTACGAGCTGCACGACTACTTCCTCTACTACCTGCTGCGTTTTGGCTTTGAGCCGGGCAAGATCTACCGCATGGCGCTCAAGAGCTTCGAGGGCGTCTACGACGTCAAGACCGTCCACACGTGGCTGCGTACGTTCTACCGCCGCTTCTTTGCCCAGCAGTTTAAGCGAAGCTGCCTGCCCGACGGCCCCAAGGTGGGCTCGGTGACGCTCAGCCCGCGCGGCGATTGGCGTATGCCGAGTGACGCCAGCTCGCGTCTGTGGCTTGCGCAGATCGACGCGCTCAATGCAATTGACTAAGGTTGGCTAAATTGAACCAATACGGGGTTTGTAAGCGTTACACTTTTGCAATCTGATGGCCCGTATCGCGCGGCGCTCTTGTCGGAGCGCCGCGTTTTTTATATCGAAAGGTGGCACCATGCAGGCATCGCAGCGTCTCGACCGCTTTGGCGCGGAGGTCTTCGCCTCGCTCAACAACAAACTTCTCGCGCTGAAGGCTCAGGGCAAGACCATTTACAACATGAGCGTGGGCACGCCTGACTTTAAGCCGTACGACCACGTGGTCGAGGCGCTCACACAAGCCGCCCAAGATCCCGAGATGTGGAAGTATGCCCTGCGCGATCTGCCCGAACTCAAGCAAGCCGTGTGCGATTACTATGAGCGTCGCTTTGGCGTTTCGGGCATTACGCCGTCTATGGTGCAGTCGTGCAACGGCACGCAGGAGGGCGTGGGCCATTTGGGCCTGGCTCTGCTCGATCCGGGTGACACCATTCTGGTTCCCGATCCGTGCTACCCGGTCTTTGAGGCGGGTGCCAAGATCGCCGATGCCAAGCTCGAATACTATCCGCTGGTTGCCGAGCATAATTACCTGCCCTATGTGGCGGGTATCGATCCCGAGGTGGCCGATCGTGCCAAGTATATGATCGTGTCGCTGCCCGCGAACCCGGTCGGCTCGGTGGGCACGCCCGAGGTCTACGAGGAGATTATCGCCTTTGCCCGCGAGCATGATCTGTTGATCGTCCATGATAACGCGTACTCCGACATCGTGTTTGACGGCGAGCCCGGCGGCAGCTTCTTGCAGTATCCCGGTGCGCTCGAGGTGGGCGTTGAGTTCTTCTCGCTCTCCAAGTCGTTTAACGTCACCGGTGCCCGCATCGGCTTTTTGGTCGGCCGCGAGGACGTGGTCTCTGCCTTTGCCAAGCTGCGCAGCCAGATCGACTTTGGTATGTTCTTCCCGATTCAGAAGGCCGCCATCGCCTGCCTGAACGGTCCGCGCGATGAGGTCGAGGCGCAACGTCTGAAGTACCAGGAGCGCCGCGATGCCCTGTGCGACGGTCTTGAGGGCCTGGGCTGGGAGCGTCCCAACGCGCATGGCTCTATGTTTGTGTGGGCCAAGCTTCCCGGTGGTCGCACCGATTCCATGGTGTTTTGCGAGGAGCTCATGGAGAAGGCCGGCGTTGTGGTGACGCCGGGCGCGAGCTTTGGTCCTTCGGGCGAGGGGCACGTGCGCATGGCGTTGGTCCTGCCGCCCGATCAGATTGCTTTGGCTGTCGAGGCCATTCGCGAGGCGGGCCTGTATTAGAAAGGTATTTCGGCTCGTCAATAGCTCGAAACCGATTTCGTACAGTTATTTTACGAATCCTGCAAACAATTTCGGTAAACGGTCGATTTTTGGCTGCGAATAGGGGCATAATCAAAGTCCCGATTGGATGTATTGGGATTACGGCAAGCCGCTCGGGTCGTTCCCGGGCGGCTTGTTTGTGGAGAGAGATGGGAGTTTCTAATGGTTAACGAGAAGAAGGTCGCTATTGTCGGCTGCGGTTTCGTCGGTTCGTCTTCGGCGTTCGCACTGATGCAGAGTGGTCTGTTCTCCGAGATGGTCCTCATCGACGTGGACAAGAACCGTGCCGAGGGTGAGGCCCTGGATATCGCGCACGGCATGACGTTTGCCGAGCCGATGAAGATCTACGCCGGCGATTATTCCGATGTCGCGGACGCCGCCATGATCGTCGTCACCGCTGGCGCTGCCCAGAAGCCCGGTGAGACCCGCTTGGACCTGGTCAACAAGAACGTAAACATCTTTAAGTCCATTATCCCCGAGATTAAGAAGTCCGGCTTCGACGGCATTCTGCTAATCGTCTCCAACCCGGTTGATGTTCTGACCTATGCTGCCATCAAGATGTCCGGCCTGCCCGAGGGCCATGTCATCGGCTCCGGCACCGTGCTCGACACTGGCCGTCTGCAGCAGATGCTTGGTGCTCACGTCGAGGTTGACCCGCGCGATGTCCAGGCCTATGTCATGGGTGAGCACGGCGACTCCGAGTTTGTCGCTTGGTCCAGCGCTCAGGTTGCCGGCGTGCCGCTGAACACCTTCTGCGAGCTTCACGGTCATCTGGAGCATGAGACCGCCGAGAAGCGCATCGCCGAGGACGTCAAGAACTCCGCCTACACCATCATCGAGAAGAAGCACGCCACCTACTACGGCGTCGCCATGGCTGTCAAGCGCATCTGCACCGCTGTTATGCGTGACGAGCAGACCGTTCTGCCCGTTTCCTCGCTCATGGTGGGCGAGTATGGCCTGTCCGATCTGGCCATCTCCATGCCGACCGTCGTCGGCCGCGATGGCGTTGTCTGCCGCGTCCCCGTGCCGCTGAACGATGACGAGCAGCATGAGCTCACCGCCTCCGCAAAGGCCCTCAAGGACATCATCGACAGCGTCGACTTCTCCTGCTAAATTCGGCTCGTTTAAGCAACAGGCTACAATGAAGGCGTCCGGATCCATATGACCCGGGCGCCTTTTTATGCATTTGGGACAGGTTTGTTTGCAGCAATCTTCGATGCGCCTGGGGCGGGATCGACCGCTATACTGGTTCGTGCCGAAATCGATCTAGAACGGAATGCCGTATATGAAAATCAATCACGCGATTCTGCATATCCTGGACTTTGACTCTGCCGTCAACGTCATGAGCCAGCGCGAGCTCGATATCGAGAGCCGTACCGTGCGCAACTTCGTGACCACACATCTGCGCCGCGCGCGTACCTCGGCCGACAACAAACGCGCCACGTTTGCCGAGAACTCTGCGTTTGGTGGTGAGCTCAAGGGCTATTTCTTTGGCGAGCGCGAGTTCGTGGACCTGTCGCAGCAGATTGCGGAGTTTATCTCCTCCGAGCTCACCAAAGCCGAGAAAGCCGAGTCCACCGACGTGCTCGTGGCCGATTTTGACGACGATGAGGATGCCCGCTGGTTTGCCGTGATGCTGCTGGGCTCCAAGCAGGCTTTTATGCACGAAGTGGGTCGCGAGGAGGGGGAGGTGCGCAACGACATCGCGCGCCACTACGCCATTCTGCCGAACCCCTCGCAAAAGGTGCCGAGCTATGCCATCGTGCGCGCGAGCACCATGGAGATCGGCTATGTGGACAAGAAACGCAAGATCGCCGGCGAGGACCGTATGCTTATCCCCGATGGCCTGCTGCAGTGCGACACGGGCGTATCGGGCAAGGAGGTCATCGACACCGTGACGCGTGTGGTCGAGGAAGTCGCCGAGGAGCACGGTGCCAACACGGCTGTAGCGCTCGCTAAGGTTAAGGCTGCCGTTGCCGAGAAGGTCGAGGATGACGAGGAGCTGCCGCCTTGGGATATCGTCGATGAGGTCTTTGAGGACGAGCCGGTCATCAAAGAGAGCGTGCGCGCGGCACTGACCGAGGAGAAGGTGCCTGAGCGCGTTCCCGTGGAGCGCAAGCAGGTCGAGCGCGCGGCCGTGCGCAATCACAAGATTCGTACCGATACGGGCATCGAGATCAGCTTCCCGGCCGAGATGGGTTCGAACTCCGAGTACATCGAGTTTGTCAACGAGCCCAACGGCCTCATCTCCATCGAGCTCAAAAACATCGGAAGTATTGAGAATCGATAAACTGCTCTTGGACGTTGCAAAAAAACAAAGGCCGAAGCCCTTTGGGACTTCGGCCTTTTTTGTTTTCGGCTTGGTTGCTGACATTGCGCCGCAGGTTGAGCTCACGTCAGACACTATGACCCAATCCGAGGGCACGGAAACGACAGGAGCCCCCGCTCGT
>CAUATU010000009.1:0-67644 GCA_958432255.1 uncultured Collinsella sp.
ATTTTTTGGGGCCATCCGGGAGGGCTTCCGGGGCTGAGGGCGGGGGTTAAGTTTGCTGCTCTACAGTCCTGCGCAAGACGGAAAGCACATTAAGTGCTTTCCTTTGCGTGCGGAACTCGCGACAAACTTAACCCCCGCCCTCAGCCCCGGAAGCCCTCCCTGCCGTCACATTATTCAACCAGTTTTGCGGGCGTGCGCCGCTGCGCGGCTAGCCCGCGTGCTCCTCGGCGGGGTTGGTCTGATTGTTTTTGTTGAAGCTCTGCCTTTGGCTCAAATGGAAACGGGAGACGCATCTGCATCCCCCGCTTTTGTTGTGGTTACTCTAGGTCAATAAATTTAGTGCTTAGGATCTTGCCGTCTTTTACTAGCATTCTGGCCATGGTGGGGCCTCGGGTGCCTCTGGGGTAGCTGGCGCTGCCCGGGTTGAGGACTAAGCAACGGCCCACTTGGGCTTCTTTGGTTACGTGGGTATGGCCGTTGATGGCTACGTCTACGGATCCCACCGGAAGGTCTTCGCGGTAGTGGGCTACGGCGAATTTGAGGCCTTCGTAGGTAAAGAGCGCAAGACGGTCTACATCGGGGCCGTAGTCGCGGTAGTAATCGTTGTTGCCCAGTACGGCCCGAACGGGGGCGATGGTGCATAGGTGCTCGAAGTCCATCTCTGACGTGAGGTCGCCGGCGTGGATGATCAGGTCTGCGCCCTCAAGCTCATCCAAGAGCGCAGGCGATAAATAGCCGTGGGTGTCCGAGATGATGTCGATGCGCTTGGCGCTTGCACTGTTCATGGGATCCCTTCTGCAAAACCGATTCGACGTATATACAAAAAGCCCCACGGCTCCGCAGACGATGGGTCTACAGGGCTGCGGGGCCAGTGTGCTAGAGACTCAGGGCCTTCTTGAGCGGCACGACGCGGCGGCGCGAAACCGGCACGCGTTCGTCGACGCCCGTAATGCCCAGCTGGATGGCGCCCGAGGGCACCGTCTCGACGTCCGTAACGCACGCCAAGTTGACGATATAGCGGCGGTGAACACGGAAGAAGCCAAAGTCGCAGAGCTTGGCCTCAAACTGCGCCAGCGAGGTCGTCGACAAAAAGCGATCATCGACGGTATAGATGCAGGAGTAATCGTCCTTGGCCATGATAAAGCGAATGTCATCCACGGGAATGAGCACCTTGCGGCCGCCCTTTTCCACCGGGATACGCTCGATGGTCACCTTGCTGTCCGTAACCGGCTTGGCGCGTTGCATGACCTTCTCGATCGCGCGATCCAAGCGAGCTTCCTCGACCGGCTTCATCAGATAATCGACGGCATCCACGTCGAATGCCTCGACCGCATGGTCACTATACGCAGTCACAAACACGATCGCCGGCGGATTTTTGAGCTTATGCAGCGCCTCGGCAAGTTGCAGGCCCGAGGCACCGGGCATCGAGATATCGAGAAACACGACATCCACGCGACTTTCCATAAGCATCTCGATGGCGGAGCGGACGCTCGACGCCTCCGTGATCGTGCCGATCTTGCCCGTTTGCTCGAGCAGGAAGCGAAGCTCCGAGCGAGCCGGCGCCTCATCATCCACAATCATCGCACGCAGCATAGGGATAAAACCTTTCGTCAACTAACTACGCCGGGCATCCGTCGCATGACGTTGAGCCCGTAGCCTTTTATTTTACTCTTGAATGTCGAAGATGCTCTCTGACAAATCAAGATGAAGGAGCACTTTGGTGCCCTTGCCCGGCGCCGATTCGACACGCGTATAGGAGTGCGGCCCATAAAAGCGATGGATGCGCTCCGAAATATTGTGCATGGCCACACCGGCGCCGCCACCCTGGGGAGAGCTGGCGTCGGGACGGGCAGAACGCTCGTCAAACAGTCTGGCGGCGGTACCCTCATCCATGCCCACGCCATTATCGGCCACGGCAATCAAGATTGCATCCTCGCCGTCTTGGTGAACGGTCACGTCGATCCTCAGGGCGTCGTCATCGCCCATACCATGACGTACGGCGTTCTCGACAATCGGCTGGATCACGAACGCCGGCACCAGCGTATCTTCCACGTCCTCGGACACATCGAACGTCGCAAGCACGCGGTCCTCGCCAAAGCGGGCCTTCTCAAAGGTAAGGTAGCGCTTGGTCTGTGCAACCTCGCGCGAGACCGGAATAAGCGATCCCGAGTTGTCGAGCGTGGCACGATAGAACGATGAGAACTCACGAAGCAGTTCGCGGGCCCGCAGCGGATCGGTGCGCGTAAACGATGCAATGGTGTTCAGCGTGTTGAACAGGAAGTGCGGGTTAATCTGCGCCTGCAGCGCACGCACCTCGGCGCGCGCCGTGAGTTCCTTTTGCACCTCGAGCTCGTGGATGGCGAGCTGCGTGGACAAGATCTCGGCAAAGCCCGAGGCAAGCGCGTACTGGGTACGGTCGACGGCGCGTGGGGTCTTGTAGTAGAACTTGAGCGTGCCGACGGTACGATCGCCTACCTTGATGGGGGCGATAATGCCGGCGGGAACTTGGTTGTGCGAGCCGTCCGAGCCCACGACATCCACCATACGGTTGAACGACTGCACGATGCCATGTTCGATAACGTAGCGTGTGGCAAGCGTGTGGATGGGAGAATCTGGCAGTAGTTTTTCCTCAAACTCTCCCGCGCAGGCAAGCACGTTGCCCTCGTCGGTGATGGCCACCGTCATGGCGCGCGTCTCGGGCAAAATGCGCCGGCACACCAAACGCGCCGACTCCTGCGTCAGACCGCCCTTAATGTCCTCGAGCATGGCCGAGGCCACCGAGAGCGTCTCCTCGGTGTACTGGGAGCGCACCGAATCGGGATTGAGCGTCAAAAAGATAAAGATGCACAGAAAGATGCACAGCAGCGCGCAGGCAATCACCGTGGCGATCGGCTCGATACCGGTCACCAAGGCAAAAATAAAGTACACCAGCACGCAAATGGCGCAGGCAACGGCAATGATGCGAAAGATTGATATTGAACTATCGCGCTGGGCGCGGCGGTCGATCATTCGGCCCCCTCCAGGATACTGATCAGTTGTGCGTCACGCCAAAGCCCGTCCATGATCTTGGGCCAAAAGCTCTGGAAACGCAGGTAGCTTGCAGCGTTTTGGCGCGCATAGGCCTTTGCCTCGCCGATACCATGGCGCCAGATGCGCAGGTAGCCCTCATGCTCGCGGGTAAACACGCTGCGGACCATAGCGGTCTTGCGCACGCGGTCGTCGAGCTCGCGCGAAATCCACGGGCCCGGGTAGGGCATGAGCGATGCCGCCGTAACGGGAATGAGCTCCTTTTGATGCGCGGCGAATGTCAACTTGGCCCGTTCGTAGTACCAACGGTATACATCCTGCATAAAGCGCGGTGAGCGCTTTTCGGACTCCGGAGGCAGATGGCGCACGGTCCACTCATTATCGAACCACACGTCGTAGCCAAACATGCGCATGTTAAAGAGGTAATCCAAGTCCTCGCCGCGGGTGATAAACGGGTCAAAGGCCACACGCGTAAAGGCGCGGGCGTGCAGGGCCATCAGGCCGCCGCACACGTAGTTGGAGCGCGAGATGCGGGTGCCCGAGAGCGCCTTTTTCATCCAACGGTTGAACTCGATGCGCTTGGTCCACCAACGATGGCAGATGCCCGCCTTGTCCGTGGGAGCCAGCGGCGAGCCGTCGCGATCGTAGAAATAACCGCTCTTGACCAAGATCGGCAAGCCCTGACGCGTCTGCTGCCCCAACGCATAGGTCGCGCGCTTCATAAAGTCGGCGTCGATGACAGTCTCATCGTCATCCAAAAAGATAACCGCGTCATGCCCCAGCACAGCGGCACAGGCTAGCCCCATGTTGCGGATGGCACCGTAGCCTCGCAGGCTCACGCACTCGCCCGAACCCTTGGGCGCGATCTGAGCAACCCGGTCTGCGATGCGCGAGGCCTGGGTGTTGGTGACAACGGTGACCTTGAGCGTGGGATGCGCGTCGACAATCTCGTGCACGCGCAGCGACACATCGGCTGTGGCAGAAACGGGACAGACCACCAAAAGGATGATGCGCGGGATGTCACGTACCTGCTCAAGCGAGGCCAGGCAGCGGTCGAGTTCGGGATTGTCGGCGTTGAGTCGCGTCGAATGGTCATAGGTGCCAGGGGCGTTTGCGCAAGCGTCATCGCCCGCCCAATACGTTGGAATCACGACTGTGGCGTTCATGCCTTACCCTCCCTGCAACACAAAAACGGGACGCCGCCAAACACAGGCGACGCCCCGCGACCTAGCTGATTCCATCATACCCACTTGGGCAAATCATTGCTCGCAAGTCGCAATGTTTATTGCGGATAACCCCAAAAGAGTACCGTGGACAGGCACAATAGCCGCTCGCTCCTATGCGGCATGCTCTGCCGCCCGAGTCATGCGGGACAGGCGGACCAGCAGCATAAAGCCAACGATCAGCAGCACGCCAATGGAAAGGACGCCCAGCGACGGGTTGCCGGTCAGCGAGGTGACGACCGACACCAGGAAGGTGCCCATAACGCTTGCATAACGACCAAAGATGTCAAAGAAGCCGTAGTACTCGTTGGACTTTTCCTTGGGGATAATGCGGCCAAAGTAGCTACGGCTGAGCGCCTGCACGCCACCCTGGAACAGGCCGACCATAATGGCAAGCACCCAGAATTCAAAGGCGGTCTTTAGGAAGAACGCGGCGAACAGCACAATGCCCATGTAGGCGGCGACCGCCACCAAGATCATGTTGAGCGTGCCCACGCGTCCGGCGAGCTTGCCGTAGATGATGGCGGATGGAAAGGCCACGAACTGCGTAACGAGCAGCGCAAGCACCAGCTGCGTCGAATCGATGCCCAAGGCCGATCCGTAACTGGTGGCCATGGAAATGACCGTGTGCACACCGTCGATATAGAAGAAGAACGCGATCATGTAGACCAGCACGGTCTTGTTGTGGGCGATCTCGCGCATGGTGTGTCCGACCTCGGAGAACACACCGCCCACGATGTGGCCGATAGTGTCCTCGGGACCGCGCTCGCGACCGTACTTTTGCTTATAGGTGCGAATGAGCGGCAGGGTAAAGATGAGCCACCAGGCACCAGTGATGATAAACGACAGACGCGTTGCCAGCATGGTGGGGACGCCAAGAGCGGGGCCACCCATGATGAGCGCCAGGCAGATGACGAACGGCACGGTGGAACCGATATAGCCCCAGGCATAGCCCGAGCTGGACACGGCGTCCATGCGCTCGTCGGTCGTAATGTCGGGCAGCATGGCGTCGTAGAACGTCATAGAAGAGTTAAGGCCGATGGTGCACAGCACGTACACGGTCAAAAATGCCATGGCGGACATTGGGATAGCCTGCGCCAGGCAAAGAACCAGGCCCGTGAGGAAAAAGCCCAAGAAGAACTTGATTTTGTTGCCAGCGTAGTCGGCAAGTGCGCCCAGAATGGGCATGAGCATGGCGATGACCAGCGAGGCGATCGTCTGTGCATTGCCCCAGGCGACCACCAGGTCGGCCGAGGAAGCGCCGGTATTGATGGCGTTAAAGTAAATGGGCACCACCGAGGTATTGAGCAGCACGAGGGCCGAATTGCCCACATCATACATAACCCAGTTACGCTCGAGCTTGGTGTATTTCATGGACAGGGACCCTTCGTATTCGCCCGATATGCAGTTAGTTCATCGTACCCCAATTGTCCAGAACCGCCGGTAAGGATTCGGCAAAGGGGCACGCACGGGCCCTATTCCTCGCGGTCGAACTCCTCATCGGCATTGAGCACGCGACCGCTGTAGTTGACGTGACTGGTCACGGCATCCATGTCACCGGTCTCGATAAAACGTGCGACCGTGCACTCGTAATCGCCCAGCGCGCGATCAAAGACCTCGGGGAAACTCTCGTTCGAGGCCTCGTCGGTAAAGGGATTCTTCCATGTCAGATGGCCCAGGTTACCGGTGCGCTCGGGCAACTCCGTCGTCACGCGATGAGCAAGGCCGTCGAGCAGCGAGTAATCGTGCACCAAGCCCTCAACCAGCGAGATCGCGCGCGTCTTTGCGGAGCCGGCCGGCTCAATCGCGCGGTAAAGTCGCTGCATATTGGCAACGGCAGCACCGTACTCCCCCGCCGGAATGTCAATGCCGTACACGCGTCCGGCAACATAGCTCACCAGCACGCCGGCCACGCGATTGATGCGATCGGTGGTGACGATCTCGCCCGCCGGCGGGTAATCGTCGACCGTAGCGCCATCGCGTTTAAGCTGCAGCATCAGTACATCCAGGTCGCTCTCGATCACAGCATGGACCTGACTGCTCGAATCCTCAAGCTCTGAATCGGACTCCACGATGCCAAACTGCTGCTCATAGACAAAGGGGTGGGCGTTGCGGTCGAGCACGTAATGAGACAGCAGGCCCAGCGCAAAGGCACGACCCAAGCTGGCGTCGCGCGGCAGCAGATGCGACACGCCGTCGCGCAGGCACGCGAACTGGCGAGACATGCGCGACCGATGCATGACCTGCGCCAGCAGCGTGCAGTCGGAAACACGCGGTGTCAGAATGTGAAAGAAGAACGGGTCGGGGCCTTGGTTGCCCAAGATAAAGGCAATGCGCTCTTCATCGGACGTGATGACGCCCTGCGGAAGACGGTCGATGCTTTCCTCGCCAAACAGATGATGGGTGATAAGCGCGGGCATAATGATCCTTTCGATTTCATTCGATGCCACCCATTATGCCCACCGCGCGCCCATGCCAAACCTGCGATGGTAAACGACGGCATGCAGACCGTCTACGCAAGCCCCAGGTGCGACTTGACCTCGGCGGCACGACGACGGGACACCGGTACCGTCGAGTTCACGCGGTCGAGCCTGAGCTCCATCAACCCCGTGGAGCCAATCTCAACATTGTGCACGTCTTCCAAATTGACCAGGTAGCTGCGATGAACGCGAATAAAGCCCTCGGAGTCCAAGCGACGCTCGAGCGAAGAGATCGACTCATTGATCAGGTACGTTCCCTCGGCGCAGATGGCGTTGCAAAAATCGGCGCGCGCCTCAAAGTAGCAGACGTCTGCGGCGGGAATGAACACCTTTTTGCCCCCGCGGTCCACCGTCAGACGCAAAGGTTGGCGCGGAGCATGGATAACACGACGGGCACCCAAGGCTGCCTCGATCTTGTCGAGTGCCTTTGACAGGCGTGCGTCCTCGACCGGCTTGACGACATAGTCGACCGCATCGAGGTTATACGCATCGGCGGCAAATTCGGCAAACGCTGTCACAAACACAACCACCGGCGGCGTCTTTAGGTTCTGCAGCGTCTCGGCAAGCTCAATTCCCGAGCGACCGGGCATGGTAATGTCTAAAAACAGCACGTCGGGCTTGTTCGACAGAATCGACTCCACGGCTTCGGTGACATTGCCCGCCTCGGCAATCTGACCCACACGCGCATCCTTTTCCAACAGATAGCGTAGCTCAGCCCTAATGGGAGGCTCGTCATCAACCACCAAGATGTTCCAGCCTTCGGACATATGTGCTTCCCCTCTTTTTCTCTCAATCCAACCGCGTGCTACGCCGTCAACGGCGCCGGCTCATGCGGCTCGCCGTTCAGCTCGACGATGACCTGCGTGCCAACGCCCTCCTGGGACTTCACGCGCATGCCAGAATCTTCTCCGTAAAAGAAATGGATGCGCTGAAGCACGTTGAAGAGCGCCAAGCCGCAGCCTCGTTTGATGGAGCCGTCGGCGGTAATGCTCTCGGGCTCCTCCAGGCGATGCTGCTCAAACAGATGCGCGCAGACCTCTTCGCTCATACCGATGCCATCGTCCTCGACGATGATCTCCAAACCGTCATCGGTCTCGAAAGCCCTAACGTGAATAGAAAGCGGCTCGGTCTCGCGCTGCGCGTGTTTGATGCAGTTTTCGAGCAACGGCTGCAAGATAAACGGCGGCACCATGCAATCGCGCACCTCAAAGTCGATATCGACCGAGACGCGCAGACGGCCGTCGCCATACCGGGCCTGCATAAGATTGATATAGCGAGTGCCCTGTTCCACCTCGTGCTCGAGCGTGGTGAGCGTATCGGAATCAGAAAGCGTCTGACGATAGTAATTGGAGAAGTCGATCAGCAGCGATCGAGCCTTGTCGGGCTCGGTTCGAACGAGCGACACGATGGTGCTGATGGTGTTAAACAGAAAATGAGGATCGACCTGCGATTGCAAGGCGCGCAGCTCCACGCGGGCCGTAAGCTCGTCCTGGCGCTCGAGCTCAAAGCTCGCAAGCTGCGTGGAAATGAGGTCGGCAAAGCCCGAGGCAAGCGCCGTCTGGCGCATATCGATGCTGCTCAGACGGGGATAATACAGCTCGAGCGTGCCCACGCAATGCCCGCGCACGGTAAGCGGTGCGACAATACCGGCGCGCAGGCGCGGAAAGTAGCCACCTGTCTCGGTCGAGGCATCGCGCGAGAACACGCTTTGCTCACCGCTGTTGATCACGTTGAGCGTAGTCCGCAGCACCACCGGGGTGCCCGCGGGGCATTTTGCCGAGTCCTCGCCCCAGCTTGCCAACACCTGCTTGCCGTCGGTAAAGCAGATGGCAGAGGCGATAGTTTCGGACAGGATGATCTTAGAGGCGCCCAGGGCAGCTTCGGGCGTAAGGCCGCGCGACGTGTAGGCGAATATTTTTGAAGCGATGGCGAGCGTGCGGTCGGTTGCGCTCGATGTGAGGTCGTCGGGAACGACAAAGACGTACGAGAAGAAGAAGCACAGCATGACCAAGCCGGCAATGACGACAACGGCCGGAACGGGATTGGGATTATCGGTTAGATCCCAGATGAGCAGCAGGATAAGCAGCGGAACGACAATACCGAGCAAAATGGCTTGAACCACATGCTGAGCGGTACGAAAGACCTTGGTAGAGTTGTAGCTCTTGCCCAGAATCAGCCTATTGAGATCCACCGTCATCTCCTTCTTACCGACGCACCCCATAGCAATAAAGAGGGCCGCAAGCGACCCTCTCCATTGCATTATGCAATCAAATACTGTGTTTTACATCAAGCCATCGATGAACGGTAGCTTAGGCGCTGTACTTGTTTGCCTCGCCGAAGGTGCCGCCCTCGACAATCCAGCCGTCCTTCATGATGACGTCCATGTTGTCGGTGTTGAGCACGTGGATGTCGGCGGCGACGTCACCGTTGACGACCAGCAGGTCGGCGCACTTGCCGGCCTCGATGGAACCGGTCTCGTCCTCGATGTGGCACATCTTGGCACCGTTGAGGGTGGCACAGGTGATGGTCTCGACCGGGGTGAAGCCGATCTTGTCGACGAACTCGTACATCTCCTCGATGGAGCAGGTGCCGTACGGGGTGACGAAGGAGAAGGAGTCGGAGCCGATCGTCATGACGACGCCGCGCTTCTTGGCCTCGCGCAGGCAGTCGTAGTTGCGCTGCAGCTCCTTCTCGACCAGGGTGCCCTCGTACTTGTCGTGCAGCTCGGGGACGTAGACGGGCGGATAGGTGGCGTACCAGGTGGGCAGGAAGGCGATCGTCGGGGTGAAGAAGGTGCCCTGCTCGGCCATGAGGTCCATGGTGCGCTCATCGATATCGAAGCCGTGAATCAGCTGCTCGCAGCCAAAGCGAACGGAATCGTAGGCAGCGGCGTGGTTGTTGTAGCAGTGGCTCCACACGGGGATGCCGACCATCTTGGCCTCTTCGACCACGGCCTGAATCTCCTCGGAGCAGTAGTGCTGGTCGCGGCCGGAGTCCCAGCGCCAGATGCCGCCACCGGTAGCCCAGATCTTGATGGCATCGGGGTTCTCGCGCAGGCGACGACGGACGGCCTTGCGCAGATCCCAAGGACCGTCGACCTGATCGCCCCAGGGGTGCGATTCCTTGTTGAGCTCCTGGCTGCAGTGGTGGGAGTCGCCGTGGCCGGCAACGCGGCAGAAGCCAAGGCCGGTGGCCAGAACGCGCGGGCCCTTGAAGACGCCCTTGTCGATGCAGTCACGGATCTGGATACCAAAGCGGCCGATCTCGCAGACGGTGGTGAGGCCGTGGGTGAGGCAGTCGTAGGCCTGCTTCACGGCGACGGCCTGCTTCTCGAGGAGCGGCTGCATGACCCAATCGGTATCATCGTCGGTCAGGTTGCCCGAGAAGTGCAGGTGGGTGTCGATCAGGCCGGGAAGGACGGTCTTGCCGGCGGCGTCGATAACCTCAACGCCCTCGGGAAGGTCCTGCATAGCACCGGCGTACTCGATCTTGCCGTTGTCGTCGACGAGAACGAGGGAGTTCTCGACCGGCTCGGCACCGGTACCGTCGATGAGCTTGCCGCCAACGATTGCATACTTAGTGGACATGGTTCCTCCTTATGGATCCATATAGTGGGCGAGGCCGTGTTGGGTTAAGGCCTCACAAAGCTACCCAAGTGGCGCCGGGTTCGGTGCGCGGAAGAGAGGGGCCCGCGCACCTGATCCGCCCCGGCTCGGCGTTACTTTTTGCGGGAATTGGTGAAAGCCATGAGGGCCAGGCCAATAGCCAACCAGCCGATCACGATGCTCCACTCCACCATGTTGAGGGAGGCGGGAGAGAACGGAATCACAAGCAGGCCGATGATGATGGCGCAGGCAGCGATAGCGAGGGAGATGCCAAACTTGCCACCGGGCACCTCGTAGGGACGAGGTAGGTCGGGCTCGGTGAAGCGCATGCGCAGGCAAGCGAGGGCGACCATGCCGCAGGAGAAGATGAAGGCGAGAGCCGACACGTTGGTCAGAGGGATGAGCATGTTCTTGCCCAGGAACGGACCGACGACGGTGATGACGCCCAGAACGACGCAGGCGAGCTTGGGAGCGCCAGACTTGGGGTCGACCTCGGCGAACTGCTCGGGCAACTGGCCCTTGCGGCCCATGGCGAGCATGATGCGGCTCGTGGCGCCGTAGAAGGAGTTCATCGGGCCCATGGGTCCAAGCGTGGCGATGACGAGCATGGCCAGGTACAGAAGCATGTTGATGCCCTTGAGGCAGGCGAGCGCGGGAACCGGGCTCTTAACGAACTCATGCCAGTCGAGGATGGTGCCGAACGAGTAGATGCAGACCATGTAGAAGCCGCCAGCGGCCAGCAGAGCCAGGGAGATGATCTTGCCGAACTTGTTCCAGTTGAGGCCCTCGGCTGCTTCCTCAGCCTGCTGAGGAATGGTGTCGAAGCCAGCGTAGAAGAACGGGGTCAGAACCAGGACCGACACGATGCCGGCAAACAGGCTGGTGCTCTCGGTAGCGGCCTTGCCGCCGCCAGCGCCGGTGACCTGGGAGAACACGGGCATGGCATTGTCCGGCGAGCCGGTGAACAGCGAGACGCCCATGGCGAGCAGCATGCCGCAGAGCAGGGCCTTGGTCAGGAAGGCCTGGAGCTTGGCAGCCGAGCTGGCACCGCGGAAATTGAGGAAGATGACGTAGACTGCAAAGCCGAGCGCGATCAGCGTCGGGAACAGGTAAACGTCGGCCCCCAGGATGGTGTAGAGCTTGACGGCGCGCAGCCACTCAAGGCCGGGCAGGCTGCCGAACATTTCAGACACGAGGGTCGAAATGGCGATGGCCTCCCACGGGCACAGGATGCCGTTGCCCAGGGCCAAAAGCCATCCGGTGATGTAGCTCAGCGTACGGCCAAAGCTACGATCGACATACTCGACAATGCCGCCCGAGATGGGGATAGCAGCCGTGAGCTCACCGAAAACAGCTCCGACGGGCACGAGGAAGATTGCACCCAAGAGGAATGCGATCATAGCGGGAACGGGACCGCCGCCCACGACCATCCAGTCGCCGACCTGCAGAACCCAACCGGTACCGATGATGGCACCGAAGCCGATGGTGAAGAAGTTCCAGAGCGAAAGCGTTTTCTTCATGCCGCCGTTATCCTCGACTGCAACTTCTGCGTTCTTGTCCGCCATTGTTCCCCTCCTTTCCTGTTTGACGCCTTTGGCGTCACCCCTTGCGCGGTCCGTTTTGCCGCGCGCTTTTATTCCATGGCTTTAAGATACGGCCTTGGCGCAGCAGCGCCGCTCGCAGCTCGACCGAAGGCAGAATTGCAAAACGAGCGGCACCGTTTTTGGGACGAACGGCGGGAGACGTCATTCGTCTTGGACGCTTTCATCTTGTCTGCTTTTGAATACCTGTTGCCGTGACGCTTGGCGCGCGGCGCGGCAACGTTCATACCATTTGTCAGGCTTTTGGCGCACATACCCATGTGTCGTGCATCTTTTTATGTAGGATAGACAAGTTACACATGAGGCAAGGTGATTCGAATGGCATACGGATACAATGACGGCGACCAACGGCCACAAAGCGTGCGCCTTGCCGGCCGCACCACGTCAACGCCCAAAATCACCTCCGACAACGACAACCCGCAGCGCCCCCAAGAGCAGCTCGGGGCTTCTTCGCGGCAGCAAAGCCGTACCGTGCAGCAGTCAGACCGTGTAAGTACGAGCACACGCCAACGCCAGACCGGCACATCGCAGCCACGCCGCTACGATCGCCGTAAGACCGACTACTACGTCAAGCGCTCCTTTTCGCGACCTCAACGCGATCGCGGCAATTCCGCCCCTCACCCCGCGTCGCACACCACAAGCCACGCGCTTCCGGCCCGCCGCCTACGCCTTGCGCTTTGCTCCATTGCCGCCTGCCTCGTCTTTGTGTTTTTGGGATCCTGTATCTCCCACGGATCAGCCGGTCTTGAGCCCACTGCCGAGGACAAGCTGCTTAAAGCTCCCGTCGCGCCCGGTTACTCCTTTGCGTTCTCGACCCCACGCTCGCAATGGCAGGCCGGCGCCATGCCCCACATCTACCAAATTGACCCCGCATGGTCGGAGCTGCCCTATGCCGGTGGCACTATTCGAGAAAACGCTTGCGGTCCCACTTGCCTCACCATGGTCTATATCTTTAAGACCGGCCACACCGATAAGACGCCGGTCGATGTATGCGCACTGGCCGAAGCCGGCAACTACGCCCCCACTGGTGCCACCGAGTGGTCGTTTATGACAGGCGGTGCGTGGCAGCTAGGGCTCAACGGAACACAGCTCTATAACGATCGCGAATCGATTACCCAAGCACTTCGCTCGGGTGCGCCCGTCATCGCCGCAGTGCGCCCCGGTACGTTTACCAACGTAGGCCACTACATCGTGCTCTACGGCATCGACAACGCCAACCAGATTGGCGTCTACGACCCCAACTCGGCCAACCGCAGCGCCCGCCGCTGGGGCGTCGTAGAGGTCCTCAACGAAGTCGAAGCCATGTGGGCCTACTACTAGTCATTGGGGACAGACTTAAATGAGTGGTCATTGGGGGCGCTCTTGTTTGACTAGTCATTTAAGAACGTCCCCAATGACTAGGTGAATAGCAAAAGCCCCGCAGTCGGAGCGGACTGCGGGGCTCATGAAGAGAGGCTAGTTTGTGGGCGCTTTGCCTGGCGCCCACAAGAGAGGCAGCAGAGTAGAGACTACTCGTGGATGCGGGTACCGGAGAGGCCGGCCATGGTCTCGGCGGCCTTGTCCAGAGCGCCGATGATGCAGGTACGACCCTTGCGGGAACGCGCGAACTTGATAGCAGCGCGAACCTTGGGCTCCATGGAACCCTTGCCGAACTGGCCCTCGTCGGCCAGGCGCTCGGCCTCGTCGGCGGTGAGGTCCTCGAGCTCCTCCTGGTTGGGCTTGCCGAAGTTGATGGCGACATGCTCAACGGCGGTCAGCAGGAACAGAACGTCAGCGTCGCAGTCCTCGGCCAACAGCTCGCCGCCCAGGTCCTTGTCGATGACGGCGGGAACGCCCTTGTAGCAGCCCTTGTTCTCGTAGTCGCGGACGACGGGGATGCCGCCGCCACCGCAGGCGATGACGATGAACTCGTTGTCGAGCAGGTTGAGGATGGAGTCGGCCTCGACGATCTTCTTGGGATCGGGGGAAGCGACGACGCGACGCCAGCCGCGGCCGGAATCCTCGACGAAGACCTTGGAGGGATCCTCGGCCATGAACTCCTTGGCCTGCTCCTCGGTATAGAAGGGACCGATCGGCTTGGTCGGGTTCTTGAACGCGGGATCGTCGGGATCGCACTCGATCTGGGTGACGACGGTGGCGGCGTGCCAACGCTTATAGCGCTTGTGCATCTCGCGGCCGATGCCCTGCTGCAGGTGATAACCAATGTAGCCCTGGGACATGGCGCCGCACTCGGGCAGCGGCATCTCGGGGGTACCGATGGCATCGTGGGCAGCGGCGAAGGCGTTCTGGATCATGCCGACCTGCGGGCCGTTGCCGTGGGTGATGATGATCTCGTTGCCCTGCTCGATGAGGCCGAGGAGGGCATGGGCGGTGTTGCTCACGGCCTCGATCTGCTCGACGGGGTTGTTGCCGAGGGCGTTGCCGCCAAGGGCGACGACAATACGATCGGGCTTACCAAGAGGCTTAGACATTGCTGGAATCCTTTCTGTAAAAGGCCTACAACCCATTAATAACCCGCGTCCGTGCGATACGCGAGTTTATTAAGGTTTATATTCTCTTTATCGCTCATTTTATTCATTTTGAAAATAGCGGAACGGTGAACGGTCGTTTTTATCCGCTCAGCGTACAGAACTCCAGCTCAGACATATCTACGTAATTTACGTGCGACTTTATTTAAATGAAGCAAGGATTATGTCGGATTATGCAAACTACATCTCTGCTAAACACAAAACGGACAGCGCAATATCTTACTCGCACTATACGAGATTCTATGCACATATAAGTCGAGTATGCACCCCTGCAAAAACAAGGGGCTTTTCATCCAGCATAAGGAATAAAGAAGAGCTCCGAAAAGGCGGCAACAGCCAAGTCCCCCATCCATCCCCAAAGTGGCGCGAGGTTTCGCGGCAAAGCCGCGAAACAGCGAAAGGGATGGAATACCCGCCAACTACGTCCTTCATCCGCCCACACAATCCGAGGACGTAGTCGTAGCAGGATCTGAGGGCTAACCTTCGCGGGCACTCCGCAGGACGAAAGAACCCCCGCCGCACGTAGTGCGCAGCGGGGGTTCTTTCATGTCCGAGGACGTCCGCGAAGGTCAGCCCTCAGATCCTGCGGTGGGAGACCTAGGCCTCGTTGTACACCGTCTTGAGCTTCAGCAGGTGAGCGTAGCGGTCCATAGCGGCCTGCTCGTTCTCCTTGAAGAGCTCCTCGGCGCGCTCGGGGAAGGAACGCGTCAGCGAAGCGTAACGGGCCTCGTTCATCAGGAACTCCTGATAACCGCCCGCAGGCTCCTTGGAATCGAGCGAGAACTTCTTGCCGGCAGCAGCCTCGGGGTTGAAGCGGAAGAGGTTCCAGTAACCGCACTCGACAGCCTTCTTCATCTCGGCCTGGCAGTTCTGCATGCCACCCTTCTTGATGGAGTGCATCTCGCAGGGGCTATAGCCGATGATGAGGGACGGGCCGTCGTAGGCCTCGGCCTCGTGGATGGCCTTGAGGGTCTGAGCCGGGTTGGCGCCCATGGCGACCTGCGCCACGTAGACGTAGCCGTAGCTCATGGCGATCTCGGCCAGGGACTTCTTCTTGGTCACCTTACCGGCAGCGGCGAACTGAGCGACCTGGCCCAGGTTCGAGGCCTTGGAGGCCTGACCACCGGTGTTGGAGTAGACCTCGGTGTCGAAGACGAAGACGTTGACGTTGTGGCCGGAAGCCAGGACGTGGTCCAGGCCACCGAAGCCGATGTCGTAGGCCCAACCGTCGCCGCCGAAGATCCAGAAGGACTTCTTGGTGAGGTAAGCCTTGTCGGCGAGGATCGCCTTGGAAGCGTCGCAGCCGCACTTCTCGAGCTCGGCAACGTAGGCAGCGGCAGCGGTCTTGGAAGCCTCGGCGTCGTTGACGGAGTCGATCCAAGCCTGGCCGGCAGCCTTGAGCTCATCGGACGGACCATCGGCAGCGATGATGTCCTGGGTAGCGGCGATCAGCTTGTGCTGAACGGCCTCATAGCCAACGGCCATGCCCAGACCGTGCTCGGCATTGTCCTCGAACAGGGAGTTGTTCCACGCCGGGCCGTGACCGTCCTTGTCCTTGCAGTAAGGAGCGGTGGCAGCGGGGTTGCCCCAAATGGAGGAGCAGCCGGTGGCGTTGGAAATGAACATGCGGTCGCCGGCGACCTGGGTCACCAGACGTGCATAGGCGGTCTCGGCGCAGCCGGCGCAGGAGCCGGAGAACTCCAGGTAGGGCTGCTTAAACTGGCTGCCCTTGACGTTGGCCGCGATGAGCTCCTTCTTCTCGGAGACGTTCTCGACCATGTAGTCCCAAACGGGCTGCTGGTCCATCTCCTGCTCGGTGGGAACCATCTCGAGGGCGCCCTTGGGGCAAACCTTGACGCAGTTGGTGCAGCCCATGCAGTCGAGCGGGGACACGGCCATGGTGAACTTCATGCCCTTGGCCTTGGGGCCCATGGCGTCGAGCGTGCGGGTAGCCTCGGGCGCGGCGGCAGCCTCGTCCTCGGTCATCGCGAACGGACGGATGGTGGCATGCGGGCACACATAGGCGCACTGGTTGCACTGGATGCACTTGGTCTCGTCCCAGTGAGGAACGACCACGGCGACGCCGCGCTTCTCGTATGCGGAGGCGCCCAGCTCAAACTGGCCGTCGGCGCAACCGACGAAGGCAGAAACGGGCAGGCTGTCGCCATCCATGCGATCGATGGGCTCGAGCAGGTTCTTGACCTGCTGGGCGATGGCGGACTTGGTCTCCTCGGAGAGCTCGACGGGAGCGGCGTCCTCGGCGGTAGCCCAGTCGGCCGGAACCTCGAACTTACGGAAAGCGGTAGCGCCGGCATCGATGGCCTTGTGGTTGGCGTCGACGATAGCCTGGCCCTTCTTCATGTAGGACTTGGTAGCCGCGTCCTTCATGTACTGCAGGGCGTCCTCGGCGGGCAGGACCTTGGCCAGCGCGAAGAAGGCAGACTGGAGCACCGTGTTGGTGCGCTTGCCCATGCCGACCTTGGCCGCCAGGTCGATAGCGTCGATCAGGTAGACGTTGACGTTGTTGTTCGCGATGTAGCGCTTGGCCACGGCGGGCATGTGCTCGGCGAACTCCTCGTCGCTCCACTGGCAGTTGACCAGGAAGGTGCCGCCCGGCTTGACGTCGCGAACCATCTTGAAGCCCTTAACGATGTAGCTGGGGTTGTGGCAGGCGACAAAATCGGCCTTGGTCACGTAGTACGGCGAACGGATCGGAGAATCACCAAAGCGCAGGTGCGAGACGGTGACGCCGCCGGTCTTCTTGGAGTCGTACTGGAAGTAGGCCTGGACGTACTTGTCGGTGTGGTCGCCGATGATCTTGATCGAGTTCTTGTTGGCGCCGACGGTACCGTCGCCACCCAGACCCCAGAACTTGCACTCGATGGTGCCGGGGGCCGCGGTGTTGGGCGCATCCTCGGCCTCGGGCAGGCTCAGGTTGGTCACGTCATCGACAATGCCGATGGTGAACTCGCGCTTGGGCTCGTCCTTCTTGAGCTCCTCGAAGACAGCGAACGCGGACGCGGGAGGCGTGTCCTTGCTGCCCAGGCCATAACGGCCGCCGACGACCTTGATGCCCGTCTTGCCGGCCTCGTAGAGAGCGGAGACGACGTCCTGGTAGAGCGGCTCGCCGATGGAACCCGGCTCCTTGGTACGGTCCATGACGGCGATCTTCTGGACGGTCTCGGGGAGAACGTCGACGAAGTGCTTGATGGAGAACGGACGGAACAGACGAACCTTGACCAGGCCGACCTTCTCGCCGTGAGCGTTGAGGTAGTCGATGACTTCCTCGAGCACGTCGCAGAAGGAGCCCATGCACACGACGACGCGGTCGGCATCGGGAGCGCCGTAGTAGTTGAACAGGCCGTAATCGGTGCCGAGCTTCTCGTTGATCTTCTTCATGTAGCCCTCGACGACGGCGGGAAGCTCGTCGTAGACCTTGTTGCAGGCCTCACGGTTCTGGAAGAAGATATCGCCGTTCTCGTGGCTGCCGCGGGTGTGCGGGTGCTCAGGGTTGAGCGCGTGGTCGCGGAAAGCCTGGACGGCGTCCATGTCGCACATCTCGGCCAGATCCTTGTAGTCCCACATGGCGACCTTCTGGATCTCGTGGCTGGTGCGGAAGCCGTCGAAGAAGTTAAGGAACGGGGTCTTACCCTCGATGGCGGCAAGGTGAGCCACCGGCGAGAGGTCCATGACCTCCTGGACGTTGCCCTCGGCGAGCATGGCGAAGCCGGTCTGACGACAGGCCATGACGTCGGAGTGATCGCCAAAAATGTTCAGGGCGTGGGAAGCGACGCAACGCGCGGAGACGTGGAAGACGCCCGGGAGCTGCTCGCCCGCGATCTTATACATGTTCGGGATCATCAGGAGCAGACCCTGAGAAGCCGTGTAGGTGGTGGTCAGAGCACCGGCGCCCAGCGAACCGTGAACGGTACCGGCTGCACCTGCCTCGGACTCCATCTCGACGACCTTGACCGGGGTGCCGAAGATGTTCTTGCGACCCTGGGCCGCCCACTGGTCGACATGGTCGGCCATCGGGCTGGACGGCGTAATGGGATAGATTCCCGCTACCTCGGTGTACGCATACGAAACATATGCGGCCGCCTCGTTGCCGTCCATAGACTTAAACTTACGCGCCATATACCCCTCTCCTCTCATATAGGTATACAGGCCCCGGCGATCGCCGGGATGTTGGCGTGATGGGATTTACGCTGTTGCTTCCAATCATCTGGCAGGCAGGCTCAGCAGCAGGTACGTGGCGTGGAGAGAAGACATGCCGAGGCGAGGGACAGCTGATGCGCCCCACAGACCCGACCGCCCGTCTTGCACATGACCGAGCGCCGCAAAGGCCGCATGCCGGATGCTCCCGGGCACGCCCCGGCGATGGGAAGCGCCCGCAACGGAAATCCGCATGCGGGTTTATTGTACCCCGCCGTCAAGTGTAATTTCGGCAAATATAGGCGGGCGGTAAAGGTTTACCTCGGGTGACCGCCAAGGGCCAAAATGGCCCCTCCATCCCCGGGCGACCGGCTCTGGAGCGCCAAGGAATGTCCCCAGCCGGCAGAAAAGGAACGTCCCTATCTGCCGGCTAGAGAGCACCGAAGAGGATGGCGTAGGTAGTGGATTCGCCGAGCTTGAGCTCGTCGCCGGGATTGAGCTGGGCGGAACGGCCGGGCTCGACCTGAATGCAGACGCGCGTGGCCCCGTTTACCACCACGGTTCCGTTGGTGGACGACAAGTCCTCGACGTGCCAGATATTTTGAGCATCGCACCAGATATGGGCATGGCGGGCCGAGACATCGTCGCCGACGTCGGTAATATCGCCCTCACCAGTGGCCAGCGCGCCAATCTCAACACCCTGCTCACTCGGCTGAATCCAGCGCGGGGCGCTCACGACAAAACTGTTTTGCACGCGCAGCAAGCCCAAGGGGTGCGCCGGGGCGGGTTCGCGTTCGCCCGCAGTCAGCGACATGCCAAGCGAACGCGGCGTGGATGTGCCTCCGCCACAGGTCGCGTGTGCGTAGTCGATGGCATAGTTCACCGAGGACCGCACATCCGCCGAACAACCGACGGCGACAAACAGCACCAGCACGGCCTCGGCGCGCTCGGCGGGCATGAGTTCCGCCGCCTGGGACAGGCGATCGAGCGCGTTGCGATAGAGATTCGTGTCCTGGTGGCATTCTTCGAGCGCGTGTACCATCGGTTCACCTGCAGGACCGCACACCATATTGATCACAGCCGTGGAGTCCATGGGATTGCGCTGGCGCAGGGCCAGTTGCGACATAATACGCGCAGCCGAGGTACCGTATTCGGCAAAGTAGCGCTGCTGAAGCGTGCCGACCGGCGCGCGAACGATAAAGCGGGAAACCCAAGAGCGATCGGCGGCTCGGCTCTGCGGGCTGCGGCCGTCGGCGAGCGGACGGGACGAAAGCACCAAGCCGCACAGCTCGATATGGCTCAGATGCGCCGCGCGCTTAAAGATGTCAAACATGGCCCCGCATGGGGTGAGCTCAACTTGAGATGCCATGACCTAGGCCTCCTTGGTCGTAGAAATAGAATCGGACGATACTTCGACAGGTCCGCCAAAAGTACGGGCAGCTGCGGCTCCACCGGCAAGCGGAGTCGCCATCTGGGCTTTTGTGCGTCGCGGTGCCGAAACGGGAAGTTCAAAGGCAAAGCCCATCGCAAGCAAAAACCACGTAAGCGTATAGGTTGCAACCAGAGCGGCAACAAGGCCGCCCATCACGGCGCGTTGGGAAAATACGCTACATGCAGCCACAACCAACACCGGAACCTCGCAGGCAGAAAGCGCAAGCACACCCTGCAGGAAGCCCGAGCGCCGATCACGTGCAAGTGCCCCCGCGGCAACGCCGGCTATGCCTGGCAGCGCCAACGCCAGTGCGGCAATAATACCCGGTAGCGACCCAGACCACACGAGCGATCCCAAAGTCGCCGTCACGCGAGCGCCCGACGCCAGCAGCGTGGCCGAAACCACGACCACAGCCCAAACCACGCCACAGACGACCGTCGCGCCGACCATCAGCGCGCGACGAACCGCGCGGCCGGACGCATCCATGGGGCACGGCGTGAGCGGCTCGCCGCGGAGCGAACGACCGACATTTTGCGTATAGTGGTCACAAAACGCCGAGAGCGCCGCCTCGACCGCCGCCGGCTCGGGACGATCTTTTTGATGGCTGGACAGACAGGCCATCACCACGTCGAACAGCTGGGCATCGACAAACGCCAGTGCATCGCGTAGCTCTTCGGAATCCGGCTCAAGCCCCAGCTGCTGGGCCTGCTCGGCCGCGGCGAGCGCCACATCGGGCTCACGACAAAGCAGCTGAGTCAAATCACAACCGGGCGCATGGACACCAATGGGATAGTCGGGGCGCGTGTCCATCTTGAGACGATAGGGGCTGGCGATGTCGCGCGTCTTTTTGCGCGAACACGAGGTGCCCGAAGTGCCCGGCGCGGCTTCGTATGGCGCGACGCCGGCAATGAGCTCGTAAACCGTGCTTGCCGCGGCATAGACGTCGATCGCCGGCGACATACGCAAAGCGCGCAGGTCGGGAATATCGTCGGTGAGCATCTCGGGCGGGGCATAGGCAACCGTCGCGCGACGCAGCGTGGCATAACGCTCCGTAAACGACGCCTTGCCGCCGGTACCGGCCACGGCCGACGCAGGCTCGAGCGCCAGCGACGAGCCAAAGTCGATCAGGCACAGGTCAAAGGTGCCCTCGGCAAGCTGCCGGTCAAGCGGCAGGCGCGCCGTACGCACCATAATATTAGCGGGCGAGATATCGCGATGGACAAAGCCCTCGCCCACCAGGCTCATACGGCAGAGCAGATCGAACAGGTCGCGACCCAGACGCGCCGCCACAAGCGGCGACAGGCGTCCGGCATCGTCCACGGCGAGTCGCGAACGCAAGCGGGCAAGCGTCTCGCCCTCGACCCATTCCATGACAATTGCAGGCACACCGTCGACCTCGCCCCAGCCATAGAGGCGGGGAAAGCCCTTAAGGCCCGAAAGGGCGCGATGGCATTCGTATTCCTCGCGAAACGCCGCCTTGAACTTGGCGACCAGCGCCTCGTGAGCGGCATCGTCGTCGAACTCATCGCGCGCCGGCAAGATGAGCTGCTTGAGCGCCACGGCCTCGCCTTGGGCGTTGACGGCACGCGTCACGCGGCCGATACCGCCACGGCGCATGGTGGCATCGTCGGCAAACAACATCGTAAAACGACGCAGATAGGCAGGCAGTTCGTCCTGACCGAGCGCAATGGCCGGCTCAAACCCGTCGACACGCGCCAGGCGCAGGCCGACCATCGGATCGCGACCGAGCGATTGTGGTGTGGTGGATGCAAGATCGGTCATCATAGGGCAAGCGCCGCCACGTTATTGTTGAAGTTACCGAGCGCGACGTCATCATCGCCGTAATGGCCGACCCATTGACATAGGTTGGTGTAACAGCCCCACAGATTGGCATACTGCTGATACCACTTTGACCGGGGCGAGAATGTCTGACGACCGAACTCGGCTCGAATGACAAACATCTCCCCGACCAGGCTGTCGCACGGCCTGGGATCTCCCGTAGAGTTATAGGTCGAGACCACGTCATTGGCACGAGAAACATAGCCGTCGAGCATGTTGTACTTGGTCACAAGCCAACTGTGAATGCTCTCTTCCTCAGCAGCGGAAAGGCCGCCGGAGTTTGCATCGTTGTCAGTGTTGCCGCCCGTCGAGCCGCCGTTTCCAGGCCCTCCGGTAGAGGAACCCGACCCAGAGCCGCCGCCCGAACTCGATGAATCCGAGCCGGAGCCAGAAGTATCCGAGCTACCGGGCTTTCCGGACTGCTGGGCGTCCTGCTCCTTTTGCTGCTCGACCTTATTCACCGTTGCCGCCACGCTATTGTTGGACAATCGATCGATGATCTTGGTGTTGGTGAGCACGATGGTTTTGCCATTGGCAAGCGTGACTTCGTTGTCCGGGGCCTCGGCGCCGTCCGCATCGTCGGTGCCAAACACAATATGCCCGACCACACTTGCCCAAGCATATCCAGTCGTGGTGCCCAGATCGCTTTTGACCTCATGCCCCACGCGCGGTTCGCGTGCGGCATGCGCCTGCATCATGGACGGCACGGTCATGCCATAGGCAGAAACGCCAGCTATGACCAGCACCAGCGAGCACGATAGCAGTGCGTACGCCCGCGGCGCCAAGCCCAGTCGGCGTCGTATGCGCACCGCGGCGCCGCGCTTTGTCTGAGTGCCACCGGGCCGCATGCGTTCTCCTCCAACAAAAACACGCCGCTCGGGAGCGGCGCATTCATTCGAATCCATATTTGAGTGTATCAGCGAACCAAAAAGGTTGCGCAACGAATGGACAAATTAAGGATGCGAGCGGAAGCGTCCATGCGATAAGCGGATACGAAGCATCTTTGTTGCACAACAAACTCACAGTCGCACGGGGAAATTATGACTACCCCGTGCGTCGCGAGGAAAACATACGGCAGGAGCAGGCTCGCCACCTAAATCGCGCGGCGGGCCTCGATGGCGCGGCCAAGCGTAAGCTCGTCGGCATACTCCAAGTCGCCGCCCACGGGAAGGCCGCTTGCCAGACGCGACACCTCGACGCCCAACGGCTTGATGGTACGGGCCAGATAGCTCGCCGTGGTCTCGCCCTCAATATTGGGGTTGGTGGCGATGATGACCTCGCGGATGTCCTCGTGGCCCAAGCGTGCCAGCAGCTCTCGAATGTGCAGCTGCTCGGGGCCAATCTTGTCCATGGGACTGATCACGCCGCCCAATACGTGGTAGAGGCCGTGGTAGCTGCCCGTGCGCTCGATCGCCTGGACATCGCGCGGCTCGCCCACCACGCAAATGCGAGTGGTATCGCGCATCGGGTCCTGGCAGATGGAGCACTCGTCGGCCGTGGCGTAGTTAAAGCAGCGGCTGCAAAAGTGGACCTCCTGCTTGACCTCCAGGATGGCCTCGGCCAGGCGGCGCGCCTCCTCGGCGTCGGCCTCCAACAGGTAATAGGCGATGCGCTGGGCCGACTTGGGACCAATGCCCGGCAGACGGCCCAGCTCATCGAGCAGTTTTTGCAGACTGTGGTTGGCACTCATATATATGCGTGTCTTAGAACGGCATGCCCGGGATGTTGAGGCCGCCGGTGATGGCGCCCATCTGCTTGTTGGCGAGCTCGTTGACGCCGCGGACGGCCTCGTTGACGGCAGCCATGATCATATCCTGCAGCATATCGACGTCCTCGGGATCGAGCGCATCGGGATCGATGGTGAGGTTGACGAGCTCCATCTCGCCGTTAACGGTCACCTTGACCATGCCGCCGCCGGCAGAGGCGTCGACGGTCTGGGACTTGAGGTTCTCCTGCGCGGCGGCAAGCTGCTCCTGCATCTTGCGAGCCTGCTTCATCATCTGCTGCATGTTCATACCGGCCATGATGGCTCCTTTACGTGCGGCCGCACGCCGAGCTGCAAGGGCAGCCGGAGCACGGCGGGACTTTCAAACTCAAAAATCGTACCACGGCGCGAGGCCAGCGAGCGGGGCGGACGTGTTACCTCAGTCGATATACATGTCCTGGAGCGCAAGCCGCACCCATAGATTATGCAAAGTTGAATAATTCGCATCTGCATAATATTTAAAGCTAAATCTTGTAGAGCCGGAATCCGACATTTAATGCGTACCACTAAATGGCTAAATGCCGAGCCACTACTCGAGGCGGCGCTCATGACGGCGAGGTATAATTTGATTGCCATAGATAGTAATTTGGAGGTGCCCCATGAATGCCCCCAACGCGCTCCAAAACATCCGCTCAAAACACCCCGTTGCATATGTGGTTCTCTATCTCTTTGTCGGCTGGGCATTGCTGGTTGTCATCACCCATGCCATAGCTTTTGGAGCAGAACTGCTGATAGCCAGCTCGGACCAGCCCGTCGTCAAATGGGAGACGACCGATGAGTGCACCGACGGAACCCGAACCGTCTACTACAACAGCCCGTCCCTCTATCAAGAGTTCAAGGTCAAGATAAAGGACTTCAAGATTGTCGATGCCGAGCTAGGCGTTTATTTGGCAATCGGAGCAACCATTAACGCCGAGCAAGTCGAGTACACGGACAGCCATGCGACGTATCGTATCGACCTCAGCATCCTAGGCCGACCGTCACGCACCTGTCTGCTCAAATGCGACATACGCGGCACCACGTTGCACATGTCCGAAATACAGATGCGCCCGGGCAAAGAGATCTCTTCTTGAGCAGCATACCCGCCCGCACGGTTACTCCACCGGCTTGAAGATGGTGGACTGACCGAAGACGCTGCGGATGAGGGCCTTGGCCTCGTCCTCGGTCTGCGGGATGCTCGGGGCTGCGCCCTGATGGCCGAAGGGGCTGCCAGCACCGGGATTGGATTCCCAGGGAGCGGCGGGGACGTCGTCGTTTGCAGAGGCTGCGGGTGCCACAGCAGCGGCCTTGGTCGCGGACGCCGCACCCGGCACGTCGAACGGGGGCAGATTGTCCCCGCCGGCATCGGCAGCAAAACCACCGACCATAGCATCGTCGTAGGGCACCTGCTCGGATTCCCATGGCGCAGCCTGCGCAGGCGGCTGAGCCATGGGGACGGACGCGCGCTCGGGCGCTCGGGGCGCGGGCTCGGTCGGGAGCTTGCCCGTGGCAGGAGCACCGGCAGGGTTGTCGGAGCGCAGCCAAGGGGCCTTGGCCAGGTCGGATGACTTGGGCGCAGGCGCGGCAGCGGACTTGGGCGCGGGGATCGGAGCAGCCGGTTTGGGCGCAGCGGGTTCAGGCGCCGACGGGGTCGGTGCCGCTACCGGCGCCGCTTTTGGCTGCGTCGCGCTGGCGCTCGAGGATGCAGGGGGCACCGAGGACACGGGTTGCGGGTCCGCAGATACCGCAGCCCGTGCAGATGGAGAATGCTCCTCATGTTGAGGAGCCGGCGTGCCACCCCCATCCAGGACATAGTCGACGGTACGACGACCGAAGACCGCGCAGACCGTCGGCAGGACCACCGACTGCGTATCGGCGCGACCGAGCATCTTGATGGCAAAAGTCGAACCCGCGGGGAACGAGACCGTGAGCTTGGAGCCGTCGTCGGCCGTGGCGCGGGCGTTGAGCAAAAGCCCTGCGTAGGAGGCCTGACGAGCCTTGACGCGCTCGACGACCTCGGCCCATTTGCGCTGGAGCTCGCCGGCGTCCTCAACCGCGGGGGTCTCGGCAGCACCGGCGGTGGCAACCTGGGCGGCGTTGTTGGGCTTGGACACCGACACGGTCGATGCAGCAGGCGCGGAAGCCGGAGCCGCAACGGGCTGAGGTGCAGGCGTTACAGGTCTGGGCGCCGGCGCAGGAGCCGCGGACTTGGTCGCAGGCTGGGCAGCCGGAACAGCGGCGCCGCGGTCCCAAGGCATACCGCCCTGGCGCGCGGACGTAGCAGCGGGGGCAGCGGATGCCGCCGGAGCGGCAGCACGAGCGCCCGAAATGAGCGTCGGCTGTTGGGCAGCAGCGGGTACGGATGCTGCAGGCGCGGCGGCCTGAGCAGCAGCCACGCTCGCCGGCACGGCGCCGTTGGCAATCATGGCCTCCAGGCGTGCCACGCGCTCGGCCAATGCCTCAATCGTTAAATCGGCCTCGGGACGCGCCAGACGCGTGCAGGCAATCTCGAGCACCAGGCGCACGTCGCTCGCGCCCCTCATCTCCAGTGCGGCATCGTCGAGCACCGTCAGCACGCGGGCCAGGCGGTCGGCAGGATGCTCGCCAAAGGCAGCGGCCTCGGCAGCAAGCGCCTCGGCCTGCTCGGAGCCGCCCTCAAACAGCTCGGCACGGGCACCGGCAACGCAGGCAACGTACACGTCGCGCACATGCGCCACCAGGTCGCGCGTCAGCTCCAGCAGGTCATTGCCCTCCTCGACCTGCGCACGGATCAGTCCATAGAGCTCGGCAACATCGCGATCGGCAATGGCGCGGGAAAACTCGCCCAGGATCTGGTCCGAAACCTCGCCCAAAAGCGAGCGGGCGTCGTCCGCATGCACAGAACCGTTGCCAAAGACGCTCAGCTGCTCCAGCGTGGAAAGCGCGTCGCGCATACCGCCCTTGGCATGGCGCGCCACAATGGCGAGTGCCTCGTCGTCGTAATCGAAGCCCTCCTGCTCGCACACGTAAGACAGGCGATGCTCGATATCCTCGTTGCCGATGCGGTGGAAATCGAAGCGCTGGCAGCGTGAGAGAATGGTCTCCAGAATCTTTTGCGGGTCGGTGGTGCACAACACAAAGATCACGTGTGCCGGCGGCTCCTCGAGCGTCTTGAGCAGCGCGTTAAACGCCGCCGTTGTGAGCATGTGGACCTCGTCGATGATATAAATCTTGTACTTGCCGCGCACCGGGGCAAAGTTGACGGAGTTGATGATTTCCTCGCGCACATTGTCCACGCCCGTGCGGGAGGCGGCATCGAGCTCGTAGACATCCGGGTGGTTGCCCTCGGCAATGAGCTCGCACTCCTCGCAAGTACCGTCGGGCATGCAGCCGCTTGCACCCTCGGCGCGCGCTGCCTCGGCATTACGGCACAGCAGCGCCTTGGCCAGAATGCGCGCCATGGTGGTCTTGCCCGTGCCGCGCGGTCCGCAGAACAGGTACGCGTGGGACAGGCGTCCCTCGGTGATGGCGTGCTCGAGCGTCGAGACGATATGCTGCTGGCCCACCACGGATTCGAAGGTGAGCGGGCGATACTTTCGGTACAACGATTCCATGGGTGCTCCCCCGGGTATACTGAGTCTTGTTGCCGCGACGGCCATGCGGTCGCACGGCATACTGCATTCATAATAACCCGTACGGCGAGCCCGCCGCGATAGGAGTCCAAAGAGCATGGCAGACGCAGAGAGCAACCTCGTTCCCTCCGAAGCAGCCGACCAGGTCGAGGTCGCGCTCGAGGAGCAGGCCGCAGCCGATGACGGCATCCTGTACCTCAACGAGTACCAGTACGAAAACGACCTGGTCACCGACTTCGCCCGCCTGGTCGCCTCGCCCAGGCGTCGCGGCTCGCTGTATGTCGCCGCGGCAATTGCCGCGCTCATCGGCATCGGCATGCTGGTGGCCGGCGGCAACTGGATCAAGTTTGGCGTCGTGTTGATCGTGTTCGGCGCCTTTTTGGCCTGGTGGAGCAAAAACCTGCACCACACCCTCGCCCGCGACTTTATCGATTCCGTCGAGGCCGACGAGTCCATGGGTGGCCGCTATCGCCGCGTCGCCGCCAACGAGGACGGCCTGATGGTTTGGGGCAAGAGCGGCAAGTCGCAGTTTTTCCCGTTTGAGAAGCTCGACCACGTGCTCGACGGAGAGCGCATCTTTGTGGCCATGTTCGCCGACCAGGGCGTGACGATCCCTAAGGAAACCTTTATTCGCGGCGATGCCGAGCAGTTTGGCACCTTCCTTAAGGCGCGCATCAACAAAAAACTCCGCATCGAGACCAAGCGCAAGAAGATGAAGGCTGAAAAGGCCGCCGCCGAGGCCAAGCAGGGCGACAAGCCCCAGGAGACCAAGGGCAAGCAGCGCAAGCAGAAGAAGAACAAGAATAAGCGCTAAGGCCAAGACAGACAGGCAGCCTCGCATCCCGTTATCCTCGCCATCCGCCCGAGCGTGCTACACTAGCAGCATCTATGCCACCGCGAATGGCTCGGCCCCGCGCCCGCCGCTCGCAAACGAACTTTAAACGCACGAGGGTTGGCCATGCCGCTTTTCTCGCAACATACCGCCCGGTTCTCGCCGGACGTTCCTTTGGAGGGCACCAGCTCTCGCGAGCTGCTCAAGCGGTACCAGCCGCTCGAGACACTTACGACCGGCGGTTTTGGCTCCATCGAGATCTGCCGCGACACGCACCTGCGCCGCCGCGTCGCCATTAAGCGCATCCCCCTTATCAACGGTGCCGGCATGCCCGCCAGCGACATCATGGATGTCCTGCGCGAGGCGCACACCGCCGCCATGCTTCAACATCCCAATATCGTGCAGGTCATCGACTTTACGCACGACACAGCCTATGCCTACCTGGTTATGGAATATGTCGATGGCATGTCGCTGGCCGAATTTTTGCATCGCGTGGACGGCCACTCACTTACCTTTGACGAGGCCGCGGCCATTGCCGATGCCCTGGGCCAGGCGCTCACCTTCGCCCATAGTAATGGCGTGCTCCACCTGGACATTAAGCCCGCCAACGTGCTCATCGACCACTCGGGCAATGTAAAGCTCACCGACTTTGGCATGGCGCGACTGTCGTCCGCCGGTGGCTTTGGCGGCTCGCGCGGCGGCACCATCGGCTACATGCCGCCCGAGCAGCTCGATATCGAGACCGGCACGGTCGATGAGCGCGCCGATATCTTTGCCCTCGCCTGTGTGATCTACGAGGGCCTGTGCGGCAGCGCTCCCTTTATGGCGGCCACGCCCGCCGACTCGCTCGACCGCATCATCGGCGGCGCCACCTATCCCGGCGAGCTGATACCACACTTCCCCCCGGGAGCCGAGGCCGCGCTCATGAGCGCGCTCTCCCCCATGCCGCAGGACCGCCCCAACAGCATCGAGGCATTTTGTGACCAGCTCCTTGCCGGTCTGGGCAACGTGCGCGAGGGCCGTCGCAGCCTGGAGCAAATGGTTGGCGAGCTTTCGGATGACGAGCAGGAGCTCGACGATATCGAGCCGTCGCACTACGAGGACGACGCCATCGAGGTCGACCCCGCACTCGGCTGGGCGGGCACGCGCTGGAGCCATGCGCGCGACTACACCATGCGCACTATCTCGGCGCTAACGTGCGGCACCTTTAGCTTTTTGTTGATGCAAACGGCCGGGGTCGCGGCGCTTCCCGGCCTGGTCATTGCGGCTATCGCGATCGGAGCGGCGGCTGGCCTGGCCCCCCAGATCGGCTCGGCCATCTCGGCTGTGGGCTTTTTGGTGCTCATGGCCAACGCCACCATGCAGGCACAGGGCATCCTGTCGATGCTGCCCGTCGCGGTGATCTTTGCCGCCGCCATGTCCGGTTGGTGGATCGCCTGGGGTCGTACCGAGGCTGCCGCGAGCGCCGCGCTCACCTGTGCACTCGCGCTTTGCTGTCTGACCGGCAATACCTTCCTGGCAGCTGGGGTCGCCGGCGGCGTCGCGTCATTTTGGCTCGGCCCGGCAAGCGCCGCCGCGGCAACGGGCATGGGCGCGCTTTTTGCCCGTCTGGCCACGGTCGCGCTTTCAGCCGGAGGCGTGCTGGGGCTCGGTAACGTTGCCGCAGCGCTGGGAGACCCACTCCTTTGGGCTGCCTTTGGGCTGGCCGCGGCAACTGCCGCGGCGTCATCTGCGCTGCTCAATGCCCATGCCAAGCGCGCCGATCAGGGCTCAAACCTTGCCGCAATCGTCGCCATCGCTGTCACCGGCATCGGCTGCGCAGCGGCGTCCTGTCTTGCACACCATATGGAAATTGCCAGCCTTGCAGCCGCGGTCATCGCCAAGGCGGCGGTTGCGGGAACCCTATCCTCTATAATCGTTGGGATATGCCTATATTTGCTCGGATACCAAAGAACCTATACGGAGAGTGATCTTTCGTGAACTTCCTGAACATCTTCGAGGACCACGTGGCCGGCATCTTCGGTGCCACCCGTGCCCCGTTCTCCTTTAAGAAGCTTGCCAAGCAGGCCGCTCGCGACATGGAGGATCAGACTCTGGTGATCAACGGCGTCAACACGGCGCCGGCACTCTATACCATCCTGATCGCCGCCGACGACGATCCCATGCTCGCCCCGTTCTACCCCGAGCTTTCGCGCGAGGTCCGCGAGTTCGTGAAGGCGCAGGCCGAAAAGCGCCGCTATGTCTTTGTCGGCGAGCCCCTCGTGCGCTTTATGATCGATCCGCAGCTGCGCGCCGGTAAGTTCTCGGTCTTTGCCGAGAACGTCGATGCCCCCACGCTCGGCCGCCTGTACGAAGAAGAGCGCGCCTATCAAAACGGCCTGGGCCAGAACAACTCCGCGGCAAGCCGTGCCGCCAGCGCCCCGCGCGCCGGCCAGCAGCAGTTTGCTGCCCCGCAGCAGCAGCAGCGCCCCGCCGCCATGCCCCAGCAGCAGCCGACGCCTCGCGCCGCCGCCCCCGACCCGCTTGCCGTGGCAGATCCCTTCGCGCCTAGCGTCCCCGACCCAGCCGCTCCTATCCCGGTGCCGCAGACCGTCTCGCGCGACGCGCTTGCCGGCATGGGCGGAGCCGCCGCGACCGGTGCCGCCGTGGGCCTAGGCGCTGCAGCCGGCATCGCCTCCAACATGGCGAGCACTCGTGCCCCGCAGCGCCCGCTCGCCCAGCTCGTCGACGTCGTGAGCGGCGAGAGCCATAGCATCACCTCCGCACAGGTGACCATCGGTCGCGAGCGCTCAGTTTCCGACATTGCCCTGCGCGACCCCAACGTGTCGCGCCGCCACGCCCAGCTCACCTTTACGGGCTCGGATTGGTCGATCGAGGACCTCAATTCCACCAACGGCACGCTCGTCAACAACCGCCGCATTACGCGCTGCCCGCTGCGCAACGGCGATCTGCTGACGTTTGGCCTGAGCACCTTTGAATTTAGGGGATAGTCGCTTATGAACATCGATATCGTCCTTTTTGCAGGCCGCATCGTCCTGGTCGCCCTGCTCTATATCTTCCTGTTCGCCGTCATGAAGACCGGCGTGGGACTTGTGCGCGGGCAGCGCCGCGACTCGGCTATCTGGACGATTGATGTGGACAAGGGTCCGCGCGGTATCCGCGGCATCCACGTAGACATGCTCGGCCCCGTCATCGTCGGTCGCTCGCCATCTTCGGACATCTGCATCAACGAACCGTTCGTCTCGGCCTCACATGCGCGCTTTTCGCTGCAGGGCCCGGCGCTCATCATCGAGGACCTCAACTCGCTTAACGGCACGCTCGTCAACGGCCGCCAGCTTGTTGAGCCCGCAACGCTGCGCGAGGGCGACGAAGTCCAGATTGGCGACGTGGTCATGAAGGTGAACCGTCGATGATCGACGAGGAGAACAAGTCCGCAACTATGACCGAGGCACCGGCCGCCGCCACAGCTGCGCCGGCCCACGCCGCTCCGGCGGGCTCCGCACCCGTGGAGCCCGAGGACACCGTGTTCTCCCTGCCTCTTTCGCATGTAACGCATGATATTTCGGATCTCGCCGATAACGAGGACGAAGAGGATGCCGTAGCGGCGCCCATCGGCGCACATGCTGCGGAACAGCCCACAGCGCCCGAAGCAACCCCGGCGCCGGCTCACTTTGCAGAGCCCGTCGCCGCGGCAATCAACGAGAGCGCTGCGGTGTTTGCGGCACCCGAGCCCGCCGCGCCGGCGTTTCCCATAGCCCCGGCATCCGAGGTTGCGCCCGCGTCTACGCCGGCGCCCGAGGCGGGGACATCCCCCGAGGACGGCCCTGCACCCAAGACCCCGCAGCCTGCGCCCGCAAGCGAGTCCGATGCCGTGGCCGAGCCCGCCGCCCAGTCGCAAAACACGCCCGCGCCGTCGCACTTTGCGACGCCCGAGCCTATAGACGTCAGCCCGCAAGATGACGAGTCGACCGCCCGCGTGTCCGAGGAGCCCGACTCCCCGGACACCGGCGATTCCGAATCAAACGCCGAGACCGACACCGTCTCTCCCGGTGACACTGCCGAGATCGACGTTGCCGCCGTTGAGGCCAAGCTCAAAGACCCCGGCTCGACCATGAGCTTTGAGCCCCTGACCGAGGAACGCATCGAGACCGACTCGACCTATGATGCCGGCACCACCACGCAACTCATGTGGGGCGCCCGCTCTGACGTTGGCTGTGTGCGCCCGCACAATGAGGATTCCTACCTGGTGCAGTCGCCGCTCTTTTGCGTATGCGACGGCATGGGTGGTCACGCCGCCGGCGAGGTAGCCTCTTCTATCGCTGTCGAGACTATAGCCAAGACGGCCCCACAGTCCGCCGACGCAGCACGCCTGGCCGCAGCCGTCGAGGCAGCCAACGCCGCCGTAATCGAGGCGGCCCTGAACGGCCTGGGCAAGCCCGGCATGGGCTGCACAGCCACCTGCGCCTATATCGAAAACGATACGCTCGCCATCGCCCACGTGGGCGACTCGCGCGCCTACCTGCTCCACGAGGGCACGCTCATCCGCGTGACCCGCGACCACTCCTACGTGGAGGAGCTCGTGGACGCCGGCGAGATCACGGCAGACGAGGCTCGCGTCCACCCCAACCGTTCGGTCATCACCCGCGCACTGGGCTCGGACCCCGCCATGTATGCCGACCACTTCACTCTGCATATCGAGGAAGGCGACCGCCTGATCCTGTGCTCCGACGGCCTTTCGAGCATGATTCCCGATAGCGATATCGAGAACATCGCCACGCAGTCCTCAACCGCGCAAATCTGCGTCGACAACCTAGTGGACGCGGCGCTTGCCGCCGGCGGCCACGACAACGTGACCGTAGTAGTCGTTGACCTGGTTGACGATGGCGTCATGCGCGAGGCGCAACGCGTGCGTCGCCGCAACGTTACTATCGCCGCCATCCTGGCCCTCGTCTTTGTGCTGGCAGCTGGCATCTGGGCCTACACGGGTGTCACCGGCTCGTACTACCTGGGTACCTACCAGGGCAATGTCGCCGTCTGGCGCGGCCTGCCCGGCAAGCCACTCGGACTCAAGCTCCACTGGCTCGAAAGCGAAACCAGCATCAAGCTGTCCGACCTGCCCGAAGACACGCAAAACCGCCTCAAGGCGGGCATTCCGCAAACAAGTGTCGACGATGCGCAGGACACGATATCCAAGTACCGCCACCAGATCGACGAGGAGCAGACCCGCCAGGTGATCGACGCGCAAACGATTCGCGACAACACCAATCAGGGATCGACCTCCGAATCAGATTCCGAGAAAACCGCCGAACAGTCCGCCGAGGCCGAAGCCTCCGATAAGAATTAGAAAGGGAGTGCCGCTTATGAGTCGCCGCAACACCGAGCTGCTCTTGCTCATCGCCTCGGCGTTCCCCGTCATCCTGCTGTATGCGATGTACGTCCTCACCGCGGGCGCTGCCATCTCCTTTGAGACGCTCGCCGTACCGATCGGCCTCTTTGCCGCCTTTGCCGCGGCCCACATTGCCGTGCGCATCTTGGCGCCCGGTGCCGACCCCGCCATCCTGCCCATCGTATTTATACTTTCGGGCATCGGCATCACGTTCGTGACGCGTCTCGCCCCCGCTCTCGCCATCTCACAGCTCATCATCCTGTTTGTCTCGGTGGCGCTCATGGTGGGAACGCTTGCACTAGTCAAAAACCTCGACGTGGTCATGCGCTACAAGTACACCTTTGGCATCATCGGCATCATTCTGCTGATGCTGCCTATCTTTATCGGCACCACGATCTCGGGCTCCAAGCTGTGGATTCGCATCGCGGGCTTTACCATCCAGCCTGGCGAGTTCGCCAAGGTCTTTATCGTGCTGTTCCTGGCCGGGTACCTGGCCGAGAACCGCGAGCTACTCTCCATCTCCAACCGCAAGATCCTGGGCTTTAAGATCCCTCGCCTGCGACTGCTGCTGCCGCTGTTTGCCGTGTGGGGTGTGTGCCTGCTCGTCGTCGTCTTCGAACGCGACCTGGGTTCGGCCGTGCTGTTCTACACCATCTTCTTGCTGATGCTCTACGTTGCCACGGGGCGCTTTTCGTATGTCGTTATCGGCCTTGCGCTCTTAGCCGTTGGAGCCGTGGGCGCCTACAAGTTCCTGTCGCACGTTCAGGTGCGTTTCCAGGTTTGGGTCGATCCGTTTAAGGACGCCCAGGGCCAGGGCTACCAGATCGTCCAGTCGCTCTTCTCGCTTGCCGACGGCGGTCTGGTCGGCGTTGGCATCGGCAACGGGATGGCCAACAACATCCCCGTCGTCGAGTCCGACTTTATCTTCTCGGCCATCGGCGAGGAGATGGGTCTTTTGGGCGGCGGCGCCGTGCTCATCCTGTTTATGCTCTTTGCCGTGCGTGGCCTCACCACGGCTGCCCGCGCTAAATCCGACCTCGCCGCCTTTAGCGCCACGGGCCTTACGGCCGCCATCAGCTTCCAGGCCTTCTTGATCGTTGGCGGCGTTACCCGCCTGATCCCGCTGACCGGCGTCACCTTGCCCTTTATGAGCCAGGGCGGCTCCTCGCTGCTGGCGAGCTTTATCATCGTCGCGCTCCTGCTGCGCGCCGGTGACGAGGCGACCGGACGCGAGGCCGAGCTTACCGGCACCGGCACCATGGCCGCCATCACCGATGATCAGGTCGCATCTGCCGCCGCCCCGACGGGCACGCGCTTTGCCACCTCGTCTTCCTACGGCAGCGGCAGCCATTCCGTCGGCTCGCGCATGCGCCGTCGCCTGCTCGACACACCTGAATCCGGTGTGCTCGGCCGCGTGGCGCTCGCCAACCGTCTAACCCGCGCGGTGCTCGCCTTTACGGCGCTGTTCGCCATCCTTATCGGCAACCTCACCTATGTCCAGGTCATCAAGGCCAAGGACTATCAGGACATGCCGACCAACAACCACACCATCGCCCGCTCCAAGTACATCCAGCGCGGTTCCATCATCACGTCCGACGGCGTGACGCTGGCCGAGTCGCTGCAACAGGAGGACGGCACCTACGTACGCTCCTACCCCAACGGTAACCTGGCAGCGCACGTGGTTGGCTACGTGAGCCAGCAGTATGGCACCACCGCCATCGAGAGCGTCATGAACGACACGCTCACCGGCTCTAAGGATTACTCCAGCTGGAACAACGCCATCGCGTCGCTCGCGGGCCAGACCCAGCCGGGCAACACCGCCAAGCTCACCATCGACTCGCGCATCCAGACGGCTGCCGAGCAGGCACTCAAGGGCTTTAAGGGCGCTGTAGTGGTCATCGACCCGCGTACCGGCGCGGTGCTCGCATGTGCCAGCTCGCCCACCTACGACAACACCAACATCGATGCCCTGCTGCAGACGGGCGGCGGCGAGGACGGCTCCATGTACAATCGCGCCATGGACGCGCTGTACACGCCGGGCTCAACGTTTAAGGTCGTTACGCTTTCCGCGGCACTCGAGACCGGTGCCGCCAGCCTTACCAGCACCTACCAGGCGCCCGGCTCCATGGACATCGGCAACGCACCGGTCACCAACTATGCCAACGAGAGCTACGGCACCATCAGCCTGCAGCAGGCCTTTGCCGTGTCCTCCAACGTCGTCTTTGGCCAGGTGGCAAACGAAGTTGGCGCAAACACGCTCGTACAGTTTGCCAACGCCTTTGGCTACGGCCAAAAGCTCGGCCAGGACCTGACCTCCGCGGCCTCCATCATGGCCGACCCGTCGCTCATGACCGAGTGGGAGACCGCCTGGGCCGGCGCCGGCCAGCCTGTCGGCATGGACCACACGCCCGGCCCGCAGACCACCGTCATGCAAAACGCCGTGATTGCCGCCGCCATCGCTAACAGCGGCGTGGTCATGGACCCGTACTTTGTAGCCCAGGTACTCGCCCCGGACGGAACCGTGGTCAAGACCACGCAGTCCCGCTCGCTGGGTCAGGCCGTCAGCTCCGCCACGGCCGACCAGGTCAAGCAGGCCATGCTTGCCGTCGTCCAGTCCGGCACCGGCACCGATGCCCAGATCCCCGGCGTCAAGGTCGCCGGCAAGACCGGCTCGGCCGAGACCGGCGGCACCAACGTCAACTCGATGTTCGTTGGCTTTGCACCTTACGATTCACCCACGGTCGCCATCTCGGTGGCCTTGGAGGATTTCGACAAGCATGACGTCAAGGCCGCCAAGATCGCCGGTATCGTCCTGACCGCGGCGCTTGCCGCACAGGGAGCGTGATGCCCATGATCGAATCGGACACCCGAGGCGCGCCGCGGCCGAAGAGTTAGCGGCAACGCGCCACACGGCCCCAGCGGCCACATCGTAGGTACTACACACATCGTTGAGCGAATAGTTATGTTAGGAGCAGGAATGGAACAGAGGGTCCTCGGGGGAAGATACCTCCTCAAGGATAAGGTGGGAACAGGCGGCATGGCGACCGTCTACCGTGCACAGGACCAGGTCCTCGACCGCACGGTTGCCGTCAAGATCATGCTGCCGCAGTATGCTGGCGACGCAACCTTCGCCGCACGCTTTAAGCAGGAGGCCCAGGCAGCAGCCGGTCTCTCCTCCCCCTATATCGTGGGCGTCTACGATTGGGGCAAGGACGGCGACACCTATTACATCGTCATGGAGTACCTGCGCGGCACCGACCTTAAGAGCGGCATCAAGAGCCACGGCGCCCTCGACCCCAAGAAGGTCGCCCAGATCGGCTCGCAGATCAGCTCCGCGCTTTCGGTCGCCCACAAGCACGAGATCATCCACCGCGACATTAAGCCGCAGAACATCATGGTGCTGCCCGACGGCAACATCAAGGTGATGGACTTTGGCATCGCGCGCGCCAAGAACAGCCACCTCACGCAAGACAACAACGTGCTGGGAACCGCCCACTACGTCAGCCCCGAGCAGACCCGCGGTCAGGACCTCGGCCCCACCTCGGATATCTACTCGCTGGGCGTCGTGATGTACGAGTGCGCCACCGGCCGCGTTCCCTTTGACGGTGACGACGCCATCTCGGTCGCACTCAAGCAAGTCAACGAGCTGCCTATTCCGCCGAGCCAGATCAACTCCGGTGTCGACGCCGACCTTGAGCGCATCATCCTCAAGTGCATGGAGAAGGACCCGGCAAACCGCTTCCAGACCGCCGACGAGCTTCGTCAGGTGCTCAACAGCTACCTGTCGGGCCGTGCCGTCAACGTCTCGGAGCCCACGCGCATCATCGGTGCCCCCGGTGAGCTGGGCGCCACCAAGACTCGCGAGCTTTCCGATCAGACGCGCGCCATGGTGCGTCCCGTCTCGGGCGTGAGCGGCCAGAATACCGCCCGTAGCTCGGTTTCGGGCTCCACCGGCTCCTACGAGGTCGAAAAGCCCAAATCCAACAAGAACAAGATCATCGCCGCCGTGGTGGCAGCCGTTGCCGTCATCGGCATCGTGGTGGCCTTTGCCACAGGACTCTTTGGCGGCGAGCAGGTCACCGTGCCCGATGTGCTGGGCAAGGACCAGCAGACTGCCGTCGAGCTGATCAAGGAAGCCGGCCTCGAGGTCGGCACCATCGACCAAAGCTACAACGACGATGTCGACGAGGGCAAGGTCGCCGAGCAGACGCCCAACGGCAACACCAAGAAGGCCAAGGGCACCAAGGTGAACCTGGTAATCTCCAAGGGTCCCAAGCCCTCCGAGAAGGTTGAGGTTCCCCGGCTTGTCGGCCTGACCAAGGACCAGGCAGAAGCCGCGCTGGCAAGCGTTGGCCTGAAGGGCAACGCCTCCGAGGAGGCCAACGAGGCCGATGAGGGCCAGGTCTTTGAGCAGGGCACCGAAGCCGGTAGGGAAGTCGAGAAAGGCACGACCATCTCGTACAAGGTCTCGGGCGGCCCGGATACCACGTCCGTCCCCGACCTGACCGACATGACCGAGGCCCAGGCGCGCAACGCCCTCGATATGGCAGGCTTTGGCGTCGACGTGAGCTACCAGGAGAACGACTCGGTTACCGAGGGCACCGTGATCAGCTGGAACCCCAGCGGCAAGCAGAAGCCCGGCGCCACGATTACCGTCGTCATTGCCAAGAAGTCCGGCAAGGCCAGTGTTCCGGGCAACCTGTACGGCAAGAGCATCTCCGCCGCCGTCACCGCGCTCAACAACGCCGGTTTCTATAACATTGGCTTCTGCGACCAGAACGGCAATCCCGTGAGCGGTAACGAGGATGCCACCGTTACGGGCGTCTCCCCCACTGGCAAGCAGTCCACCGACAGCACGATTACGCTGACGGTCGCACTTTCTGGCTCGGGTTCGGGCTCTGGCTCGGGCACGGGTGACGATTCCGGTACGACCAACTAGTCGCCACCCCACCGCTCATCACGGCTCTCACCGCAAACATATTCGCTCACAGGCGCCCGCTTGCTCCCCCAGCAAGTGGGCGCTTCATTTTTGACATGGCATGAACCAGAAGAGCCCGGCACCGTAGCGGTACCGGCTCGATATTCCTCTGGTGCCCCCGGGCGGATTCGAAAACTCCCCCCGCGGGGAAATTGGTGACGCGGGTGTCGACGGTCCGAATCCGGCCTTTAGACCAGAAGAGCCCGGCACCGTGATGGTACCGGGCTCGACAAATCTCTGGTGCCCCCGGGCGGATTCGAACCGTCGACACCCGCTTTAGGAGGTCATGAGCTATAACCCTACCTGCGGTTTTTCATTTTCATCAATATCTCTGTTTCAGCAGGTAATTTAGCTATTCTGCCGTTTTTGCTCTTCTTGATTAGTTTTCTATTTCACCCTATTTACACCCCTTCACCCTTTCATTTTGACTTGCAGGGGTGAAATTTTTGGGTTAGCCTCGGGGGCGAGGCCCTCAAAGCCCCGCCCCCGAGGCTAACCCAACGCACCACCCCTGGAGACCCATGGAAACCAGAATCAAACCCACAGCCAAAGGCACTTCCGAACCGATCAAGGGAAAACCCGGTTCCTTCCGCATCTACTTCTCTCTCGGTCGCGACCCCGAATCCGGCAAGAACGGAAAACGAGTCAGATACCTAAAGACACCCAAGAGAACCATCCATTGCAAGAGCAAAAACCCGAAGAACTGGCCCGGTGAGGTTGCGAATGCGCTCGATGCCTACCGGAAGGAGCTGGAGACCTATGAACCGGCTGGCGACATGCCGACCACTGTTTCCGGATACGCTGAGGATTTCCATCGGCTCCGAGAAAGCTCCTTCGGCTCCCCTCTTTCTTTCCAAAGAGAGGAATATGACGTGCGCCATATACGCGAGCTGTTCGGCGACATGCCCCTCGGTGCGCTGAGACCCGACGAGATCAAACGGGCGTATGCCGAAGCGATCTCAACCGGAAGATTCACAGAGGCCGAGATTCGTCGTATCCACGTCAAGCTCAAACAGGTCATGCAGGACGCACTGGAGAATGAGCTAATCGGGCGCAACCCATGCATCAGCGTCAAACTCCCAAAGCCAGACCTTAGAGTGCGCAACTTCCTCCCACCCGACGAACTGCCCCGATTCACCAAATGCCTGCTATCCGAACCCATGGGGCCGATGACCGTCTGCACCATGCTCATATTCCACCTAGGACTCAGGAAAGGCGAGGCCCTGGGGCTCTGTTGGGAAGACTACGACCCCGAGGCGATGGAAATCAGAATCGTCCACCAGTACACCAATGACAAAACGCTCAGGGCACCCAAATCGGAAATGAGCAGGCGGATCCTGTCTATAGACTCTTCGCTGGCCGCGTATCTAAACGACTGGAAGATGCGGCAGCGCAACCTATTCGAGCAACGCGGGCTAAGACAGAGAAACTCTGACCCCATCGTTCACGCCCTCAGCCCGCATAAGGACGAAAACGGCAACCTTCACGTCAGTATCACCCGACCCGATGGACACAACTATTCACGCTGGTTCAGGGACTTCTGCGTCGACAACGGCTATGGCGAGTACGCCAACGTGACAAGCCAGTTCGAGCGCAACGGCAAGCTGCACACACGCGGCACCGGATACTCGGGTCTCGTCCCCCACGGACTGAGACACACGGCAGCGACGGCGCTCGTCGCAAACAACGTCGATTTGAAGACCGTTCAGGCGCGGATGGGACACGCATCAGCGAGTACGACGGCCAATTTCTACACCCACGCAATCAGAGCCAACGACCGCAACGCTGCCGAAGTCTTCGAAAAATTATCTGAAGGTGATGAGAATTAATACTCTCATAATTGTGTCACCAGATGTATACTGCAAATAAGGCCAAACAGAGAGGAGGTTATCAATGGCACTTACCACTGCGAGCAGCAAGCTGCGTTCGACAATCCTATTCAACTCAAAGGATGAGCAGGTACTCTTCAAGCGCTCCAGCGCTGACCTCGCCGCGGCAAGGGGTCTCACCCCGTCCGCGCTCCTAGCGAGGCTTCCCATGGAGCAGCTGACGAGCTCGGATCTAGGCAGGTGGGCCGCGCAGCTCATCTATGCTGAGGATGGGAGCTGTCTCGACGCCTTCGAGGGCATGTTCGAGGACTGGAGCGCAATCCAGCCAGAAAATGATTGCCGCGACGTCATCAAAGGCTTTTTTGACTACTGTCATGAAGCAAGGATCTGCATCGACACCACGAGCGAGCGCGTTCATCATCTCCGCACTAACTGGGACAGCATTTGCCTCATTATGGAAGAGGCTGCAAAGATGCCCGAGTGCAACCTCGACGCACGTATCCAGGCTAAGACCGGCCGTGAACTCGAAACTACCCTGCAAGACCCTACAGCGTTGCTCGCCGTTACACCTTTGGTCTCATACATTCTCAACGCATGGGAGCACATCAAGGGCTATTCCTGCACTTACCGTGCTCTGCTCGATTTCGCCAACATCGGCAGATCATCCCGCAAGGGATACAGCGAGCCCGCAGAAGCTCGAATCAGCCTTCTGCACCTTATCGACGAATACGAGAAGAAAGGGGCTAATTAGTCGATAAAACCATTTTACAAACAAGCACCCGACTCCTCTCACTGTCGCCAAACATCGAAGAGGAGCCGAGCGCCCTACTAAAGGAGTTTATCATGCATCTTGCAGATGACCCCAAGACCGACGCCATCTCCGCAGGCATCAACCTGCGCCATGTCGGCACCAAGCGCATCATGAGCCGCCTGGACGTTCAGATCCTCACCGGCATCGGACAATCCAGCGCCATCAAGCTCATGAAGTCCACCCACCACTGCTTTAGCATCGCCAACCAGTACTTCGTCATGGAAGAGGACCTGTTCGACTACTTCCACAAGCTGGCAGAGGGGGCGAGCGAGTAATGCAGCGCCCGAACGTCAATCCCCTCGTCTTCGAGCTTGATGTGCTCGACGAGCACGTCCACGCCCTTCAGGAAGACAAGCCCATCGCCTCCTTCGGGCTCGACGCACTCAACAGCATCCTCGGCGGTGTCTACCCCGGGCTCAACTACGCAATCGGGACCGCCCCGGGCAAGGGCAAGACGACACTGGCACTCCAGGAGGCCGACAAGCTCGCGGCAGACGGGCACCCGGTAATCTACGTTTCCGCCGAGCTTCCCGCGCACAAGCTGATCGAGAAGAGTCTGGCGCGTCTCAGCGACGGCAAAGTCGCGTTGTCCGAGGTCTCCAGCTGCGCGACCCAGAATCACCCTAAGCACACGACTTTCGAGGCTGCACTCGACAAATATCGCACCCAGATCGCCCCCAATCTCTGCATCACCGGCCCGCTCAACACCGTGGAGCTCTCCAACCTCGTCGGGCTGGTAACACGCGAGCGCGGCGAGGTCCCCATCGTCTTCATTGACTACCTCCAGCTCCTCGCCTGCGGCGTCACGGCGGACCAGCAGTTCATCGACGAGCGATTGGCTATCACAGCATGCGTGAAGGGCCTCCGCGAAATCTCGAACCTCTATGGCTCTCCCGTCATCGCACTGAGCTCGACCACTCGCAAGTCCTACGATTCCGGGAAGTCGGCCAGGCCCAACCTCGCCATGTTCGGTGGTTCCTCCGCTGTCGAGTACGGCTTTGACTCGGTGCTCTACCTCGCCGATGACAATGACAAGCCCGAGTGGCCCTACGAGTCTCCCGCAACCGGCACGCCCCTCAAGCTCGTCGCCCTCAAGAACCGCTACGGCACGCTGGGCGAGTCCCGACTCGACTTCGACGGTGCGCGCGCCACCTTCCACGACAGGGGCTAGCCCATGCGTGGCAAAGCCAAGACCGCGCATATAAACGTCCGCATGACCGAGGAGGAGCGTGCCGCCATCACGGTGCGCTCCTCCTCTTTTGGTATGGCCCCATCGACGTTCATGCGCGAAGCCGCCCTCCTCATCGGTGAGAAGCCCGTCAGGATCGCCGACGAGGCGACGCTGCGGCAGCTTCTTCATCAGATGAAGAAGCAGGGCGGAAACCTCAACCAGGCCGTCCTCACCGCAAACGCCTATGGCGTGGATACGCAGACGGCCCAACAGCTCGCGGAGGCCGTCCGTCTGGTATCGAGCACGGCCTCGCAGCTATCGAACCTCATCTCCAAGAATCGAGAATGATCATGAAAACCAAGATGCCCACAGCGCTCATATCATCTCTTCTCCTAGCGATCCTCGCATGCCCCGTCCTCGCCGTCCCCGTCGACGATTTCGTCGCCGGGACACCGTTAGGCGCGGCTGCGATTCCGTCGTCGTTCGGCGTGGATACCGTCCTCGGCTGGTGGCTCACGGGTGCGTTCACTGCTTGCCCGCTCGGAACCCTGCTGACCTTCCTCCTCGCCTTTTGCATCTGCGCTCTCATCGCCTACTCGACCACCCTCAACGCGAGGGCCGAGGACGGCGGCGTGCTCGGCGACGCCCACGTCAAGACGGGTCGCGAGGCCATAAAAGGGTCCATGACCTGGGACGGCTCGACGAATCCCTCGTCACGTGGGTTCGTCTATGGGTTCACCAAGTATCACGGTAAACCCTGCTATCTCTACGAGCCCAAGAAGATGGCCTTCGTGTCAGGGGCCACCGGGTCAGGTAAGAGTCGCTTCCTCTACCTCCCCTCAATCGACCTGCTCAGCTACGGCGACGCCTCCAACGGCTCCGAGCCCGCGACCCTCGTCGTCTCAGACGTGAAGAACGAGCTCATAGAGCTCACGGGCGATGAGCTTGCCCGTCGTGGCTACCGCGTCCTCCTGCTCGATACGCAGCACCCCTATCGCGGCCAGAGGTTCAACCCGCTCAAGCAGGTTCTCGACCTCCATGCCGAGGGGCGCGACCAGGAGGCCGAGCAGGCGGCGGACGCCATCGCGGAGCTCGTGGTGCAGGATGACGAGAAGGGCAAGGGTTCGCACTGGACGGCATCGGCCAGGGGCCTGCTCTCGGCCCTGGTCCTGCTGGTCTCCATGTCTGACGAGTGTCCCGAGGGATCGAGGCACCTCGCGACCGTCTGCGAGGTCTTGGACCGTGGCACCGAGGCCGAGGGCGACGACCCGGCCGAGCCTCTGAAGGCCGTCTTCCGCTCCCTGCCGAGCGGTCACCCCGCCAAGGGCAGGGCGTCGCAGTTCGTCTCCTCGGGCGGCAACGAGCTCAGGAGCATCCTCTCGACGCTCAAGGTGGCACTCCGCCCGTTCTCGTCCGCGCCGGTCGCATGGATGACCTCTGGCTCCGACATCGACCCGCGAACGGTGCTCACGGAGAAGAGTGCCGTCTTCCTCCACGTGCTCGACGAGGGCTCCCCCTACAACTGCATAGCGGCGATATTCCTCTCGCAGCTCTGGGCTTCGGTCCAGGCGGTCGCGGACGTGAACGGCGGAAGGCTCCCCCGCCCCGTGCAGATACTCGGCGACGAGTGGGGCAACCTCCCCCGCGTCGAGTGCCTGCCCGCCCTCCTCAGTCTCGGGCGCGGGTGCGGGACGTTCTGGGTCGGAGCAACGCAGGACGTATCCCAGCTCAATAAGTATGGCGAGAGAGACGGCCGCAGGAAGATTCTCGCGAACTGCGGCATCAAGGTCGCGATGAAGCTCGCCGAGGAGGAGGACCGCCGGTACTTCACCGAGCTCATCGGCAAGACCACGCGCCACACGCAGGGCACGAGCAACGGCAGGGCCGCGTCAGGCACGTCCTCCTCGACGTCCTACAGCGAGAGCGCCGACGACGTGATACACCCCTGGGAGTGGCGCGACATGGCCCCGGACCGGGACGGGATCATCGTCGTGAAGCACGCGGACAACGGTATGCCCGCATGTCGAGCCGGCGTCTTCCGCTCCCCCGTCACCGACTGCACCAACACGCCCACAAGGGAGCACTTCGACCTCGGGACCCCCGAGCACGAGGCGGAGAACCGTCGCGCCTACCAGCGCCGCCTCGACGAGTCAGCTGCTGGGAAGATGCGCGAGGAGGCCTCGACCTGGTGCCCAAAGTGGCCCGAGCCGGAGAAGAAGAACGGGAGCAAGCCGGTCGGCAAATTCAGCGGGCTCTCGCTTGACTAGGGAGGCGACCATGACGGCGATAAAGCAGACGAGCGTCTGCAGCGAGAAGCACCTCGCGAGACTCAGGGACTACCTCTCCTGGGACCGCGACAAGGCGCTCGCCCACGGCACGCAGAACATCATCGACGATGACCGCTGGTTTCAGGAGATGGCAGACACGAGGGCGGCCATGGGTCACGACAGGCCCGGCAAGGCCGGTGCCAAGTGTACCTACATGCAGCACCAGATACTCGGGTTCCTCCCAGACGAGTGCGACCTCAACGGCGGGAAGATGACGCCGGAGCTGTGCATACGCTATGCGAGGGAGTACGTGGCCGAGCGCTACCCCAACCAGGAAGTCGTGATGGTGCTGCACCGCGAGCGCTGCCGCGCGGACGCCACCGACCGCTACGCCGTGCACCTCGGCATCAACCGCAGTGATCTGGAAACCGGCCGAAGGCTCGACGAGGGCCCCGCCCGAAAGGCGGCGGCATCACGCGTGAAGACCGTCCGTACCCTGGACGAAAGGTACGGCCTCAGGCAGCTTGAGCGCGGCAAGGCCAACTCGCGCGTCCACGCGAGGCAACCCGGCACGGAAGAGCGCGACATGGCCCGAAAGGGGCAGGCCGAGCGCTCGGAGAACGCCCGCATCCGCGTCGCGGTCGCCCGCCGAATCGAGGAGGTCGGGCGCATGCGCGACTGCCCCGACCGGATGGGCGAGCTTGAGCGGCGGCTCAGGCGGGACGGCATCGAGCTCGCCAGGTCGAAGGGCGGGAGCCTCCAGTACCGCTTCCCCTCGAAGTCTCTCGGGGGCATGAGGAAGGTCAACGGCGGAAGGCTCGGCTTTGCCGTCGACCGCTCGACTGGCATCGCCGTCCGCTTCACGCTGCGCGGGATAGCGACGGCGATGCGGGCGTTCTGGGAGCTTGAGCGCAGGGCGCTGGAGAACCAGAACGGCCGAGACGACTGAGCATTTGGGCCGGGACGCAACAGGCGTCCCGGCCCCTTCTTTTGCCCTTCGGTGAGAGCGACCTCGGAGCGGTTCGCCGTCCCGCCGCAGGCGGGCAAGATGATTCCGTGCAACGGAATCCATATCTTGCCTGCACGGAGCGAGCCGGTTGCCCAAGGCAACGGGAGCCCGGGCAGGTGAGCGCCGGTTGAGCCGACGCCGAGGAGACGCGACCCTGGGGAGCGTCGCACGACGGCGCTCGGCGACCCGGCGCGAGAGGCCCAGCCCGGCGACCACGGCGGAGCGATGGCGACTTCTGGAAGCCATCGAGCGCAGCCGTTCGGTGGGCTGGGCCGGCGTGAGCGGAGGCGGACGAAACGCGACCCTGGGGAGCGTTGCCAGGGAGCCGCAGCGAGAGCGACGCCGTGCGTCGCGGGGGTCCCGCCCATAAGCGGGACCCATCGGCCGCAAGGCCGATTGCTACGCCCCGACCCTCTCGGCGTACAAGTTGAAAAGGCGGGCGACAATCTTCTCCTCGTCTCCACCGAAGTCGACGCCATAGGCGGCCTCAACGGCAGTGTCGAGCGCCTTGTGCGCCGCCATCAGCTCGGGGAAGAACGTCTCGTTCTTGGGATCGTACATGTCCGCGAGCGTCGCACCTTCTTGGGCATCCCGGGCGTCGAGCACGGCTTGGGCGCAACGCTCGACTTCCTCGCGTTGGGATTCCGTGGGCTCGGGCCAGACGAAGTTGTTGTAGTCAATACCAGCCGAGTACTGATAATCATCTTTCAGTCTTCCGGTCACGACCCTAACCCATGCATTATGAAATTGGGACTGCAACACCCCATATTGATAGAGAGTTGCATTTGGGATAAGACGAACTTTATTGCTACAAAAGACCTCAGCATCGACGAACCCCATTGGGATGTATCGCCTTCGGCTTGATGAAACCTCTGGTATCAAGATTGAATCTGTATCCGACAGGATTTCAGTTCCAAAATGGGCAGGGCACTCCGCAGCCTTAACGGTCTGACTTCTCTTGCTCTTGAGCCGATACCGGCGCACCGCTTCAACCCTTTCCCTGCATTTAGGCAGATTCTTTAGCTCATCCCAATTTGCGTTCCCAAGCCATAAACACCAACGGCTTTTGCCACGGATAAATTCTTGTGATCCAAGCCACTTATGAAAGAATTTCTCTGCACCAGGTTCACTTTGCAAGAATTCGATTTTCTGCTCATCAGTGAAAAGGTAATTGCCGTCGTCTATAGGCTGGGAGCCTATTCCCATTTCTGGAACGTCTGATAATGGCTTACTTCTGCTGTAGACAAAAACGTCCGGAGCGTCTTTAAGATAAGCATTGATTCGGGCCACGGAAATCTGCTCTTCGTCAGAATCGGGCGTTGCGTGATAGAAGAGCGTCTTGGCCCCAACCTCGCGCGAGAAGCCCACGATGACGCAGAACACGTGCGCCTTGTCTGCCGCCTCGTTGTCCCAGCGGAACGTGTTGTGAGCGAAGTCGATGTGGATACCCAGGTCGTGCAGGGGTTTCCAGAGGTTGGCGACCTGCTCGCCCTGACATATCGAGTTGGTAGAGACCAGGGCGCAGCGCGTACGCTTTCCCTGCGTGAACCTCGCGGCCTTCATGTACCAGGCCCCGCAGTAGTCGATGTTGCCCGCGTTCTTCGCGCCGTCGAAGACCTCAAGGAGTTCGGCCTTCTGCTCCTTGGACTGGTTACGGGCCCCAAGGAAGGGCGGATTGCCCACGAGGTACGTGAGGTCATCGGGGAACACCTCGGACCAATCGGTCTTGAGGGCGTTGCCCTCATGGAGGTTGCTGAGGCTCCTGAGCGGCAGGAAGTCGAAGTCATAACCGACGTATATCTCCTGCGTCTTTCGGAGCATCTGCTCCTCGGTGATCCAAAGGGCGGTCTTGGCGACCGAGACGGCGAAGTCGTTAATCTCGATGCCGTACAGTTGATCGAGAGAAACGCGGACGGGGCTATCCTGCGCAATGACGAGGGACGTCTGCCCCGCGTTGCCGGTCTCCTCGCTGAGCTCGTCCTCGATGATTCGGTTCTCGATGGTGCGCAGCTGCCGGTACGCCTCGGTAAGGAAGTTGCCCGAGCCGCATGCCGGGTCGCCGATGGTGATGGAGGCCACCTTGTCGTGCAGCCTCGCCAGGGCCTGCTTGCGCTTGGCAGCCGTCCTCTCGCCCTCGGCCTCGTGCAGCTCATCCCACAGCTCGTCGAGGAAGAGCGGCCTGAGGCAGCGCTCGATATTCTCGACGCTCGTGTAGTGCATGCCCCCGGCATGGCGCGTCTCGGGGTTCAGCGTGCCCTCGAACACGCCGCCGAAGATGACGCCCGAGATCTCGCGCCAGTCGAAGTCCTGGGACGCGTCGGTGATGGCTTCGAGGATCTCCGGGGTCATCTGCGGGACGATGATGGAGGAGTCGGCGAACAGACCGCCGTTCACGTAGGGGAAGGCCGCGAGGTCCTCGTCCATGTACTCGTCCCGCTTGTCCAGGGGCGTGTCGATCGCCTCGAACAGGTCCACCAGCTTGCGGCGGAGCTTGGCAGGGTCACCCTCGCAGTACCTACCGAACGCCTGGTGCGATTGCAGGAGGTCGGCGTCCTCGGCGTAGAGCAGAAAAATGATACGGGTGATGAGCACGTTGAGGGAGCGCTGCTCCTCCTGCGCGCGCTCGTCCTTCTCCTCGATGTGGTGGTACTGCTTGGCGAGGGCATCGTAGAGCCTAGAGACGTAGGCCCCGGCCTCGATGGAGAGCTGCTGCTCCTTGTGCAGGCGGCTCGTCTCGTTGGAGGTCAGGAAGGACAGAAGATACAGACTGTCCGGGAGCTCTTCGAGGGAGAACTCCTGCACGGTGTCCTCGGGTCTCTCGTTGTCGAGGTCGTAGAGACGGAAGGTCCCAAAGTTGCACGTCATCACCCAGCGGGGGCGCTCAGAGTACGGCAGGTGCCGCGCGTACCACATGGCCTGCTGAAGCGGCGTCTCCATGCCGCCGTTCCTGGGTTCGGGCTTGTCGAGGTCGATGCCCCACGACTTCTGCTCGCAGAGGAAGTTGTGGTCGGAGACGAACACGTCGATGCGACGGCCTCTCACCTTCCGCTCGAAGTCAACGAAGCTGTCTATGGTGTTGGACGGGATGCCCAGGACGTTGATGAGCAGGTCGACCCAGAACTTCTGCGTATCCTGCTGCTCGTTGTTGGAGCCTGCGGGGATGGCACCGAGGCGCTTCTTCCACCGTTTGACGAACTCCTTTGCCTCTTTCTTGCTGGCAGGCATACCGGACCTCCTGCGTCGTTGTCACTTTCGGACAATTTTAAGGGGTAAAAGCCCTCTTCCAAGCGGAAGGGCGAGTTTTCAACGGTCCACGGTGTCGCAGGGTCCCAGGCGAAACCCGAAGACGCCGGGGGCTGTTGGAAACTCACCCATCTCACAGCAACGTCACCCTAGGTTTTCAACGCTTTCCATGGCCGAAGGGCTTCTTATAAGCCCGTAGGCTGTGGGAAGGGTTGGAAACCGGATATTTGGGTGAAATATCGGAGTGAAATATGTAGGCGAGCTGTTTTCATCATAGAACTTTCTTTCACCCCTTTTTCACCCCTCTATCGTCTATTTAGCCCTATCTATACAGAAGCAGGTCAGACGATTTATACCGTCTGACCTGCAATTTCTTCTGGTGCCCCCGGTGCGATTCGAACGCACGACACCCGCTTTAGGAGAGCGGTGCTCTATCCCCTGAGCTACGGAGGCATGTTGTATTAGTGTAGCAGATTTGCGCCACTACCATGCAGCGCATAGCCGCTCTTCGAGATAGTCGTCTGCGACGTTCTTTAATGACTGGTCGTTTAAGAGCGTCGCAGACGACTGCCCAACGACTAGTTGCCTTTGTGGAAGAGGTTTTTGATAACGGAGGGGATGCTCTTGGCGCCCTTGGCCGTCACATCGATAAAGTCGGGCGAACGCACAAGCTTATCCTCGTCGACGTACTTGCGGACAGCACGAAGCGTCTCTTTGTCGTCGCGCGTCGAAAACGTAAAGTGACCGTTGTCCTTGGTGAAGATGGCAAAACGCGTGATCTTCTTGGTGCCGCGTAAAACCTCGGCGGCAATATAGTCGACCTCATCCCACGGGATTTGAATATAATCCTCGGGATTGCGCTCGTTGTAATACTCGAACGCCTTATTGCCCACCATCACGTTGCCGTGGCTGGTAAGCCCCATCAGGCAGGTTGCCGGCGTTGCCAGATCGACCGTGCTGTTCTGAGATTGCGCCATGCGCGCCTCGCCCTCCAAATAAAACAATCGGACCGCATCCAGTGTACCCACCGGGTGCGGTCCGTTTCAATGGCTCAAAAGCCCTTGCCTAGCAATTCTCGGTCTTAAGCCGAAACGTGCTTACATGAAGCCGCAGACGCGACCGATGATGCCGATGGCGAAGAGAGCCAGGATGATGACGATCGGGCTGACCTTCTTCTTGAGGAGCTTGCAGACCAGCAGGGTCAGGCACACGGCGGCAAGGCCGGGGATGAGCTGATCGAGGTTGGCCTGAAGCGTGGTGACCTTCACCTGATCAAGGGCGTTAGCACCGATGGAGTTATACATCGTCAGTGCTTCCTTGACACCCTCAGAACCGGAGGGCAGGTTAGCCCAGTCGATAAAGGCGCCAGCAGACTGCGTGACCTTGGAGACGACCGGGGTGAAGGAGATGGACACCCAGCGCTCGACCAGGGCGCCGATGATGAACATACCCAGGATGGAAGCACCCTCGGTGACCTTGCCCATCAGACCGCCGGAGAGGTCCTTGGCGATGGAGGAGCCGACCTTGTAGCCAAACTCCTGCGTGTACCACAGGAAGGCGTAACGGATGATGTTCCACGCGAAGAAGAACAGCAGCGGACCGGCGATGCTGCCGGACAGGGCCAGGGAAGCGCCCAGAGCACCCAGAATCGGGCGAAGGGTGAACCAGAAGGCGGGGTCGCCGACACCGGCGAGCGGGCCCATCATACCGACCTTGACGCCCTGAATGGCGACGTCGTCAATCGGGGCACCGTTGGCGCGCTCCTCCTCGAGAGCGAGGGTAACGCCAATGACGGGGGCGGAAACATAGGGGTGGGTGTTATAGAACTCCAGGTGGCGCTTAAGAGCGGCAATCTGGTCATCCTTGCTGGTGTAGAGCTTCTTGATCGCAGGGATCATTGCGAAGCACCAGCCGCCGTTCTGCATACGCTCGTAGTTCCACGAGCCCTGAAGGAACTGATGACGGAAGCAAACCTTCTTGCGGTCAGCCTTGGTGAGCTGAATCTTGTTCTCTGCCATATGTATCACTCCCCTCCTACTCGTAATCGTTCAGAATGTCGCCGAGCGGGTCGCCGGAGCCACCGCCCATGCCGCCACCCTGCTTGGCCAGATCCTTAAGGCCAAGGTAGATGAGGGCAAGGGAGATGCCGATGAGGCCAAGGGCGATCAGCGTGAGCTGAGGGATGGCAGCAAGGACAAAGCCGAGGATGAAGAACGGCCAGGTCTCCTTGGTGGCCATCATGTTGATGACCATGGCGTAACCGACGGAAGCGACCATGCCGCCGCCGACAGCCATGCCGCCGGACAGCCAGTCGGGCATAGCGTTAAGCGCGTTGGTAACGGCCTCGGCCGGGATGATGCACAGAAGTACTGCCGGGATGGCGATACGAAGGCCCTGCATGAGGATGGCAGCGTACTGCCAGCGCTCGATGCCGGAGAAGTCGCCCTTCTCGGCGCAACCGTCCATGGCGTGAGCGATAGCGGTAGCAATGGTACGGCAGATCATGGTCAGGAACAGACCAGCGACCGACAGCGGGACGGCGACGGCGATGGCCGCGGTAACGGCCTTGGCCGAATCAGTGGCGCCGCCGTTGAGGGCGAGCACCATGATGATCGAAGAAGCGACCGAGGCCAGAGCGGCGTCAGGCGCGACGGCGGCGCCGACGTTAGCCCAGCCAAGGGCCATCATCTGGAGCGAACCGCCCAGGAGGATGCCCTCCTGAAGGTGACCGGTTACGAGACCGATAAGCGTGCATGCCACGAGCGGCTGATGGAACTGGAACTCATCCAGAATGCCTTCCATACCGGCAAGCAACGCGACAATCGCAACAAGCAGAATAGTGATTGCAGACATGTATCGGACCCTCCTTTACTATGCTTGAGCGGCCAGTTCGGCCTTAGCTTTCTTCAACATGGCGTCGAGATCCTCGGAAGCATCCGAAGGAACCTTGCGGACCTCGAACTTGACGCCCTTGGCCTTGAGGGCCTCGAGGGTCTTAACGTCGTCATCGCCCATAGCGACGGCGTTGGTGACGACGACCTTGCCCTTGGAGTGAGCCATGGAACCGATGTTGACTTCCTTGATGTCGACGCCGGCCTCGATGGCCTTGAGCAGATCCTGCGGGTTCTCGAAGAGCAGCATGGCCTTGGTGTCACCAAAACGCGTGTCCTTGACGACCTCGGCCATCTTCTTGATGGGCACGACGTTGGCATGGACTCCCGGAGGGGCAGCCTGCTCGATCATCGTCTTGCGAAGCTCGTCGTGAGCAACGCCGTCGGAAACCACGATGATGCGGTTGGGGTTAATCTGCTTGGTCCACGTGGTGGCCACCTGACCATGCAGCAGACGGGTGTCGATACGGACGTGGGCGATCTTGATGTGCCCGTCGCCGATGACCGTTCCCGGAGGGATGGCGCCTGCAGGAGCAGCGGCGGCCGTAGCCGGCTTCTTCTCCTCGGGCTCCAGAGACTCGGGCTTGACGCGCACGCCAGCCTTAGCCTCAGTCACGAGATGTTTTGCGATCGCATGTGCAGTGTTCTTTGCGTCAAAGCGCTGCGAATATGCCTCGATGAGCATAGGCAGGTTGACACCGGTGACGATAGCCCAGGAATCGTGGCCCTCGATGAGCCCGCTGATCTGGTTGAACGGCGTGCCGCCCCACAGATCAACGAGGAAGAGCACCTGCTCCTGGTCCTCGAAGGAAGCGACTGCTTCCTCGACCTTGGCACGGAAGTCGTCGGGGCCCATGCTCGGCTCGAGCGAGACCACGGCAACAGACGGCTGATCGCCAAAGACCATCGAGCCCGTCTGCTTGATTCCAGCTGCCAAGTCCCCGTGGCTAGCAAGAACAATACTTACCATCACATAACCTCCTTTTTGTCTACGTATTTCCTACACGACATGAAAGGAGTATACCTGTTTGGATTGTGGAATTGTAGCTAAATCCGCAAAAGGTTGGATTATTTGTTTAAACGTCTAGGTTTGTTACAAGTTGATTACGTTACTGCTTTTTGACTCATTACACGACAAGGCGTCGCTCATCAAGCTATGTATTTTATAGATACAAGCAAGCTGTTCATTAATATCGATATTAAGCAAGTGCGAATGTGCTCGTACTGTCACTATTTTGTTTAAACAGACATGGCTTGACTATTTGCACGACTTATGCTCAACAAAACTACTCAAAAAAGTTGCGGTGAAATAGTTCTTGTTTAAGAGCCAGAAGGCTGGATTTAGGAACTATTTCACCGCAACTTATAGGGGATCCTAGACGATGTGGAGTGGGTTGGCGGCGTCGACGGCATCGGGCGCGTCGGAAGGGCCGTCGGGGGCAGCGCCTGCCGGATCCTCTTCGGGGGTCTCGATCTGTTTGATCATTACCTCTTGGCCCTGCAGCAAATAGGTCTCGCCGCTACCGCAATGGGGACAGGCCTTGCCGTGCTCGACCGTCGCGTAGTCGCAGCCACACGCCTCGCAATGTGTCACGGCCTCAACGGGCTCCACGATAAGCTCCGCACCCTCGGTGATGGGCTTTTTATCTGCCGCCCAGCGCCAAGCGTCGAGTAGCAAGTCGGGAACGACGCCCGAGACCTCGCCCAGCAGCAGCGTGACGCTCGAAACGCGACGCACGCCATTGGCGCGCGCCACGTTCTCGACATCGCGAATGATGTGATAGACGATTCCCAATTCATGCAAGGCGAAACCCTTTCTGCAGAGGTTGATTCGATGCAAACTCAAAGCAAGGGGACGACGAGATCTAGTCTGCGCCGTCCCCTTACCCGCCATGGCTACCTATTTACGACCAAATTTAATCTTGATGGCACGCTTTAGAGCGTACTTGCCGAGGCTTGGGAGCTTTTGCTCGTATTTGACCATCGTGGAGCACTCGGGGCGGTCGCGATCCAGATGGATGGCGTCGAACGCGCACTTGGTGGTGCACAGGCCGCAGCCGATGCACTTGTTGGGGTCGACGATCGAGGCACCGCAACCCAGGCAACGGGCGGTCTCGGCGCGCACCTGCTCTTCGGTAAAGGTCTCGACGTACTCGCTAAACGGCGCAGCCTTCTCGCGCTCGCGGTCCACGTGGGCAACCTCGCGGCTCGCGTTGTCGTAGCTCTCGAGCACAACGTCGTCGCGGTCGAGCGCGGTGTAGCGGCGCTGATTGCGGCCGATGGTGAGCGTGGAGCCCGGCTGCACAAAGCGATGGATGGACACCGCGGCCTCGTGGCCGGCGGCGATAGCGTCGATGGCAAAGCTGGGGCCAGTGTAGACGTCACCACCCACAAAGATGTCGGGTTCGGCGGTCTGGTAAGTCTGGGGATCGGCAAGGGCGCCCTGGCCGCGGCCGAGCTCCACCTTGGAGCCAGCCAGCAGGTCGCCCCACACAATGGACTGGCCAATCGACATGACGACACGGTCGGCATCGACACGGCGCAGATCGTTCTCGTCATACTCGGGCGCAAACCGGCCCTCGTCGTCAAAGACACGCGTGCAGCGCTTGAAGGTGATACCGCACACACGACCGGCCTCGTCCAGGTGAACCTCCTTGGGGCCCCAGCCGCAGCTGATGTGGGCGCCGTCCTCGATGGCCTCGCGACGCTCTTCCTCGCTGGCGGGCATCTGCGCCTCGCTCTCCAGGCAGAACATCTCAACGTGCTCGGAACCCAGACGGCAGGCGTTGCGCGCGACATCGATAGCCACGTTGCCGCCGCCCACCACAATGGTGCGGCCGGACAGGGTATCGATCTTGCCGCTGTTAACCTCGCGAAGGAAGTCGACGGCCACGGTCACGTCCTCGGTATCCTCGCCCGGAATGCCGGCAAGGCGGCCACCCTGGCAGCCAATGGCAACGTAGAAGGCCTTAATGCCCTGCGCGCGCAGCTCGTCGAGCGTCACGTCGCGACCGACTTCCACGCCATAACGGAACTCGGCACCCATCAGGCGAATGACCTCGACCTCGGCCTCGATAACATCCTTCTGCAGCTTAAAGCTGGGAATGCCGTAGGTGAGCATGCCGCCCGGGCGCTCGTTCTTCTCGAACACGACAGGTTTGTAGCCCTTCTCGGCCAGATAGAAGGCGCAAGACAGACCGGCCGGACCGGCGCCGATGATGGCGATCTTCTGGTCGAAGCCGCCAGCGCGCGTCGGCGTCACCACAGGTGGGACATAGCGGGTCGCGGCATCCAGATCGCGCTGGGCGATAAACTTCTTGACCTCGTCGATAGCCACGGCGGCGTCCACGCGACCGCGGGTGCAGGCATCCTCGCAGCGGCGATTGCACACACGGCCGCAGATAGCGGGCAGCGGGTTCTCGCGCTTAATGAGCGCCAACGCCTCGTCATAGCGACCCTGAGCCGCGAGCTTCAAATAGCCCTGAACGGCAACGTGCGCGGGGCAGGCCGTCTTGCAGGGCGCGGTGCCGGACTCATGCGTCTCGATACGGTTGTCGTTGCGGTAGTTGGGCGACCACTTGGTGTGATCCCATTTGGTGGCGTCGGGCAGCTCCTGGCGCGGATACTCGGGCACCTGTCCGCCGGCCTTTTTGCTGCAGAGCTTCTGGCCGAGCTTGGCGGCGCCGGCCGGGCACACCTCAACGCAGCGACCGCAGGCAACGCACTTGTCCTTCTCGACCTTGGCGACATAGGCCGAGCGCGACAGGTTGGGCGTGTTGAACAGCTGAGAGGTGCGCAGGGCGTAGCACACGTTGACGTTGCAGTTGCAGATAGCGAAGATCTTGTTCTCGCCGTCGATATTGGTGATCTGGTGCACAAAGCCGTTGTCCTCGGCCTGGCGCAGGATGTCGTAGACCTCGTCGCGCGTCACGTAATGGCCGCGGTCGGTCTCAACCACGTAGTCGGCCATATCGCCCACGGCGATACACCAATCGGCCGGGTCGTCGGCGCAGCCCTCACCCATCACGCGACGGCTCGCGCGGCAGCTGCAGGTGCTGGCGGCATATTTGCCATCGTATTTGTCGAGCCAATGCTCGATATGCTCGATCGGCACCGAGGTGCTCGCGGCGTCGATAGCCTTCTCGACCGGAATGACATGCATGCCGATGCCGGCACCACCGGGCGGCACCATCGGCGTGGCCTTGGACAGCGGTCCCTTGGACGCCTGCTCAAAGAACTTGGCATAGACCGGGTGCTCCTCGAGCTGGCTCACGCGCATGTTGAGGAACTCGGCAGAACCCGGCACCAGCATGGGCAGCACCCACTGCTTGGCGCGCTCGGGGTTTTCCCAGTTGTACTCGAGCAGACCCGTGTAGCTCATGTCGTCGAGCATCTTCTCGATATCGGCTTCGGGCATGCCGGTGAGCTTGACCATCTCAGGCAGCGTATAGGGACGGCGCATCTTCATCTTGCAGAGCACTTCGGCCTGCTCGTCGGTTGCAGCCTCGGCAAACGACCAGTACTCGTAGCCCAGCAGCTCATCGCGATGCAGCAGACGGTTGGTGCAGTGCTCGCACAGCTTGACGATGGCCTCGCGCGGATGCTCCGGCAGCGGCGGCACGAACTCCGAACCGATGTCAGGCTCGGTGTAGCTAATCCCCGGTCCGTTGAGAATCATGGTTGTCCCTTCTCTTGCCACAGCCCGGCGGGACCGCGGCACCCCTCTTTTTTTGCAGGCCGGGCATGCCCCCATGCCGTTCACCCGCCATTGTTGACATTGTGTCAAAAATAGTATTGACGAACCGTCAACAATATTCAAGACTGTTAGGCGAACGGTCAGGCAAAAGAGGATGAAAGGCGGCAAAACATGGGCAACAACACAGCAGGTACCTCTGTGGTCGATGCCGTCTCCGCATCCGATAGCGCGGCAAAGCGCCTGACGGGCGACGAACGCCGTCGCGAGATCCTCGATGCCGTGCGCACCGTAAGCTCCGAGCTGGGCGTGTCCCACCTATCGGTATCGGCCGTGACCAAGCGAGCCGGCTGCACGCGTTCGTTGTTCTACCACTACTTCGTCGACATGGACGCCGCCGTCACCGCTGTTATGGACGAGGCAATCGACGGTTTTATCTCCGAGCTCGAGCAGTGGAATGCCAACCGCACCGTCGGTGATATCGAGGGCGCGCTCGACACCGTCGCCCCGCTCTTTAAGCGCCTGGTCGCCAGCGGCCACGAACTGCCGCACACTCTGACCTCCAACAGCGGCGCACTCTACGGCGGCTTTTTACACAACGTGGTCCAGCGTGTGGCGCAGTATATCTGCGACACCACCGTGGTGGATTTTGTCGCCCACCACGAACTGCGCATCGACCATGTCTACGAAACGTTCTACACCCTCATCATGGGTCTTTTGATGTATATCCGCACGCACCCCGATGTGCCCGACGAGACGGTCAAGGAAATCATCGCCTCGACACTCCACATCGAGGGCTATACCGCCAAGTATCCGGAGCGCAAGCCCCAGAACTGACGACATTTGGCCAAACTGCCCGCGATCAGAAGAGGGGCCGCGGGCGTGTGAAAGGAGAGCAGCATGCTGTTCGATGTTTGGGGTAGCGATACCCTTATCCACTGGGCCGGCTGGGCCATGGTCTTTATTGGCCTCATCGTGCTCAACGAGGTCGGCCGCCGCACCAAGCTGGGCGCGGCAATCATCTTTGGCGTGGCTCCGCTGGCCATGACCATCTACTGCATCGCCATCGCCGTCGGCGTCTCGCAGGGTGCCGAGTGGGCGCTCACCAACCCCACCCATGTGTACCAGAACAGCTGGTTCCACTACGCCAAGGTATACGCGGCGCTGGCCGGTTGCTGGGGCTTCATTGCCATTAAGTACCAGTGGGGCAAGATCGGCAAGGCGCATTGGTTCCGCGCGTGGCCGTTTGTGATCGTCGCCATCAACATCATGATCGCCGTCGTGTCCGACTTCGAGAGCGCCTATCACTTCTTTGTCCTGGGTAAGTCCACCTGGGTCACCTCCGAAGGTGCTACGCAGCTGGCCGGCTGGAACAACGTGTTCAACGGCATCGCCGGTATCATCAACATCTTCTGCATGACCGGTTGGTGGAGCGTCTACGCCTCCGAGGATCAGACCGACATGCTGTGGCCCGACATGACCTGGGTCTACATCATCGCCTACGATATCTGGAACTTCTGCTACACCTACAACTGCCTGCCCACCCACTCCTGGTTCTGCGGCTTTGCGCTGCTGCTGGCGCCCACCGTCGCCGCCTTTATCTGGAACAAGGGCGGCTGGATCCAGAACCGCGCCTTTACGCTGGCCATTTGGTGCATGTTTGCCCAGGTGTTTCCGTACTTCCAGGAGGAGTCCATCTTTGTGACCCACTCCACGCTCGACCCCGGCGCCGCTACCGCGGTCTCGATCGCCGCACTGGTCGCCAACGTCGCCGCGATCATCTACATCGCCTACCGCGCCAAGAAGCTCGGCCGCAATCCCTACAAGCAGGATGTCTTTGAGGGCACCAGCGATTGGGAGAAGGCTACCGCTCGCCGCGCCAAGGTTGATTACGCGCACGCCGAGTAACATGCCCGGTGCAAACGCCGCTTGAATGTGAAGCCGCCTGGCCGACTCCGCGCAATGCAACGTATTGCATGCCCCCGGAAAGCGATTTGTTCGCTTTCCGGGGGCTTTTTGTTGTTGCGCGCATCCACGCACATATTCAAAACCTCTCGCACAGATAAAATCAGATTTCCGATCGCCTGACAGCTCTATATGACCCTGTTTTTGGGTACATTGTTGTCCCGATATTGAGCTTGGGGGATGTATGAATGATGAGACGATGGGCCAAGAGGATGCGGCCCAAGATGCAGAAGCTTGCGCTGAGGCCTTGGAGAGCTTAGACCGGATTTCACTCGATGAGATTGCGTTTGACGATTCGGGCGTTGATGTGCAGGATGAGCCGGAAGCCGAGGCGCAGTCCGATGGTCAGGATGCAAAAGACGATGGCGCCGCGCCCACCGAAGACGAGGCGGGGCACGAGGAATCCGAATGTGGGGCCGACGACCAGCCCGAATCCGACACGAGCGAGGAAACCATCTTGCTCGACGGCTTACCGGCCGAAGATTCGCTGACCCGCGAGCTCCCTGGCTTAGGCTCTGCACCTGCCGTGGACGAGACCATCGCCATGGGCGATATTCCCCTGCCGTCCGTTCCTTCGGCACGCGAAGCCGAGGTTCGTCATCGTAAGATGTCGCCCAAGCGCCGCAACCTGATGGTTGCCGGCGTTGTGGCCGTCGCGCTCGTCGCCGGCGGCGCAGGCTATGCTGCCTGGAACGGATACCGGCAAGAGCAGGCTGCCATCACCGCCGCCAATGCCCACACGATGATGTCGGTGCAGATTGGCGTACATGCCGCGGGGCTCGACTGTTCCGCCGGCTCCAAGATTCCCGTACAAGTGAGCGGCCAGGATTCTGACGGATCCTCCGTGAGCGAAACGCTCTATGTTGACGAGCACGGCCGCGGCATCAAACTGCTGCCCGGCGATTACACGCTCTCCATCGCCGCCTCCCCCATCGCGGCCGACGGCACCATCTATACCGTCCCGACCACCAAGACGCAGGTCACCGTTAAGAGCGATGAACAGGATTTAAGTGCCCAGGCTACCTTTAAGCTCAAGGTGCCTTCGGCCGACACGGTAACCGACGACCAGATCGATGCCGCCGCCAAGTATGCCGAGGAGGGCGGTGCGAGCTCCGCCGCCACCGCCAAGGTGCTCCAGCAGGCAGCAACCGCGCGGCGCGACGCCGCCGTCAATGCCGTGAGCGCGCAAAAGGCACAGGCGGCCCGTGATGCCGACGCCCGTCACAAGGCAACCGACCTTTACCAGCTCGATATCCCCGTCGAGTGGTACGGCAAGGTCGAGACTTGGCAGAATGGCAGCACACTATGCATCTATCTTGCCGGCGACAGCGATACGCCGATCGTGACGCTCGTCGCGGTACGCGAGGGCGAGAGCTTTACGCCCGATGAGGGCGATACGGTTTTGGGTGCGGCCAATCTAGGCAACGGTTATACCGTCTACGCCAGCGGCCCCGTCTATCCGTACGTGGTGCCCCAGACCATCAACGGACGGACGCAAAATCCCGTGTCAACCTACCCCATGGACACGGCCATTGAGCTTGTCGAGCTTACGACCGGCAACCGCTACACCTATAGCCAGATCAAGAATGTACTGGTCGGCAAAGACGGCAAAGCCGACGCCGCGACCAAACTCGAGACCGACTACCTCGCCCAGATTCTGATGCCGAGCATCAAGGCCCAGGACTAGCCGGGCGCAGCAAGGTGCTCCCCAACCGTGATGAAAGAGCCAGGAGGTCCTGACCCCACAGGTCCATAGATGATTAGGCAAGGAGCCACTTCCATGCGGGCATAACGTGTACCACACCGTGCTCGCATGGAATATCGGTCTGCTCATCCATGGTAACGATTGCCGACTCGCCAAGATCGAACTGGGCCATCGAGGCATCAAGCGCGACAATTTCGCGCTCGCGCGTTTTCTCGCTTGCCATATCCGCACTCACCTGAATCAGGCTATAAGCCCGCATGAGAAGTGCGTCCCCGGCCACAAAGTCCACCTCATGGCTTTTGCTCTTCTCTTTGATTAGCAGGCGGCAGACCGAACCGGTCCTCACCGCGGGAGTCCTTCTTCTTAGCGCATCGAACACTGCAGTCTCGAGCCTCTGGCCTTGGTCCAATGCCGATGCGGGAGAGAATGCTCCAAACATCGCAGGATCGACAGCGTAGACCTTAGACGCAGACCGCATGTTATTTGCCAGTGAACGCGTGAACTCCGGCACAGAAAATAACAGGTAGGCATCCTCATAATACTCAAGTAAGTCGCTGAGCGAATTACGGCTGACGGGTATCTGTCTGCTCTTGAACTCGTTGTACACTTTGTTCACTGACAGCTCTCGTCCCGAAGATGCCATACACCGCGTCAAGAACAGCGATGCCAGGCGAGGGTTCTTGACGTCGTAACGTTCAACGACGTCCATGGCGACCGTTCGCGAAGCATATTCCTGTAGCAGCTGAATCGCGTCTGTAGGCGTCTGCTCAAGTGTCGCGATGAATCCCCCTCGTTCAAGATACCCGATCAGATGATGTCGAAGCAGCGCCGCATCGCTCGGAGAAAAGGTCGCATCTGGCTCGGGAACGCTCCCCGTCTTATATCGAACGTATTCCGAAAAGCTCAATGGAAAAAGCTCTCGCACAAGAGAACGACCCCTGAACTCGCTCTTAAGTTCTGAGGACAGCATCTTAGAAGAAGATCCCGTCACATAGACGGTCGCTTTCTCCGTATCGACTACACGCCGCAGAAACGCACCCCATTCGGGAATTTCCTGGATCTCGTCAAAGAAAATGTAAGCGCCCTCAGTTCGAGCAGCAGGATACAGCGCATAGAACGTGTCGAGCACGTCCGCCAGCAGCGATGGCTCATACGGGCGCAAGCGCTCATCCTCAAAATTGAAGTAAAGCATCCGGTCAAGCTCGACGCCCCGGCTCTGAAGCCGCCGCATCTCCTGATACAGGCGATACGTCTTTCCACAACGGCGGGCCCCCACAATCACATTTACGATGTTGTCGCGCTTTGGCTCCTGTGGGTTTCCTAGATCAAGGTCTCGCTCAAAGACCTGCGGAACCCCCTGCTGTTCAAAGTCCTTTATTTTCTGGGCGATCAAGTCGTTGAATGCCATGATTCTCCAATCTTGCTCTCTAGCTAATCAAAATTATAGCGATTCTTGATTAATTAGAGATCAAGATTATGTCTGACTTGATTAACACTTAAGCAAGTTTTTTCACTATTACTGCTCGAAGGATGCCGAGTGGCTGAGAGGGCAACCAAGCTCGAATGCGACTCCCTGGACAGTCGATTTGGGACGGGACTTTTTTGACTACCCCGTCCCAGGAAATCATCGCCAAATTAGCTACTTGATGCAACTAGCGCCAGGGGTCGGCTTCGAACAGCGGCTCGCGCTCGGGGCGGCGATCGCTGTAGGGATCGTAGCCGTCATCGTCCTCGTTCTCGGCACGGATGTAGGGGTCGCGCGGCTTGGGCGCCGGCTTAGGCACAGGCTTGGGTGCGGCGGGTGCGGCATCGGTCGCCGGCGCGCTTGTCTTGATCTCGTCTTTCATCTGCATAGCTCCTCGCATCGCATCCGTTCAATATCATCGATTGTCGCACGAAAAAGGGCGGCGGACCCAATTGGATCCGCCGCCCTTGGCGTTTAGAGACGGCTGGTAGATTTTAAGGCATGGCCCAAAACCTACTCGGCGTCGGGGACCTCGTAGGTGGCCGCCGGCGTGTTGTCGCACACGACGGTAAAGCCGCCGTCCTTGTCGGCATCGACCGTCACCTGATCGCCCTCGCGCACCGTGCCGTCGATGATAGCGGCGGCGATGGCATCCACGACCTCGCGCTGAACCAGACGCTTGAGCGGACGGGCGCCAAAGACCGGGTCCAGGCCGCCCACGGCGAGCATCTGCTTGGCCGCCGGGGTGATGGCAAGCGTCATGCGCTCCTTGGCCAGACGCGCGCGGACGTCGGCGAGCTGGATGTCGACGATCTTCTCGATCTGCGCCATGCCGAGCGGATGGAACACCACGATATCGTCGATACGGTTGAGGAACTCGGGGCGGAAGGTCTGAGCCATGGCCGCGTCGACCTGATGGCGCATCTCCTCCTCGTCCTTGCCCGAAAGCTCGGCGATAGCCTTGGAGCCCACGTTAGACGTCATGATGATAATCGTGTTCTTGAAGGACACCTGGCGACCCTGACCGTCGGTCAGACGGCCGTCGTCAAGCACCTGCAACAGCACGTTGAAGACATCTGGATGGGCCTTCTCCATCTCGTCGAGCAAGATCACGGAGTAGGGGCGACGGCGCACGGCCTCGGTGAGCTGGCCGCCCTCGTCGTAACCCACGTATCCCGGGGGCGCACCGATCAGACGCTGGACGCTGAACTTCTCCATGTACTCGGACATGTCGATACGCACGAGCGCGCGCTCGTCGTCGAACAGGCACTCGGCAAGCGCCTTGGCGAGCTCGGTCTTGCCCACGCCGGTGGGGCCCAGGAAGAAGAAGCTGCCGATGGGCTTGTCCGGATCGGAGAGACCCGCACGGCTGCGGCGCACGGCCGCGGCGACGGCGGAGACGGCCTCGTCCTGGCCGATGACGCGCTTATGCAGCTCACCCTCCAAGCCCTTCAGCTTGTCGAGCTCGCCCTGCATCATCTTGGACACGGGCACGCCGGTCCAGGCACTCACGACCTCGGCGATCTCATCGGAGGTCACCTGTTCGTTGAGGCCCTCGCCGTCCTGCTGCTTTTGCGCCTCGAGCGCAGCCTCGGAATCCTGAATCTGCTGTTGCAGGCCCGGAATCACGGAGTAGCGCAGCTCGGACGCACGGCCCAGATCACCATTGCGCGTCGCGCGCTCCTCTTCGCTCCTGGCCTCGTCGAGCTGTCCCTTGAGCTCTTGCACGTGGTCGATGGCGTTCTTCTGGTTGAGCCAGCCAGCCTTTTGCACGTTGAGTTTTTCCTGGACCTCGGCGATCTCCTGACGCAGGGCCTCCAGACGCTCCTTGGAGGCGTCGTCGGTCTCCTTCATGAGCGCCTGCTCCTCGATCTGCAGCTGGGTGAGCTGACGCGTGGTGGCGTCAATCTCGACCGGCATGCTGTCGAGCTCCATGCGCAGGCGGCTTGCCGCCTCATCGACCAGGTCGATGGCCTTGTCGGGCAGGAAGCGGTCGGCGATATAGCGATCGGAGAGGTCGGCGGCGGCCACGAGCGCGCTATCGGTGATGTGCACGCCGTGGAAGATCTCGTACTTCTCCTTGAGGCCACGCAGAATCGAGATGGTGTCCTCGACGGTAGGCTCGCTCACCATAACGGTCTGGAAACGACGGGCGAGCGCCGCGTCCTTCTCGATGTACTTGCGGTATTCGTCGAGCGTGGTCGCGCCGATCGCATGCAGGTCGCCACGGGCGAGCGCCGGCTTGAGGATGTTGCCTGCGTCCATGGAGCCCTCGGTGGCACCCGCGCCCACAATGGTGTGAAGCTCATCGATGAACAGGATGACCTTACCTTCGGATTTTTGCACTTCTTTGAGCACGGCCTTTAAGCGGTCCTCGAACTCACCACGGTACTTGGCGCCGGCGACCAACGCGCTCATGTCGAGCTCGATGAGGTCGCGGTCGCGCAGGGTGCTCGGCACATCGCCGGCCACGATACGCTGGGCGATGCCCTCGACGATAGCCGTTTTACCGACGCCCGGCTCACCGATGAGCACGGGGTTGTTCTTGGTGCGGCGGGACAGAACCTGAATGGTACGGCGGATCTCGTCGGTACGGCCGATGACCGGGTCGAGCTTACCGGCGCGGGCAAGATCGCAGATGTTGCGACCGTACTGCTCCAACGCCTCAAACTGGGTCTTGTCCTCGGCAGACGTCACGCGGTCATCGCCACGCAGCTCCTCGTAGACCTGCTCGATGCGCTCCTTGGTCACGCCAGCGTCACGCAGTACACGACCAGCCTCGCCCTTGTCCTCGGCAAGCGCCATCAGCAGATGCTCGGTCACCACAAAGCTGTCGCCCATCTTGGTGGCCTTCTTCTCGGCCTTTTCGATGACGCGGACGAGCTCGTTGGACAGGCCCATCTGCTGACCCTCGCCCGAAACCTTGGGCGCGCGGTCGACGGCATCCTGCGTGGAGCGTGCGAGCTGGGCCGGATCAGCGCCGATGCGCTCGATGATCACGGAGATATTGCGCTCGCCGGCACCGAGCAGGGCAGACAGCAGGTGAATCGGCTCCACCGCGCCGGCCTGCGCATCGGCAGCCGTGCTCATGGCGGTTTGCAACGCCTCGCGCGACGTCATTGCTAGCTTATCGATTCTCATGGAATCACCTCTCTTGGGGCGGCCGCCCTACGGGGCGGCTTCACGTTGTTCGAGAAGTATTGTTGCCAGCTTTGTGCGATCTTATACATAAATCTAAGTCTCTATATATAAGATTTTCTGAGTGTTCCCACGACATGCAAACCACCACAAAGGGGACAGACACCTTTGTGGTGGTCGCGGTCTCTACTCCTTCGCCGGACCCGTACTTCCCGATTCGACGGTCCAGGGCATCTCATCCTCGAACAGCCATGTACGGGCAGACCCACTATCGCGTGCAGCCTGCGGGTCAGGGAAGCAGGTCTGTTTATAGGCATCTTGGATACACTGGCCCATAAAATCGTTGAGCTCGGTCTGGTCGCCCTCCATGACATAGGCGACATCGCCGTCCATGATGTAGATGCCCGGACCCTCATTGTCCTCGTAGCCCGGATCGTACGAGACATCACATAACTTTGCGCCGTTTGCAGTGTCCAGCTCGATGGAAGAGTGGCATCCGCCAACCATGTCGTTCGCTTTTGCCCGATAGGACGCATATCCATACCAGCGCTTAAAGATTTTGCCCTTGAGCAGCTCGGACGCCCTGTCGATCAGACCAGAATCCGTGGTATAGCGCATAGCCCCAAGCTGAATGCGTGGATAATTACTAATGCCCAGCGCAGCCGGTTGCTCATCAAAATCAACGGTAATGGTCTCAGGCTTGTCGTCGCCGGTCAGAAGTTCGACAGATTGAGTCACAGGCTTGACCACCGGCTCCGTCACCGCAGCAGGTAGAAATGCCATACCGACAGCGCCCGCGCCAACCACAGCGATCGCAAGCGCCAAGACAATCAATCCAATACGGGCAGGACTTCTCACAGCAAAGCACCTCACAATGCAAACCCGCGCCATTTGTCCTAATGATACCGCCGGCTAACACTATCACCAAAGAAGCCGCGCGCTCCCCACCACCACAAAGGGGACAGGCACCTTTGTGGTGGTTTTCGACGCTAACGGTCGACCATCTCACGCCATGAGATTAAACTTGAATTGTTCTCTGAACATATCCATTTCTGCCTATCCTCAACAGCTCTTTGTCTCGAGGAGCGCATATGAAGCCGTCTCATTCCACCGGTCGCAACGTCATCGCCATTCTCGCCATACCCATCGTGATGCTCTTCCTTATCGTCATCACGCCCTTTTCTTTTGGTATCGCCTCGCCCTTCGATCTTTGCGGGATGATCGACGCCGGCTCGCGTGCCACCTCGCTCTCCTTTGTCTGCCGTGGCGTGTTCTACGAATATGCAATTCCCACCGGAAGTTGGCAGTCCAAGTTACCGTTGCTCGGCAAGGTCGACGGATGCTCTCCTTATTTCTGCCTCGAACCTCAGACAATGAATTATCTGATCGACGACCAGCCCCTTGACTCCATCACCCTCGCCTACGACTACGCACCAAACACCGATGAGCGCCACATGAACCAAGTCCTCGACAAGCTGCTTGGACAGTGCGGGCTCACCGCGGAAGCCGGTCGAACCATCTATAGCAACCAGAAATTAAAGCGAACAGAACTCCGCCGTGTCGGAAAAATCAAAGGGCGAAACGGGGCCGCCTACTGGGATGCCTGGGCAACACGCGACAAGGGCGAATTCGGACACAGCACCTATATGGTCACTGTCTACACCAAAGACGGAATTAAGGACAATGTTGACGATTTCGCGTCATCCAAACTCGGCATCCCCAAAACAACCAAACCCGCCAGCCCAGATGAAATTCTGTAGAGGTGCCCATTAACATGCCGCTCAACGATCACAACAACATCGAGCTCGTCCCCACCGCCACAAAGGCGCCTGTCCCCTTTGTGGCGGTTTTCGACAAAAAGAAGCCGCCCCGATAACAGAGGCGGCATCAAGCAAGCCTATTTATTAGCGTCCCTCAAGACCCAACGAAAACGCAGCGATGGAATCGAGAACCGACAATAGCCCGTTCGCACAGATAGAGGCGGAGATTCAAGGTCAGAGTCCGGCTTAAACGGCTTAGCTATCGCACGTCACAACGTTCTCGTCGTCCTCCCTATCGTATTTATAGTGCTTACTGTGAAAATAGTGAGTTTAGTGAGAATAGTATCGCTCAAGACTCGTGAACTGAATTATTGACCTCTCGCCCAGAATGAGTGGGGCAAATATTCCTATTAGAGGTCAAATCGAAGCCCAATAGGGCCTTTTCGCCCCGTCATTTCGACCGATCGCTTTCTTTTGAATATTGTCGTAAGCTGGTATCACTTATCTTAATGAATGCATACTGTTTGCGAGGTACCCGCCGTGAAACGCTCCACCTATATCGGCCTGCTCGTCTTAGCGTTTGCGATTACCGCAGTCGGCGTAGGAATTATCTATCTCGCATTTCTCCCTGCCTCGGCAACGCAGGCGGCGGTTGAAACCGTAAGCTACCCCATCGAAATCCTCACCGATATCGTCAAACCCGATTCGATCACCGTCGATTTCGACGGTACGCCCGCAGCGCTTGGGGTCAGTAACTATCCCCGAATCGAACTTGGAGCCACGCGCTATACCCAAGATGAGCAGCTTATCGGTAAGGCAACCAGTTTACTCAAAGGCAAGACGTTTAAGCGGTGGTACGGCGCCGCAACATATCGAGCCAAGAACGGCCAAATGGTTGGCGGGTATCATTCGACCCTTGAGCTCGATGCGGCAAACGGGAGCAAATTGTGCAACGTCTCATACGACCCCGGCTGCGTGGACAATGAAGGACCGGGGGTCTATATCTCGGATGGCGACGTAATCTACGTCATGGAGGGCGACCAGACGGCAGTCGTCGATTTTATGGATCGGTGTACCGAGGATGCCTACGAACAAACCTGCGAGCCCGATCCGCAGACAGCGCGCAACAGTGGCTCGGCACGCACTTGGCTATTTGACGATGAAATAACCTGGACCCCATCGAAATAAGGACCCGCCGGGCAGGCACCTTTGTGGTGGTTTCGGCTCCGATGTTCCACTGTCTCGATCTGTAACAT
>CAUATU010000010.1:0-66939 GCA_958432255.1 uncultured Collinsella sp.
AACTAGCTGAGGGGGACTGGCGAGGAGCCCCGGGGAGGGCAAATATATAAGGTCGCCTGCTCGGACAGTCCTGACTCGCACGGAGAGCACATTAAGTGCTCTCCAGCTCGTGCGGAACTCGCGATCGACCTTATATATTTGCCCTCCCCGGGGCTCCCGCACAACGGGACCTCGGTTGGGTTCTATCCCGGTTGCAGTTGCTTCGCTCCTGCACCACTTGGCTGGTGCGGCGGTTTGGCGTTGGAACGGTTCTTTTTCTGATATATGCTGGTTGCGGCTCTTCTTTTGGGGGGAGTCGCTTTTTTGTTGCTAGGAGGTTGGCCCGTGGTTGATGGGGATGCTCGCTCTGAGCTGCTTTCTGCGGATTGGAATGGCGAATGGATGCGTCTGCAGGCCGCTCGGCATCGGGCTGATGATTCTTTTGAATGGGATAAGCGGGCTCGGCATTTTCGGCCGCTGGAGACTGCCCCTTATGCTCGGGATTTTATAAAACTGCTAGCGCTTGAGCCTGGCGAGTCAGTGCTGGATATGGGGTGTGGAGCTGGGTCGATTGCTATTCCGCTTGCGCAAGACGGGCATCCTGTGATTGCGGCTGATTTCTCCCCCGCTATGTTGGGCACCCTTGATGCCGGCATTGAGTATTACGGGCTCGAAGATCTTATTACGCCGCTTGAGCTTGCTTGGGATGATGATTGGGATTTGGTTGGACCGGTCGCGAAAGCGGTGGATGTTGCCTTTGCCAGTCGGTCAGTTACGACGACCAATCTAAAAGATGCGCTTGCCAAGCTTGATCGTACGGCTCGTCGGCGTTGTGCTGTCACGATGGTCGCTAACTCCAGCCCGCGCTATGACCTGCACTTGATGAACGCCATTGGTGCCTCGGTTACCTGCAGTAATGGCTTTGTGTATGCCTTTAATATCCTCATTCAGATGGGTGCCCTGCCGCAGGTTACGTACTTCGAATCACCCCGACGCGACACTTTCGATAACCTTGAGGCGGGCGTGGCGGACTTTTCCCGTATGCTCGAACATGGCAACGAAGATAAGATCGACCGCCTGCGCGACTATATCGCCCAGCACACGATTGAGAACCCCCATGCCGGTGAGCCGGGCTCCAAGGGTGTGCCGCAGGGGCGCTATATGCTCGATCACGTCCGCAAGGTTCGTTGGGCGTTTATTGCATGGGAGCCGGTCTCTGCGCCCAGCTCATAGCCTGTTCGCAGCCCGCACCGCCCACTCACTCGGCATCCGCATTCTTTTTGAACTGGGCAAACGCGCCCCACACCGCGCCGTTCCTGCGCTATCGTGGGACAGCTCACGTAGATTAAGGCCCCGTCGCGGGGCGCCCCATACATAGAAAGCGAGAACCCATGGCACTGACAGGAGCACAGGTCAAGCAGCTTCGCAGCATGGCCCATCACCTCAACCCCGCCATCATCATCGGCAAGTCCGACGTCAACGAGGGCACCGTCGAGCAGACAGTCGCCTATCTGGAGAAGCACGAGCTCGTTAAGTGCTCCGTGCTCGATGGCTCCAGCCTTTCCGCCCGCGAGGCCGCCGAGGAGCTCGCCGAGCGTTGCCACGCCGAGGTCGTCCAGGTCATCGGCCGCAAGTTCTCGCTGTATCGCGAGTCCTCGCGCAAGGACATCGAGAAGATCAAGCTCGTCTAAGAGCCAATGATCCGGCGAGTCAACACATGGCAAGCTTACGGGCGCCCAAGTACTTCGGGCGCCCGTTTTTTATCGCTCGACCAGCACGCGATTGAGCCGCCCCTCCACCAAGCGCTCGTATAGACGCCGCGTCTCGGGCTCGGGCACGCCATTGACCTGCTCCCTCAGGTGGTGCATATGCCCGCTGTACAGCTCGACGATATCGCGCCGCCGCCCCGCCGCACTGTAGACGCGCATGGCGCAGCGCACCATATCCTCGCGCGCCGTTTCCTGTCGAAGCCCCGACTCCGCCAGCCAAATCGCCGACTGCAGATCGTTTTCTTCTAGCGCGGCATTTGCTCCCTTAATCATGCAATCGATGTACTTTGACTGCATAATGCGTCGCATGCGCAAAAAGTAGGTGGGATTACAGCCATTGGGCACATACAGCGGTCCGGCATAAAGCTGCTCTATCTTAAGGCACAGCTCAACTAAATGGGGCCCGCGCGCACCCGTGCGATTTCCCAAAACCTCGCGGCTTATCTGGTCAAACAGTCGTACATCGGTCTTGACGTAGTCGCCGTTGAGCCCAATGCATTCGTTTTGGATGAGCACACACGACTTGCCATCCGGCGTCGGTCCCAAAGCCGACCGCAAGCGCGATATCGTCGAGTACAGGTTGTTGCGGGCGCTATTGAACTCGGCATGGGGCCACAGCTCCATGGCCAGCGTCTCACGATCGACGAGCGCATCCATGCCCAGCGCAAGCCGCTCGGCAAGTGTCGCCGCCTTCTTGCGGCGCCACATTTTGTCCGTGATGGGAAACCCGTCGCGCTCGGCGCGAAACGCACCAAACATGCGAATCTCGATATGGTCGATGGTATCAACGGCTTCAACCTCGCCGGCCTGGAACAGACGCTCGCCCTCCCCTTCCAAATCGTCGCGCAGCGAGTACCGCGACAGTTCGCGCACGGGAAGCTTCTTGCGTATCCTGCCCGCCGGCTCGCCCAGACAATGCATGGCAAGGCGCGCAAAGAGCCGATACGATGGCTCTAGAATCCCCGCGCGATTCATGGACATCCAAGCCGCAAGGTCGCTGTCTCGGCCCGCACAGGCCAAATGCAGCGCCACCATCCAGGCTTCTGCGCCACCAACCTGCGTCTGGCTTATATCGAGTAACTCCGCTTCCTCGCGCACCGAAACCATCGAGGTGTTACGCAGATATGCCGCGCGCTCCAGCAGCAATGCGTTATCGCGCATGTACGCAATCGGCTCCTCAGCAAGTTTGAGCACTTGGACCGCACGGAACTTTGCATTAACCGGCCGTCCCTCTGCCAGCGACTGCCAGCCTTCCAGCAACAGGCCAAACAGCTGAATCTGGTTGTCGCGCATGCGCACGGCAAAACGATCGAGCTCGTTGAACGCCGCGTCGTCGGTTACCGGCAAGCCGGAAAGGAGCCGCCGTGCCGCCAACACCATACGCACCCAGATAGCCAACGCCTTAAGCCCGCGTACGTCGAGCGCCTCCCGCACCACCGTCATCTCGTCGTCGCGCTCGTCGGTCCCCGCAAACGACCCGTCAAAGAGCTCCACCAGCATACTATCGGCCCGTATAACAATCCCCGCGATGTCGAGCTCGCAGTCGTAGGCCTTGCTCGATTTGAGCTGCTGTAGAACGCCGCCGTCATCTCCCCGCTCGGTCAGGCAGCGCTTGACCTCGATATGCGCAGACAACATATCGAGTGCGGTATGGGATGTCTCGATTTCTGGCACGGCCAGGTTCGTAGGAAGCCCAAGCCCGTTGTCCCCATAGCAAACAGCCGTCAGTGTCTGGGCCACCCTCCATGAGACAGGGTCTATTTCGCAGGCCGCCCGTTCGCCCTCGCGCTCGATGACCGATGCCATATAGCGAGCGAGCTTTGTATTGGACACGCTGACCGCTGCCAGATATACGCCAAGCGCCTCGGCAGGCGTTGGCTCTGGAGCCGGATCGTCGGCATCGATCGTGCCCAGCGCTGCTCGGCAGATATCGGCCCCGTGCCCCGTCAGAGCCAGATCGACCCCATACTGCCCAGCAAGTTCAAGGACCGCTCTACGGTCCAAAAAGGCGTCCGCCAGGCCCATCGCCGCATCGCATCGGCCCGCCTTAAGCAAAATCCGGGCCGCCCTCGGAACAAGTTCGGGGCGAACCTCGGCCACCAACTTACGCAAACGCAAGCGTCCGTTATCCTCCGTGCCCAGACACGTAAAACTCCGCTCGGCGGGATCCAAGCCAAAGATCGGGTAGTCGCGTACAAAGTAGGACTGGTCGACCATCGACAGCCTCACCCCGCAAGCCTCGAGTTCTGAGATATTGCCCTCGCCCATCAAAACCATGAGACATGCCACGCAAAACAGCGCATTATTGTCGAGCGAAGCCAGATCGACAAGTGCCGCGCCATATACGTTGACAATCTCGTTTTCGAGCAGACCGGCTACGTCGCCTTGGCCATACAGACCCGTCTGCAATGCCGAAACGAGCTCGGGCACGCCCTGCGTGAGCTGATAGAAGTCGAGCGATGTGCTGATCGAAAACGCCGACGCCCACGCCGAATACTCATAGGCATGCACCTTGAGCATCTGCGCATTGATCTTGACCGAATCGCCCAGCCCATGAATCAGCTGACGATTTGAAGGACGACAGGAGATAAAGACCCCTACCCCCATAGCGCGCAGGCCGCGAATCCTGTCGATGAGGTCTTCGGTATCGTGCTGATCGAGGTTTGGCACATTATCAATCGCGATAAGGGAATGCGGTTTGTCTTTGAGTTCTTCGGTAACCACCTCGAGCTGCATAAACACCTCGCGCCCAATGGCGCGATCGGCCTCGATAATCCGCACGGGGCCTCGCGTCGGGTCGCATTTAACCTCATGGGTGTACTGCAGCAGCACCGAGGTCTTCCCAAACCCGTCGGGCGCATAAAGAACCACGATGCCGGCCTTTCGGCCCTTGGCGATAAGCTCATTCATCAAGCGTTCGCGTCGCACCATATAGCCTCCGCCCAGCGGCATCAGCTCGAGCTCGTCTATACTGCTCAAATCGTTTACCATGCCCGCTCCTCAACTCGACCGTATGGACACTGTAGCCGCAAGACCATACAAGCCGCGCTATGAATAGAGCGGCCTTGTGTTTTAGGTTGTCTTTTGGTACGCAAGCGGCAAGTTTTTGTACAGCGAGGGCCGATTGTTATTAATCCCCCGACTAATCGGTCTTTAAGCAGGTAAATGAGCTTGTCAGCTTGTCCCATCTAAGCGGCAGTGTAACGCAGATGAACAAGGTTCAGCTATGTCATTCAACTCGCCTAGCACCCGCTACCGTCTACGACCTTTTAGTGGCATTTTTGCATAGAATCTGATATAGAATGAATCAAGCTGTTGGGCATACGGCATTCGTCAAGCTTACGCCAAGATTTTGGTCAAGCGGGCGGAAAGGGATAGCAAAAAGGCCCCCGCAAAGCGGAGGCCTTAGGCAAGGCTATGTCGAGCTGCAGGATTCGCGCTACTCGCAGAGCGAAAGGGCGGCCTCGTCGGCAACGACAACGCAGTTGGTGTGCAGTTGCAGGATCGAAGCCGGGCACTCGGGCGTAACCGGACCATAGCACATATCATGCACGGCCTGAGCCTTGGCCTCGCCGTTGGCGACAACCAGGATCATGCGGGCATACATGATGGTCTGGGTACCCATGGTGTAGGCCTGACGGGGAACATCGTCGATGCTGTCGAACAGGCGGCTGTTGGCCTGAATGGTGCTCTCGGTGAGGTCGACGCAGTGCGTGCCCTTGGAGAAGTGGTCATCGGGCTCGTTGAAGCCGATGTGGCCGTTGTTGCCAATGCCGAGCAGCTGCAGATCCGGGTAACCGGCAGCGGCGACGATCTTGTCGTACTCAGAGCAGGCAGCGGCGGCGTCGGGGTTGGAACCGTCGGGCACATGCGTGTTGTTCAGGTCGATGTTGATGTGATCGAAGAAGTTCTCACGCATGAAGTAGTGATAGCTCTGGGGATCGTCGTGCGAAAGGCCGCGATACTCGTCCAGGTTATAGGTGCTGACCTCGGCAAAGTCGACGTCGCCCTTCTTGTACCAAGCAGCGAGCTGCTTGTAGGCACCGATCGGGGTGGAGCCGGTGGCAAGGCCCAGCACACAGTCGGGCTTGAGGATAACCTGCGCCGAGATGATATTAGCGGCCTTGCGGCTCATATCCTCGTAGTCTTTAGCTGTAATGATCTTCATTACGCGTCCTTTCTCGTACAAGAGAGGCAAGGCTCCCTTACAAGCACTTGCCCGCGGCCCGCGTCGGCCGCAACCAACGTGTGCGGCCACCAGGGCGAGGTCGCGTAATGTATGTGTCTCGTGTCTAGCCGCGTCGAGGCCCCTGCCCGTCCACGGTGACCCGAAGCTGTTTAGCCTCGGACAAATCCCATCTTGCCACGGAGGGCGTCCTCTTTCAAGGGCGCCCTCCGTAAACGTGTTTGAATTGTAGGCTAATGGCCACGTGCACTTGCTAGCGTTCGCGAGCAACGATGAGCTGATCCATCTCTTCGACATGCACGCCAACGGAGCCCTTGATGCTCGAGAACTCAACGGAGTTGCACACCAAGATGGGAACCGTCACATCGTAGCCCTCGGCAGCAATCGCCTCGCGATCGAACTCAATGAGCACATCGCCCTTATGGACGATGTCACCCACTTGCGCATGTACGGTAAAGTGTTTGCCCTCGAGCTGAACAGTGTCCAAACCAACGTGGATGAGCACGTCCAGGCCATCAACCGTGTTAAGCGCAACGGCGTGTCCCGTGGGAAAAATGGCCTCGACCTTGGCGTCAGCCGGTGCAATCACACGCGTTCCGGTGGGCTGAATCGCCACGCCCTGGCCCAAAAGGCCGGTGGCAAACGTCTGGTCGTTTACCTCGGAAAGCGGAATGACGTCGCCCGAGATGGGAGCATCCAGCGTAAGGACTCGACCACGCATACCAAAAGACCTTAGGACTTTAGTGAACATGCTCCCCCTCGGACATACCAATCAATCAAAATAACCTTAACAGTTTACCACTTGGCACCGGTTTTTGACCATTAGGGAAGTTCGCGCTTGACAACCTCGACGATGTCGTCGACAACGCGCTGGGTCAGCTCGTGCGTCTCGGCCTCGGCCATCACGCGGACCAGCGGCTCGGTACCGCTCGGGCGCACCAGAATGCGACCGCGGCCGTCAAGCTCCTTCTCGGCAGCAGCGACGGCATCCCAGATGGGCTGGCAATCGTCCAGACCGGCCTTGTTGTCGGAATGCACGTTGACGAGCACCTGCGGGTACTTCTTCATGATGCCGGCAAGATCGGTGAGGGTACGACCAGTGCGCTTGAGCACGGCCAGCAGCTGCAGAGCCGTCACCAGGCCGTCACCGGTGGTGTTGTGCTCCAGGAAGATGATGTGGCCGGACTGTTCGCCGCCGATGACGGCACCGTCCGCGAGCATGCGCTCCAGAACGTAGCGGTCGCCCACGGCGGTCTGAACCATCTCGAAGCCCTGCTCCTTCATAGCGATGGAGAAGCCAAGGTTGCACATGACGGTCGAGACGATCTCGGAGTTGGCGAGCTTGCCGCGAGCGGCGAGGTCAGAACCGCAGATAGCCAGGATGTAGTCGCCATCGATCTCGTTGCCCTCGCTGTCCACGAACAGTACGCGGTCGGCGTCGCCGTCGTGGGCCAGACCGATGTCAGCATGGGTGCGCAGCACGAGCTCGCGCAGGGGCTCGAGGTGCGTAGAGCCGCACTCGACATTGATGTCGGTGCCGCAATAATCGGTGTTGATGGCATGGACCGTGGCACCCAGGCGCTGCAGCGCGGCGGGCGTAGTCTGGCAAGAAGCGCCATGGCCGCAGTCGACGGCAACGACTAGGCCATCGAGCCTCAGGCCATCGAGCGTATCGATGGCGTGGTCGACGTATGCCTTGCGGGCGTCCTTCATCTTGATGATGTGGCCCACGCCGGCACCGGTCGGCAGCGTGTCGGCAGCCATGGCTTCCTCGGACATGACCCAGGCGCTGATCTCTTCCTCGACAGCATCGGGGAGCTTCATACCCTTGCGGCTAAAGAACTTGATGCCGTTGAACTCCGGCGGATTATGCGAAGCGGAGATGACGATGCCGCCATCGAGCTCGTTCTGAACGGTGAGCAGCGCCACGGCAGGCGTGGGGATGACGCCGCAGCAGTGCGGACGGCCGCCCTCGGCCATAATGCCGGCGGTCAGAGCGCTCTCGAGCATGGTGCCCGAAAGGCGCGTGTCACGGCCGATGCAGATGTCCGGACCAAGAAACTTGGTCGCCGCGCGGCCCAGGCGAAACGCGAGGTCGCACGAGAGGTCGGCATTGGCGACGCCACGGACGCCGTCGGTACCGAAGATGTTCTGGGGCATAGGATCGCTCCTTCCCTAGCAGGCGATATGCAACCGCCCACCCTAGTCGAAAAAGAAAAGCGGGACCCGCCGAGGAATCGGCAGGCCCCGCTTGTACATTGTATCTCGAAAGGAGATAAAACCTTAGCGCTTGGAGAACTGGGGAGCGCGGCGGGCCTTCTTGAGGCCGTACTTCTTGCGCTCGACCACGCGAGCATCGCGCGTAAGGAAACCGGCCTTCTTGAGGTCAGCACGGTAGTCGCCAGCGTTCAGAAGAGCGCGAGCGATACCCAGGCGCAGAGCGCCGGACTGACCGGAAATGCCGCCGCCATCGCACAGAGCGATAACGTCGAACTGACCGGCGGTGTCGGTCACCTTGAAGGGAGCAAGGGCGTTCTCAACGAGCTGATGACGGCCGAAATACTGCTCGGCGTCACGCTTGTTGATGGTCACCTTGCCGGTGCCGGGGACGAGACGGACGCGGGCGACGGCGTTCTTACGACGGCCGGTACCCTGGTAGACAACGGTGTTCTCAGCCATCTTTAAGCCTCCAGCTCAATCTTCGTGGGGTTCTGGGCAGCATGCGGATGCTCGGCACCAGCGTAGACCTTAAGCTTGGTCATCTGGGCACGGCCGAGGGTGGTCTTGGGCAGCATACCGCGAACGGCGCGCTCGATGACCTTCTCCGGGTGCTTCTCCATAGCCTGGCGGAAGCTCTCAGCCTTGAGGCCGCCGTTGTAGCCGCTGTGGCGATAATAGGTCTTCGTGTCGGCCTTGTTACCGGTAAGCTGGACCTTATCGGCGTTGATGACGACAACGAAGTCGCCGCAGTCGCTGTTGGGCGTGAACTGGGGCTTGTTCTTACCGCGCAGGATCATTGCGATCTGGGTGGCAAGACGGCCCAGGACAGCACCATCGGCGTCGACGAGAACCCAGTTGCGCTGGACCTCGCCCTGCTTGGCGTAGTGAGTCGATTTCGAAATCACTTAGACTCCTCCATGTACAGTACGTGTTGTTACAGAGATTCACGGGGCTCTGCAAGTAACCCGTCCATATTACCCCGCTCGCCGTACGAGTCAACAGGTATTTTAGCTCCGACCAGAGTTTCTGCACATGTCATCCATGAGCCGTGATTTTCCAGCTCTTTAGCTGTTGTCATTTTTTGAGGGTTCGCCGTCGTTAGCGCTCAACAAACTCTTGGATTTCCGCGAGCAGGCGCTTTGCCTCCTGACGGCCCTGGATATACAGGTCCAAAAGCTTTGCCGAATCGTGCTCGACATGGCCGACCTCGACCGGCTTTTGCGGAGCGACGACCAACGCACGGCCCTCGCGCTCATACTTCCACAGGTGCATGCGCTGCATGTTGTAGCGGTCGTGGCGCGTCTCGATAGCCTCGAGCAAATAGGGGTAGTCGGCATAGCGGGCGCGCGCGGCAGGCATAAACTCGTAGGGCTTTTTCTCATACGAACGGTCCTGCGTGACGATGACGACTGCACGGTCGAAGCCCGCCTCCTCGAGCACATGCTCGATGGGGACCGAATCGGCTACGCCGCCGTCGACGTATTTGTGCCCGTCAATCTCGACCGGCGGCGTCACCAGCGGCAGCGAGGTCGATGCGCGCACAGCGTCGAGATCGAGCACGGCGCTTTTGACCGGCAGGTAGGCAGCGGTTCCAAACAGCATGTCCGTCGCGACGGCGTACATCTCGATGGGGCTCGCGTCGAACGTCTCATTGTCAAAGGGATCCAGGCGGTCCTGGACATCGTTGAAGATAAAGTCGTAACCCACAATAGAGCCCGTGGACGCAAACGATGCGGCGCCCATGAAGCGGCTGTCGTTGCAGAAAGCCAGGTTGATGCGGTTGGCACGGCCGATCTGGTGCGACTTGTAGTTCACGCCGTTGAGGGCGCCGGCCGATACACCGTAGACAGCCGGAATCTCGACGCCGGCCTCCATGAGGACGTCGAGCACGCCCGCAGTAAACTGCCCGCGAAAACTACCGCCCTCCAAAACGAGCGCGACCTTTCCGGCGTTCTTTGCCTTATCTTCTGCAGTCATATCGACCTCCTGCGATTGCGTTTTGGCTTTCTTCTACCCAGTTTTAGGATGGAGGGCGCATGGGTTTTGAAGCAGGGTTCGATTCTCCGCGGGTTTGGGGTTCCGTTGATGTGGCGCATGGCAGGCTGAGATTCGATAACATCGCATCTATATAGGGTTGAAGCTTTGCACGGAGAATCTGCGTATATGCTTCGCAAATACGCACCGGCTTCGGCCGCCTGCCGGCGTCCTCGCCCGCGGGCTAAAAACGCTTACGCGTTTTCTTTACGCCCGCGCCCTGCATAGAGTTCGATTCTCCGCGGTACGGACTAGAAATAAAAAGGCAGGTAGATACGAATATCTACCTGCCTGTTACTTATGGTGGAGCTGGCGTTCATTCGGTCGAACACCTCGCCACCTGGACCTATAGCGCCAGGCAGCGACGGATTATCGCCCAAGCCGGCAGAATCGTCAAACGTGAACGCCACGCGCAGGCCGTCGTCATCGTCGGGGCCGCCCAGCACCACGCGCGCCACGAACGTGCGCAGAAGCTGCGCGTCGTCCACCTCGGCGGCGGCCATGCCCTCAAGCCAGAACAGCGCGCGGTCGTAGTCAAGGCGGGCGGCCTCAAGGGCCTCGGCCGTGCGCAGCTCGTCCTTGAGGAGCGCCTGCCGCTGCTTCAGCGCGTCTATGCGCTCCTTGCCGCCCGGCGGCGCGATGCCCGACTCGATGGCCGCCCATATGTTGGAGAACGCCGTCTCGATCTTGGCCAGCTCGCCCTTTATGGTCTCGCTCAAGGGCTTCTCGTCGGCGCGCTCCTCCTCGGCGTCGGCCAGCATGCGAGCGATGCGCTCGCGGCTGTCGGCGCTGCCCAGGGCCTCGCGCACGGCGTCGGCCACGCGCTTCTCCACGACATCGCGGCGCACGGTGCGCCCGCAGCTGCGGCAGCGGTAGTAGTGATAGGGCCTGCCCGACTTGCCCGTGCCGCTGGTGCCGGTCATCAGCCCGCCGTCGCGCCCGTCGTAGAGCTTGCCAGTGAGCGGGAAGTCCCACGCTTCGGTCTTGGCGCGGGGCCTGTGCGAGTCCTCAAGCATCCGTATCACCCTCTCCTCGTCATCCATGGGAACGATGGCGGGCATGCCGCCGGGCACGACCACGCCCGCGTAGCGGTACTCCCCGCCGTTCTCCCGCCGCATCAGTATGCGACGCACCGTCTGGAAGCGCCACTTGCCGCCGCGCTTGGTGCGGTACGGCTCCCAGGCGCGCACCACGTCGGCCACCGACTTACCCGACAAGACCATGCGCACGCCCAGGCGGATGGCGGCGGCCTCCTCCTCGTTGACCACGTAGCGCCCGTCCACTATGTCCCAGCCGTAGCGCACGCAGCCGTTGGCCATGCACCGCTCGGCGTTCTTCTGTATGCCGTCGCGTATGCGCTCGCCGTCGAGCGCGCTCTCGTACTCCGCCAGCACCTCCAGCATGCCCAGCTGCAGCACGCCCGCCGAGCCGTCCGAAATGTCCTCGCCCGCGTACAGTATCTCGACGCGGCAGCGGCGCAGCATGATGCGCGCCATGGCCATCTCGTCGCGGTTGCGCATGATTCGGGTAACTTTATATATGACCACGAAATCGAACAGCCCTCGCTTGGCGTCGGCCATCATGCGCTGGAACTCGGCGCGGTCGGTGTTGGTGCCCGTCTGCGCGAAGTCGCAGTACGTGGCCACCACGCGCAGGTCGTTCTCGGCGCAGTAGGCGCGGGACTTCTCCACCTGTATCTCTATGGACTCGCCGCGCTGGTTGTGGCTCGAGAAGCGGGCGTATATCGCCGCGCGCCCGCCCACGGCTACTCCATCTCGTCGGCGGCCTGGAACCACACCACCGTGCCGATCACGCGCAGGGGGCCGTCGTCCATGCCGAAAATCATGTCCTCGTAGTCCTCGAAGCTATCCGCCGACAGCATCAGCTTGGTGCTGCCCTTGTACCAGCGGCGCATGACCGCGCGGTAGTCCTCGGTCTCCACCACGGCGATGGACCCGTTGGCGGGCTGGCGGTCGGGGTCGACCAGCACGTGGCTGCCCTCGGGTATGACGCGGTTCATGCAGTCGCCCTCGACCTCCAGGGCGAACGCGCGCGGATGCCCGGCGCACACCGAGGCGGGCACCTCAACGCGGTGCGCTATCTCCTCCTCGTCGGCGAGCGCGCCGGCGTGCACGCGCCCGAGCGTGAGCAGCGGCACGGTGGCGCTGCTGGCCACCACGGGCATGGCACCGGCGGGCAAAACAACGCCATCTGTTCCCTCGTCAATGACCTCGCCTTTACTGATATTGAAATAATCCGCAATACGCTGAACTGCGCCCATACGAGGCACTGCTCGCCCGTTTTCCCACTGAGATACGGCCATAGCGGAGACGGCGGCAACTTTGCCGAACTCCTCCTGCGTCATGTCGTGCTGCGTCCTAATCCTTCGGATGTTCTCGGCTATGCTCACGTGTCCTCCTTCCACTGCGACCGTTAAAATCTTTTTACAGAATATGACAAATCTTCTTTACAGTCACTATATGTTTGGTTATAGTCTTAGGCATACCAAGCAAGGAGGTGATTCGATGGAATTGGTTGATGCGCGCAAGAAGGCACGGTACTCACAGGAGGCCGTGGCTGGCCTTCTCGGCATCTCGCGGCCCACGTACGCAAAGATGGAAAGCAACCCCGATAGCGTGACTATCGAGGACGCCAAAAAACTGGCAAAACTTTTCGGCGTGCGTGTGGCTGATATTTTTTTCGGCAGCAACGATAGTTAAACCTATAGATAGGAGAGAAGCCATGACCACCAAGAGCCACCAGCCCGAGTTCGTCGCCGAGATCATCGGCAAAACGCTCGACCACCTCATCGACGACCGCAAGCGCGTGGCCGTCAACTTCGAGCTGGCCGAGAACGGCTGCATGGAGGAGACGCACGTCAGCCTCAAGCGCCGCATCGCGGCCATGTGGGGCTTCCAGACGAGCAGCATCGAGCTTCTGGAGGCGAGCACGACCTGGTTCGAGCTCGGCGGCATGCAGTTCAACGTCTACAGCTCCGTGCAGTTCAGCGTGAACGGCAAGGGCTGGAGCACCGACTTCAAGACCATCGCGCGCGACACCGCGTACGACGAGAAGGAGTAGGCCATGCTGAACGAGGTGACCGTACGGGGGGGGTTCACCGCCCTCAACGTGAAGAGCGGCAAGTGCGTGCTGCAGTTTGAGCTGGACCCGAAGTTCCGTGACTTCATCCCCAAGCTGGTGGAGTTCACGGGTCAGATGCTCAACATCCACGTGTACGACGACCAGGAGGTGATGTTCGTGGATAGGGACACCGGTGAGGTCGCCTACGAGGACGCCCCGCTGCTTCTGCCGGGCGTCGCGGGCGAATGACCCCGATACAGCGCGCCATGTGCGACGAGTGCGCCGCCATGATGCGCGAGTTCTACAAGGACCCAGAGAACGAGAGGAAGTTCCAGGAATGGAAAAGATCAAGGGAAAGAGGGTGCGCGTCGCAGCCGGCAAGCGAAAGACGCGCACCGCAACGGTTCACTTCCGAACCGAGACCAGTGTAACACCCGAGCAGCGCCGCGAGAGGCTGCAGGCCGTTTTCGCCGCCCTGTTCGTCTGCGCGTGCATCGCCGCCACATGGGCGCTGGGGGCAACAGTATGGCCGAGGTAGACGCCAAGGCCCAGGCCCTCGTGGCCAAGGCGTGCGGCTGGGTTGCCTCGAACCCCGATACATGGGCGAAGCTGCGCCGCATCTGCTACCGCCTGATGCTGGAGGGCCACGTCATCCAGCGCGACAACGTGTACACCCTGGCGTGCCAGAACGGCATGACCGTGAGCGAGGCCAGCGAGTTCAAGCGCGACCACAACCTGTGGAGCGTGCTGTCCCGCTACATGGTGCTGCAGCGCCCCTCCATGCTGGCAGCCGTGAGCTTCCGCCGCACGCCGGTGGACTCCGTGGACCTGGTGGGCGCGTGGGAGGCCATCGTGGGCCCAGCCGTTTTCGCCGCCTCCACGCTAACCGAGGCGCAGGGCATCTACGACAGGGGCGCGCAATGAGGTGCACCGTCACGGTCGAGGGCCGAATGCCGAGCCTGAACGACTACATCAGCGCCGAGCGCGCCAACCGCTACAAGGCGGCGGCCATGAAGAAGCGCGAGACGGCGCGCGTGAGGGCGGCGGCCATGCAGCAGCGCGCGCCGCGCTTCGAGCGCCGGGTGACCGTGCGCACCACGTTCTACGAGCCCGACATGCGCCGCGACGCCGACAACGTGGGCTTCGCGCGCAAGTTCGTGCTCGACGGCCTGGTGGCGGCGGGCGTAATCAAGGACGACTCCCGCAAGTACGTGGAGCAGTGCCCCGACAGGGTGCTCACCGACAGGGCGCGCCCCCGCGTGGTCGTGGAGGTGAGCGACGAGTGACCCGCCGAGACAAGGGCAGGCCGCACAGGGCGTGGCGCAAGGCCGACCTCGACCGCATAGCCGAGCTGGCGGGAAAGGTGCCCGCCCGCGAGATTCGCCGCGAGCTGCGGCTGTCCAAGAACCAGTTGGATAACGCGCGGCGCGTGATCAACGCCAGCGGCGGCCACGTGTCCCTGCGCTGCTACCGCCACCGCCTGGAGCTGTGCCCGTCGTGCGGGTGCCGCAGGGCGACCCTCGGCAAGGACGGCATCTGCGAACCGTGCAGACGCCAGCAGCAGCTTGAGGCCATAGAGGGCCGCATAGCCGAGCTGCTGCCGAGGCTGACCGCAGAGGAGCGCCGCACCTACGAGCGCACCGAGTGCGGCCGAGAGAGCCGCGCCGACCCCATGCCGCAGGCCCCGGACACCTCGGGCATGAGCCGCTACGCCGCCGACAAGGCAGCAGAGGCGCACGACGAGGCCATGGAGCGGTGGCTGTGCCGTTACCTGTACCGCAGGGTCAAGGCGGCGCAGAAGCGCAAGGAGCGCATAGAGAAAAAAGTTCCGAAATCCTGAAAAGTTTTTATCACTTTTAGTTTTCCCAGTTAGGAGACCCAAATGCTCACGGAAATCATCAGCAAGACCGTCGCGGACAAGACGGTGGACAGCATCCTGAAGCGCATCGAGCGCGCCGTCCCCGTGCCCGAGCCGGGCGACGGCGGCTTCGACGCCGCCATGCGCCAGGCGTTCAACATGGGGGCCGCCTGCATGGCCGCGCAAATCAAGAACGGCCCCGTGCCCACCAAGCGCATCGCGCTCATGGGCGAGGTGGCCCGCGTGGCGTGCCGCGCCCGCCTGGTGGGCATGGAGTGCCGCGTGGTCGTAGACGAGGAGGCCCGCGCATGCAATCGCTAGAGGAGGTCGCGATCTGCGACGTGTACCCCTACGAGCGCGCCGACGGCGAGCCGATGAACCCGCGCGACTTCACCACCAGGGAGAGCGCCGAGCACATCGCGGGCCTGGCCGCGCAGTTCAAGGCCAACCGCCTCAACCCCGGCCAGCCCGTCATGAAGCCCATCCTGTACAAGGAGGGCGGCATCTACTGGATCATCGACGGCGAGTGCCGCGTGCGCGCCATGAGGGCCATCGGCACCGAGCGTTTCCTCGCCGAGGTCTACGACGACCTGGACGACGCCGAGCTGGCGCGCGTGGAGGCCGCCAAGGCCATGGTGGAGACCGACGCCAAGCTGGGGCTGACCGCCGAGGAGAAGTCGCGCGGCGTGCAGACCATGCTGGCGCTCGACATTCCCGACGAGGAGGTGGCCGTGGCCGCCCGCACCGACGCGGGCACCGTGGCCAAGGCGCGCCGCGCCGCCCGCAGGGTGCAGGACGCCGCCTACGACATGACGCTCGACCGCCTGGCCGCCATCGCCGAGTTCGAGGGCGACGACGAGGCCGTGGCCGAGCTGCGCGACTGCAAGCAGTCCGAATGGCAGCGCGTGTACGCGAGCCTGAAGGCCGAGGCCGAGCAGAGGCGCAACCGCGCCGAGGTGGTGGCGGTGCTTGCCGACGCGGGCGTCGAGTTCGTCGACGAATGCCCCGAGGGCTTCGCCGCATGCCGCACGTTTTCCGACTACCGCCCCGACCTGGCGGCGCTGGACGCCTACGTGGCCGACAACGCGGGTGCGGGGCTTCTGGCCGAGGAGACGTCGTTCGGCGTGACCCTGCTGGCGCCGGTGGCCGAGGGGGCCGACGAGGCCGCACAGGCCGCAGCCCAGCGCAAGGCCGACTTCCAGGCCGCCTACGAGGACGGCGCGAAGGCCCGCCGCGAGTGGCTTGCCGCCCACGCGGGCGACCTCAAGTCGATGCGCCGCACGGCTCTGGCGCTGACCGCGTTCGCCATGGAGGCCGAGGCCGTGGAATCGTTCGAGGAGCTGCTGGGCCGACCCATCGACCGCACGCCCACCGAGCTGGCCGTGGCCATGGGCTGGCGGGCAGCGTGGAACATGAGCGGCTGGACGGCCTGGAGCCTCATGGAAGGCGGCAGCCCCGTGTACCTCAACCGAGCGACGGTCGAGAACGTGACCATCATCTACGAGGCCATGAAGGCCGACGGCTACGAGCCGAACGCGGCCGAGACGGAAACCTACGAGGCGTGCATGGCGCGCCTGGGAAGCGAGGAGTAAATGAGCGAAGCAGTTGAGGCCGAGATCATCGAGCCCGAGGAGGCGTCAGAGCTGACCGTGGCGTACTCCCCCGCCGTGATCGAGGCCAACTTCGACGCCCTGGAGGCGCACGTGCGCAGGCTGGTGGCCGACTACGAGGGCGCAACCTACGACATGGGCAAGGACGAGAACGTGAAGGCCGCCAAGCGCGACCGCGCCTACCTCAACGGCATCGCCAAGGAGATAGACGAGCGCCGCAAGGCCGTGAGCCGCGAGTACACGAAGCCCCTGGCCGCGTTCGAGGACAGGTGCAAGGCCGTGGCGGGCATCGCGAAGCAGGCAGCCGACGGCATCAAGGCGCAGCTGGACGAGGCCGAGGAGGATCGCCAGCTGCGCGCGTACGCCAAGCTGCGGGAGCACTACGAGGAGTTCGCCGGGCTGCTGGCCCCCGTCGTGCCCTATGAGCGTTTCCACGAGAAGCAGTGGACCAACAAGACCTTCGGCGAGGTGAAGGCATTCAAGGCCCTGGAGGCCAAGGTAGAGCGCCTGGCCCAGGACTGGGAAACCCTCAAGGCGCAGTTCCAGGGCGAGCCGTTCTACGACGAGGCCGAGCGCGAGCTGTTCGCCACCCTGGACCTGGGCGCGGCCATAACGGCGGCGCACAAGGCCGAGGAGGAGCGCCGGCGCATCGCCGAGCTGAAGGCGGCCATGGAGCCGGAACCCGTGGAAGAGCCCGAACCCGAACCCGAAGCGGTGCCCGAGCCCGCGGAATGCCAGCCCGCAGAGTTCCCGCAGCCGCTTGAGCAGATGCCCGAGCCGCAGCCCGCGCCCATGCCCGCCCCGGTGCCGCCAGCGCCGCCCGCACCGGCACCCGTGGCCATGGCGGGCGACCCGTGGACGGTCGTGGTGCCGTGCGCCACGCGCGAGCAGATGCAGGGCGTCGCGGCGGCCCTCAAGGCGCAGGGCGTCGTGGGCACCATCATGCACGGCACGGTGGGCCAGGTTTACGAGCGAATGAACGGAGGCTACTAGCATGACCCAGGAACAGCAGTCCATCGACCTCATGGCGGCCGTTGCCCGCGTGCAGCGCGCCGTGGTGGTGCCCAAGGCCAAGTACAACGCTTTCGGCAAGTTCAGCTACCGCAGCTACGAGGACATAGTGGCCGCGCTGAAGGAGCCGTGCGCCAAGGAGGGCCTGGCGTTCTTCATGACCGACGAGCTGGTGCAGATAGGCGACCGCTACTACGTGAAGTCCACGGCGTGCGTGTTCCCCGCCGAGGGCGGCGAGGGCCTGCTGCAGGTGAGCGCCTACGCCCGCGAGGACGAGCACAAGAAGGGCTCGGACGATGCCCAGGTGACCGGCATGGCGTCGAGCTACGCCCGCAAGTACGCGCTGTGCGGCGCGTTCGCCATCGACGGGCAGAGCGATCCCGACGCCATGGAGGAGCGGCCCGCGCCCGAGGAGAAGCAGCCGCCCGCAGACGGCCCCTTCACGGCCCACTGCCGCAGCTGCGGGGCGCGCTACCAGTTCGCCAGCATGCCGCAGTACATGGAGTTCGTGGCCAACAGCCCGTGCTGCCCGCGCCCCGACTGGCAGGTGGAGTAGATGCAGGCGCTCACCGAGGAGCTGGACGAGCTGACCGACAGGCTGGAGGCCGAGCTGAAGACCTGCAAGGAGTCGGGCTGCCAGTACGCCGAGAACGAGGCCGAGTACCGCAAGGCCCTGCGCATCGCCATCCTGAACGAGCGCCAGAAGGGCACGCCCGTCACCATCATCGGCGACGTGTGCCGGGGCCAGGAGCAGATAGCGGAGGCCAAGCGCCGCCGCGACTGCTCCGAGGCCATCTACAAGGCCTCGCAGGAGGCCATCAACGTAATCAAGCTGCGCATCCGCATGGTAGACGCGCAGATCACCCGCATCTGGAACAGCGGGGACGTAACCCAAGGAGGGTATCTATGAGCATCAACCGCGTGTGCATATCCGGCAACCTGACCCGCGACCCCGTGCTGCGCTCCACGTCTGGCGGCATGTCCGTGCTGTCCATGGGCGTGGCCGTCAACGACCGCCGCAAGAACCAGCAGACCGGGCAGTGGGAGGACTACCCGAACTTCGTGGACTGCACGCTGTTCGGCACCCGAGGCGAGAAGCTGGCGCAGTACCTCGCCAAAGGCAGCAAGGTGGCCATCGAGGGCAAGCTGCGCTACCGCAGCTGGAACGACCAGCAGACCGGCCAGAAGCGCAGCGCGCTGGAGGTCGTGATAGACGAGCTGGAGTTCATGAGCAGCCAGCAACAGCAGCAGGGCTACGCGCCGCAGCAGTACGCGCCCCAGGAGGCCCCGCAAGCGCCGCAGGCCCGCACGTACGGCCAGGGACGCCCCGCCCCGGCACCTGCGCCGCAGCAGCCCGCCTACGCGCCGCAGCCGGCCACTCAGCAGGCGTACGCGCCACAGCAGCCCGCGCCGCAGCAGCAGGCCATGCCCGATCTGTACGACGAGGATATCCCGTTTTAGGGAAGGCGACGGCGACACTATGGGCATGGTTATACACGACGACTTCTGGGCGGCCGCGCAGGCCATGCCCGAGAAGCAGCGCGCGCCGTTCATCTACGCCATCGTCGAGTACCGGTTCACGGGCAAGGAGCCGCAGGGCAGCCCCGCGTGGCTGCCTACCTTCCTGGTGCTCAAGGGCAGGCTCGACATGGGCGACGAGAAGAGCGAGCGCGCAAGGAAGGCGGCCAACGCCCGCTGGGGCAACAGGCCGGGGAAGGAAGACGCGGTGGACGATGCGGCGGCACGGGCGCAAGCCGATGCGCAAGCACATGCGGGAGCATATGCGGATACAGATGCAGTCGCACATGCGCAAGCAGATGCGGATGCACATGCAGGCGCATCGAGTTGCGGCAATGCAGAGGTTGAGGTTGAGGTTGAGTATATAGATAACCCCTTAATCCCCTTTGACGAAATCGTGCATGCGCTCAACGAGGCAGCCGGCACCCGCTACCGCTCAAGCAGCGCCAAGACCCGCAGGCTGATACACGCCCGCTGGGCCGAGGGCTACCGCCTCCCCGACTTCCTGGCCGTCATCGACACGATGGCAGCCGAGTGGGCGGGCGACCCGAAGATGGCCAAGTACCTGCGGCCCTCCACGCTGTTCTCGCCGAAGTTCGAGGACTACGTGAACCGCGGCCCGAGGACCCGGAAGGAGGCCGACGGCTATGCCGAGTACGACTGAGTGCCCCCACTGCGGGGCGCAGCTGGAGGTCCGCTACGTGGTGCTGGCTGGCCGCCGCACCTTCTGCGGCTGGAAGCCGTGCGGTTGCCCGGGTGCCGTGGCGGAGCGCGACGAGCGTTCGCGCCTTGAGGCCAGGGCCAAGGCCGAGGAGGCCGCAGCCAAACGCCGCCGGGCCTACGAGCGGGCCGGAATCAAGCCCCGCTTCATGACAGCCGCCTCCCCCATGGCCGAGGGCATTGCCGCGAAGGTTGAGCAAGGGCGCGGGGCGTACATCTGCGGCCCCGTGGGAACCGGCAAGACCCACCTGGCGAGCGCCGTGGCGCGGCTCCTGGTGGACGGCGGCACCAGCGTGAGGGTGACCGACATGCTGGGCGTGCTGGCCGCCATCAAGGGCACCTACGGCGGCGACGGCACCGAGGACGGCGTGCTGTCCAGGCTCTCCCGCGTGGGGTGCCTGGTGCTGGACGACCTGGGCAAGGAGTCCCCCACCGACTGGACGCTGGGGCAGGTGTTCCGCGTCGTGAACGACAGGTACGAGAACATGAGGCCCGTGGTCGTGACCACGCAGTACGGCAAGGGCGACCTCATACGCCGCCTGGCCAAGAACGGCGACGAGGAGACGGCGGTGGCCATCGTGAGCCGCCTGTCGGAGATGTGCGACAAGTACGAGCTGCAAGGCAAGGACAGGAGGCTATCGAATGGCAAACGTTGACACGCTGCCCGAGATCCTGCGCCCCCTCATGGAGGGGCCGAGCATCGAGACGCCCAGGTGCGCCGTGTGCGGCGCGCCGTGGCCGCTCAACCGCCACCACATCGTGAGGCGCGGGGCGGGCAAGCTGTTCCGCGACGGGCGCGAGGTTCCCAAGCCCACGGTGATGCTGTGCGGCAGCGGCAACGGCAGCGGCTGCCACGGGCTGGCGCACGCCAACCGGCTGCACTTCCGCTGGGTCAGGGCCGAGCAGAGGTTCAACCGCCCCGCCCCGCCGGGCTCGGGGCACTGGGAGTACCTGCTGCTGCCGGAACCGACCAAGTACGCGGATGCCCTGGCCATGGACGGCTGGGGGCGGCTGCCGAGGGGCAGGCGGTGCATGTGAGCGGGTACGAGCCTTCAAGCGGGTGGAACCTCCCGCCCGGGTGCTTCGAGTCCGACCCCAGGGCACCGTGGAACCGGCCAGACCCGTGGGAGGGCCGCACGTGCCGGGAGTGCCGCTTCTGCGGCCGCGCGCAGGGCGCTGGCGGCGAGGCCGTGTGCGCCCGCGACGCCATGACGGGCGGCGGCCCCGACGTGGAGGCGGTAGACGAGACAAGCGAGGCATGCGAGTGCTTCGAGTTCGAATAGGAGACGAAACGATGAAGAAGATCTACGCGGTGGCCACGGAGAGCGACGTGGTGCTGGCGTTCGAGAGCAGATCGGACGCAGACGAGTACGCAGGCGAGCACGACGGCATGGCGGTGCTGCCGGTGCCGTGCGTGGGGGCCTACGAGTACCCCAGCGAGAAGCCGGCCACCGACTGGGACCGAATCGCCGACGCTCTGCCGAAGGGAGGCGAGCAGGCATGAGGCTGTACATGTGCGCATGCGAACGCTGCGGCAAGGAGGTGCCGGCGACCCTGGCGGGGTACGCCAAGATGGTGCTGAGGAACAGCGCGCGAATCGACGGCAAGGCAAGGGCCTTGTGCCCGGAGTGCGCCGAGAGCCTGCGGGCGTGGTTCCTCGCAGGCGCGGTGAAGCCGGAAGGAAGGGAGTAGCCATGGGAATCATCTGCGATACCTGCGGGCGCGATATCGACGCCCTGGGGCAGGACAACATGGGCGTAGACGCGCCGCTGTGCGAGGACTGCTGGGGCGAGCAGCAAAGCCATACGGCAGCAGTGCCGCGTCGCGAGGCTCGCAACCTGAGGTTCGAGAACGCCCTACTGCGCGAAAAGCTGGACGCCGGAACCGAAGAGACGGCCGTGCAGAACCTGCGCAAGGGCATCGAGACGGCCTACGAGGCGAGCCGCGAGCGCGCCCTGGCGCTCACGAAGCTGGACGAGTGCGAGTTGTGGCTGGGGCGCTGCGAGCCGAGGGTGACAGCGTCACCGACGCTCAAGGGCGCGGCCCAGGACGCCGCCATGCCTTGCCTCAAGGCCGAAGAGGCGCGCGGTTTCGCGATGCCCGACGTGAACGTGGAGGTGAAGGCCGAGGTAACGGCCGAGGAGATGGCCAAGAGCCTGCGCGAGGCCATGAAGCCGGCCATGCGGATGGCGGTGGAGTAGCCATGGAGCAGCAGACCGAGAAGCCGAAGCGCCGACCCAGTATCGAGGTGCGCTGCCCGAAGTGCGGCATGCGCGAGATCTGGCACCACCTGCCCAAGGGCGGCGACCGCTGCCGCTGGTGCGGCCACCTGTTCGAGGACTTCACCTACCGCAAGGTCGGGCCGAGCGCGAAGGAGGGGGCGCGATGACGAACTGGGAGCACCTTTTCGGCACGCCCGAGCGGGCCATCCACACGGAGACGGAGTTCCACTCGTGGCCCTTCTACATCGCCGTGTATGAGACGAGCCGCATGAGCAGCTGCACTAACAGCAAGCGGCTGCTGGCCAGCTTCTGCGAGGAGGCCGACTACCTGGAATGGCTCAAGGCCGAGTACGACGACGGCACCGTCGAGTGGGAGGAGCGATGAACCACCCGGGATGCAACTGGGGGTGCCTGCTGTTCATAGCAGCGGCAATCGCCATAGACGCGGCGGCCATCTACGCCATAAGGGCGCTGGCGCTCGGGCTCATGGCCATGGCCGTGGCGGCGTGCGGATAGGGGCAACCGAATACGGAAACAGGCAGAGGGCCGTCCTTCGGGGCGGCCTTTTCCATGCCCGGCGACACGCTTGCGACCATATGGGCCGAGAGATAGGAGACACTCAATGGATTCCGTGAAGACCCCCCCCCGAGGCTCATTGCAGGCGACTTCGAGCACGCCATGCCCCGCATCCCCTCGCGCAGCATCGGGATGGTGCTGACAGACCCGCCGTACGGCATCGCCTATAAGACCGGCATGCGCAAGGACAGGCATCACCGCTTCTGCCGCGAGATAGAGGGCGACCGCGATCTATCCGCATTGGAACGGGCTGCGCCTGAGATGATGCGCGTGCTCATGCCAGACAGCGCCGCATGCGTGTTCATGGCTCAGGAAACGCTGGCCCAGGCCGAGAGGATTATGCGCAGCGCCGGTTTCGAGGTGGTGAACCGCATAGTGTGGGACAAGGGCGCGCACACGATGGGCGACCTCACCCACGCCTTCGGGAAGCGATACGAGGTGCTGCTGTACTGCGCGAAAGGCAGGCCGCGCATACGCGGGCGCAGATGGCCCGACGTATGGCGATTCCCGCGCGTGCCGCAGAATCGCCTGCAGCACCAGAACGAGAAGCCCGTGGAGCTGCTGGAGCGGGCCGTGGAGAGCCTGAGCGACCCCGGAGACATGGTGCTTGACCCGTTCATGGGTAGCGGCAGCACCGGCGAGGCATGCGCGAGATGCGGCCGCGCGTTCATGGGATGCGAGATTGACCCGTATTACTACGGCGTCGCGGAGGCCCGCCTAATGGGGTGACGCGGCGCAGGAAGGAGGCCGCAGGTGCCCAAGAAGGACAAGCCGCTCACGGCGAAGCAGGAGGCGTTCGCCCGCGAGATGGCCAAGCCCCGCGCCAAGCAGCAGGACGCGTACCGCGCGGCCTACGACTGCAAGCGCATGAACTACAACTCGATAAGCTGCGCCGCCTCCAAGCTGATGCGCGACCCACGAATCGCGCACAGAATCCAGGAAATCCGCGACGCGGCCGCCAAGGACTGCCGCTGGGAGCTGCAGGACGCGGCCGCCCCGCTGTTCGAGGTGCTGGACGGCGCGCTGCCCATCTTCCGCCGCCAGGCGGCCGAGGGCAGCATCAACGGCGACGCGCGCCTGGCCATAACCGAGAGCGTGAAGCTGCTCAACGACATGTTCGGCGTGGACGGCGCGAAGGCCGCCATGGCGGAGGCGGGGGTGACCATCGTTGACGACCTCGGTTAGGCTCTCGGACGTCGTGGCCTCCGTGTTCGCCGGCGTGTGGCGCTCCATCAAGGCGCACGAGTTCACGCACTACTGGTTCAAGGGCGGGCGCAACTCCACCAAGTCGTCGTTCATATCCATCGCCATCGTGCTGCTGATCATGCTCAACCCGGAGGCCAACGCCGTCGTGCTGCGCAAGGTCGGCAACACGCTGCGCACGTCCGTGTACGAGCAGATAGGCTGGGCGTGCGACGTGCTGGGCGTGGCGCACCTGTTCGACTTCGGCCTGTCCCCCATGGAGGTGACGTACCGCCCCACCGGGCAGGTCATACGCTTTGTGGGATGCGACAAGCCGAAGAAGCTGAAGTCCGCGAAGTTCCGCACCGGCTACTGCGCCGTGGTGTGGTTCGAGGAGGTAGACGAGTTCGACGGCATGGACGAGGTGCGCAGCGTGCTGGCCACGTTCCTGCGCGGCGGCGACATGTTCTGGGTGTTCTGCAGCTACAACCCTCCCCGCTCGGCTCGCAACTGGGTGAACAAGGAGGCGCGCGACCTGGAGGCCCACCCGGGCGAGGACGGGCGCTTCATATGCCACACCACGTACCTGGACGTCATAGACGAGCACCCCGAGTGGATAAGCGCCGCCGCGCTGGCGGAGGCCGAGCGCAGCCGCCGCAAGACGCCCGAGTCCTACCGCTGGCAATGGCTCGGCGAGGTCATCGGCACGGGCTCCGAGGTGTTCCCCGACAAGCTGCTGGACATACGCCCCATAACGGACGAGGAGCGCGCGTCCATCTCGCTGCGCTCGTTCGGCGTGGACGCGGGCAGCGTCCACCCGTGGGTGTTCATAGAGGCGGGTTACGACGAGAACGAGCGCGTGCTGTACCTGCTGGACGAGGAGAGCCGCCAGGGAACCGAGGCCATCGACGTCAAGACCGCCGAGCTGGTGGCGGCCAAGCTGCAGGCGGCCGAGGACCCCGCCGCCGACGTGTGGTGCGACAGCGCGGCGCGCGGCATGATCCTCTACTACCAGGAGCAGGGCATCGGCGCGCAGAAGTCGCTCAAGCAGGGCCTGAACGCGCCCAAGAGCCGCATCAGGTGGATGCAGAACCTTACGCGCATAGTCATCGACCCCGACCGCTGCCCGCTCGCCGCCAAGGAGTTCCCCGAGTTCGAGTACGTGTCGAACGGGCAGGGCGACATAACCGAGACACTGCCGAAGGTGAACGACGACGCGATAGACGCGGCGGGCTACGCCGCAGGACTGTGGATAAGGAGCAACCTCTGATGGAGAAGCGAGGCAACACGGGCTACGCCGAGGCGTGGCTGCGCCGCATGGGATACCAGCCGGACACCCGCATGCAGGGCATGGTGGGCGTCTGGTTCGGCTGGTTCGCGGCGAACAACGGCTGGTACCACTACAGCGAGCGGCGCGGCTTCCGCGTGTACAAGCGCGAGCGCGCCAGCCTGCACCCGGCGGCGCTCGTGGCCGACGAGTGGGCCAGTCTGCTCATGAACGAGAGCACGATCATCTCCAGCACGAGCGACGAGCGCCGCGCGTGGATGGCGCGATATTTCGCCAACCCCACGACAACGGGCGGGGACGGCCAGGAGGCGACGGAGGGCAACGCGCCGGCGCAGCAGCCCGCGGAGGACAGCGGCGCGCCCTCCTCGTTCGCCATGGACAACGCCGACTTCATAGCACGTGCGTTCGCCATGGGGACCGGCGCGTGGGTCATCGAGCCGCGAGGGGTGACCGACAGCGCCTACACGCCCGACGCCGAGCTGCGCATCGTGCGCTACGACGCCACGCAGATAGTCCCGCTCACGTGGAGCGCCGACGACTGCACGCAGTGCGCGTTCGTGGGCCGCGTGGAGGTCGCCGGGCGCGACTACGACCAGTGCCAGGCCCACGTGCTCAAGGGCGGCACCTACCACATCCTCACGCAGCTGTTCGACACCCGCACGCACAAGCAGGTGACGGTCGAGGGCATCAGCGCCGACATGGACACGCGCTGCACCCGCCCGCTTTTCGCGCTGGTGCGCCCCGCCGTGTCGAACCGCTTCTATGACTACTGCGCGATGGGCGCGAGCGTGTACTGCAACGCCGTGGGGGCCATGAAGGTGGTCGACGAGGCCGCCACCTCCCTGCTCGACCACATTCGCGTGGGCCGCCCGCGCACGTTCGTGGACAAGACCCTCATTGAGTCCAAGACCGACAAGGGGCCGGACGGCAGCCTCACGAAAACGTACTACGCCTTCGGCGAGGCCGACGACACCATCTTCAGCATGAACCCCGGCGACGAGGGCTCGGCGAAGATTCAGACCGTTCAGAGCGACCTCAAGGCCGACGAGAACGCCAGCGCCATCAACACGGGCCTGCGCCTGCTGTCGGTGGCGTGCGGCTTCGGCAACGGCTACTTCTCCTGGGAGTCGCACACGGGCCTGAAGACCGCCAAGGAGGTGGCGGCCGACAACTCGCAGCTGATGCGATCCATCCACCGGCACGAGAACGCCCTGCGCAAGTCCATCGTGCGCCTCGTGAACGGCATGGCCGACGCGTGCCGCAGCATCAAGGGCGAGGCCGTGCCCTACGGCGACGTCACCGTGGACTTCGACGACTCCATCATCAGCGACACGCAGAGCGCGCGCGAGATGGCCATGAGCGAGGTCGGTGCGGGCATCATGGCCCCGTGGGAGTACCGCCGCCGCTTCTACGGCGAGACCAGCAACGAGGCCAAGGCCAACGTGCCCGAGCAGCAGGGCGGCGCGTTCGACATGCTGGGCGACGGGCTCGCCTGATGCTGGGGCCGGACTACATAGAGCACTTCACCGACGCAGCGCAGGGGGCCATGGACGAATACGCCCTGCGCCTGGTGTGCATCTACGCCGCGCTCATAGGCTCCATCGACTTCGAGGGCGACAGCGCCTACTCGCAGGCCGCCCGTAAGGCGGCGCTTGCCGCCAAGGACGTGCAGAAGGCCATGAACGAGGAGGGCCGCAGAGCCGCGCGCGAGGCTGCCAAGGCTGCGGCCGAGGCCGTGGCCAAGAGCGCCGAGGCCGACCTGGCCACGCTGGGCACGGCCATGGGCGCGCTGTCCAAGACGATGCAGTGGAGGCTGCACAACTCAGCGCGGGCCACAGCGGCGGGAGTGCAGGACGTCGTGAGCCGCGACAACCTGAAGATGCCCGCCAACGTGCAGCGCGCCTACCTCGAAGTCGTGGCGCAGGCCGTGGCTCGGGTGAACTCGGGCATGGCGGGCTACGAGCAGGCCACCCGCGAGGCTGTGCTGAAGCTGGCGCGGCGCGGCGTGTCCGTCGTGGACTACAAGAGCGGGGCGTGGGCGCAGCCCGACGTGGCCATGCGCCGCCACATTCGCACGCAGGCGGTGCAGGCCGGCAGCCGCAACACCCTGGAGCTGCTTGAAGAGACCGGGCACGACCTCGTGCAGACCTCCTCGCACGGCGGGGCGCGCGAGAGCCACGCCAAGTGGCAGGGCCGCGTGTTCAGTCTGTCGGGCAAGTCCAAGAAGTACCCACCGTTCTACCGCGAGACGGGCTACGGCTCTGTCGATGGTCTGTGCGGCGCGAACTGCAAGCACGACTTCGGCATCTACGTGGAAGGCCAGCAGCTGCGGTACGAGCGCGATCCAGATGGCGGCGACGAGAAGCGCGAGGAGCGATACCAGGCAGAGCAGAAGCAGCGCGAGCTTGAGCGCGGCATACGCGCCGCCAAGCGCGAGGCAACGGCCCTGGAGGCCGCCGGGCTCGACAACACCAAGGAGCGCCTGCGCCTGGGCAAGCTGCAGAAGCGCCAGCGCGAGCACATAGCCGCCCATCCCTACCTGTCCCGCGAGCGCACGCGCGAGGCCGCCGTGGAATCGAAGGAACGCATCTACCCGCTTGCCACGGACAAGACCTGGGTGCGCGAGAAGTTCATGCCGGGCAAGGGCGCGGGCACCGCCGCAGACGTGAGCCGCCGCGCCGTGAACGGCAGGGCCTACCACGACAAGGTGGCGTCCCTTCCCATCCCGAAGCGCGCAAGCGAGGCCGTGTACGCCGAGAGCCGCCGCATCCTGCGCGACCGCGACGGCACGGGCTACGAACGCATGTCCGTCGTGTCGTGGAAGAAGGGCGAGCGCGTCACCGACACCTTCGGGCACGGCCTGAAGAGCCAGGCGTGCGGCCTGACCGCCAAGCAGGTGGAGGCGTGCAGGCGCACCAAGGGCGGCGTGGTGCTGATCCACAACCACCCCATGAGCTCGCCGCCGTCGTGGACCGACATTCGAACGGTGGCGGAAAACGACTGGGTGCGCAGCTCGGTGGTGGCGTGCCACGATGGTACAATCTACGAAATCAAGGTGAACGACCGCAGCGTCGTGCAAGCGTACGAGGAGCTGCGAGAGCTGGCGAAAAGAGAGTGCCCGAACGCGGGCGGCGACGTTATCGACCAGCTTGCCACCGAAATGCTCTACGAGCGAAACGAGGAAGCGAAATGGTTCAGGCTGACAAAAAAGAAGTGACGCCAGAGGACTGGGTGCTCGTCATAGACGACAGCGCCTCCGAGTCGAAAGCCGCCGAAAAGCTGACCAAAGAAGAGCGCGAGGAGCTTTTCGCCAAGTCCCGCAAGGTGCTGCGCGACGCGGGGCTGATGAAGTAGACCAAGCGACAACCGAGTAGACGCACGGCATCAAGGCCGCCCATCACGGGCGGCCTTTTCTTTTGCCTGGCGACACCTCGGGGAAGATGCGGTCACGCGATGGGGCGGCGACAACATGCCCCGCACGCGACCGCGGCGACAACGGCGGGCCATCCAAGCGCGCAGGGAAGCGCGACAACCAAACACGGAAGGAGCAAGCGATGGCTGAAGACAACAAGCCCCAGGGAAACGAGGGCGGCGAAGGCCAGCAGACCGAGCCCCAGAAGGAGGTCGTGTCCTACGCGAAGTACAAGCGCGAGACCGACGAGTACCAGGAGCAGGTGAAGGCCCTCAAGGCCGAGCTGGAGCAGCGCGACAAGCAGATCGAGGAGTTCACCTCCAAGGCGGGCAACGCCGAGGAGCTGCAGGCCGCGCTCGACAAGGCCAAGGCCGACAACGAGGCGTACAAGGCCGACGCCGAGAAGCGCGAGGCCGACATGCGCCGCGACTTCGCCATCGACACCAAGCTGGCGCAGATGGGGGTGCGCAACGCCAAGGCGGCGCGCGCGATCATCCCGAACATCGCTGACGCGAAGCTGGACGAGCAGGGCAACCTCACGGGCATCGACTTCGAGGCCCTGAAGAAGGATAACGCCTACATGTTCACCGACCAGCCCCGCGAGAGCGCGGGCGGCGACCCCAAGGGCGGCGCAGGCTCCGACGGCCTGGCCGACTTCCGCGCAGCTTTCGGACTCACCGACGAATCTTCAAAGGAGTAAATCATGCCAAACAGCATCGAACTGCCCAAGGGCTACGAGAACGTGCTCATGGAGGCGTACCGCAAGGAATCCCTGACCGCAGTGCTTGAGAGCGCCGCGCCGCAGGGCAACATCGCGCAGATGGAGCAGCTGGGCGAGTTCTACTATCCCGTCTACTCCATGGGTGGCCTGGGCGACGTGCAGGCCAACGGGCGACTGCCGCAGAACAGCGGCGCGTCCCTGACTTGGAAGCCCATCAGCGCCAACTACGACCGCGGCACCATCCTGGAAATCGACCAGAAAGTGGACGCCCAGTCCTTCAATCTGGCGTTCGGCAACGCCGCCGCGCACTTCAACCGCACCAAGGTGGTGCCCGAGGGAGACGCGTTCGTGTTCTCCACGCTGTGCGCAGGCACCGGCATCACCAAGGAGCAGAAGACCTACTCCGACGGCGCGGACATGCTCAAGGGCCTGAACGCCGCCATGTGCGACATGGACGAGAAGGAGGTGCCGGAAGAGGGCCGCGTGCTGTTCATCACCCCCACCCTGCTGGGTATGGTGAAGGACCTGGACACCACCAAGTCCCGAGAGGCGCTGGACGGCTTCTCCTCCATCGTGAAGGTGCCGCAGTCCCGCTTCTACAGCGCCATCGACCTTTTGGACGGCACCACCAAGGACGAGGAGATCGGCCACTACAAGAAGGGCACCGGCGCGGTGGACATGAACTTCCTGATCGTCCACAAGGACGCCGTGGTGCTGCGCTGGAACTTCGCGCACGGCAAGGTCATCGACGCCGAAGACAACCAGCAGGGCTTCGGCCACCTGTTCAAGTACCGCAAGTACGGCGTGTGCGGCGTCCGCGAGAACCTGGCGCACTACATCACCGCAGGCATGAAGGCCGCGTAGGAAGGAGGCGCGACATGCGCACCGTTGGACTGGCCTTCGAGAAGGAGGCCCCGAAGAAGGCCAAGCCCGCCAAGGGCAAGGCGGAAAAGCCCGAGGCGAAGGCCGCAGACGAGCAGCCCGCCAAGGGCAAGGCGGAAAAGCCCGAGGCGGCCGAGGACGATGGAAACTAGAGCCCCGACCCACGAGGACTACCTGGCAGCCGGGCGCGGGGAGCTGTCCGCCGAGGAGTTCAAGGCGGCGCTCCCCCACGCCACGGCAGCCGTGCGCGACCTGATCTTCCCCAACGAGCCGGACGGCTCCGAGGAGTGGGCGCGCGCGGTCATGGCGGCCTGCGAGGTCGACGCCGCATACGGATGCTCGGGCGGCATCATGGAGGGCGGCGGCTTTACCGTCGGCTCGTTCTCGTGGAACCCCGGTACCGAAGGGGCCAGCACCTACCGCAGCGACATGGAGGCCGCCGTCCGCCGCGAGCTGCTTGGAACGCCGCTGCTCTACGCGGGCATCGGGGGTACCAGATGATGCGGGTGCCGCGCTCGGCGCGGCCCTCCACCATGTCCGTCAAGGTGCCCAGGGAGGGCGGCTACGGCGGCGAGTTCGAGCAGCCCGTCGAGGTGCGCCGCGTGCGCTTCGAGCCCGTCTCGGCGTGGCTCGTGCGCGAGTACGCCCTGGGCGACGGCGCGCAGGGCCTCGTGATTGCAGACGGCGCGGACAGCCCCGGCATGTTCGACGTGCCCGTGGGCAGCCGCGTGAGCATCGACGGGGGCGAGTGGATGAACGTGGCGAGGTGCACGCCCCGCCGCGCGTTCGGCACCCGTCCCCACCACTGGGAACTGGAGGTGAGGTAGCCATGCCCGCAGCAGTCACGGTCGACCTGACCAAGCTCATGAAGCGTTTCAGCGCGAAGGAGCTGGAGGCCAAGCAGGTGAAGTTCGCCATGAGCGTGGCCGAGGACATGAACGCGTTCACGCCAGAGGACACCAAGCGCATGCACAACTCCATGCAGGCCGCCTCCGACTTCAGGCAGGGCCTCGTCATATGGGACGCCGACTACGCCGCCTACGTGCGCGACCTGCCCGACAGCTCCATCAAGCACGGCAAGAACCCGAGGGCCAAGGCCGACTGGCCGAAGGCCGCGAAGGAAGCGCACGGCGAGGACTGGGAGCGCCTGGCCGTCGATCTCCTGACCGAGGGGGCGTGACATGGCCCCGGACGTGATGGAGGCGGCGAAGGCCGCCATAGAGGCCCTGGGCTACGGCCCGGTGCTCCTCACCCGCCTGGCAGCATCGCGCGGCCACGACGACGCGGTGGTGCTGAGGCCCATGCCCACGGCCGACGCGGTGCGCCACATGGACGGCACCCGCCGTGTCGGATACGTGCTGCAGGTCATCGTGAAGGACACCTCCGAGGCCAAGGCCATGGGCGACGCCTACGACCTGGCCGACGCGTTGGACGGGGCCGACCTGTCCTCGCCCACAGGCTCCTACGGCTTCACCAGCGCGGCGCTGTACACAGAGCCGCAGGAGATAACGCCGCCGGAGGGCGGGCCGTACCTGTGGGAGTTCCGAATCAAAGCGACCATAACCATAGAGAAGGGATAACGATGGCAAAGAAACAAGACCTGGGCTTCGCGCCCAACTACATGAGCGCGCTGGAGATCGACACTACGCCAGACGCGGCCAGCCCCACGTGGGCCATCTTCTCGCGCGGCATCACCGAGGTGAAGCCGACCACCAACGAGACCACCGAGACCAAGGACTACTACGACGGCTACGGCACTCCCACCGACAAGGTGAAGAGCGTGCAGCCGCAGTACGAGGTCACAGGCGACCGCTGCTACGGCGACCCCGCGCAGGACTTCGTTGCCAGCCTGGCGCTTGAGACCGGCGAGGGCCGCACGGGCCACTTCCGCCACACCGACCCCAACGGCGACGTGGTGGAGGGCGACTGCACCTACCTGGGCCTGACCGTCGGCTCGCAGCAGGGCGCGGCGTCCGACCCCGGCGCGTTCTCCTGCACAATCTCGGGCGCTGGCGCTATGCGCTACATCCCCGCCAACAAGCTCAAGCAGCCCACGGGCGTCACCTGCACCGCGCCGACCGGCCCGGCCGTGGGCAAATCCATGAAGCTCGCGCCGACCGTCACGCCCGCCGAGGCGAACGCCAAGTGCTTCTTCGCATCGGGCAACACCGACGTGGCCACCGTCGACAGCGACGGCAACGTGACGGGCGTGGCCGCAGGCGAGGCGGTCATCACCGTGCGCTGCGCGTCCAAGCCGAGCATCTGCACGCAGGTGAAGGTCACCGTGGCGGCGAAGTAGCCGCAGGCGACACCAGACATAACCTCCTGGACATGGGGGCGCGGGCTAGTGAGCGGCCCGCGCCCCTTTTCTATGCCCGACGCTCACCGCTCACGAAAGGGGCAACAAATGGAACTTCTGAAAAACATCCGCGCGTACGAGGACGTGTTCTTCGAGGACCCCGAGGAGAACCCCGACACGCCGCGCTTCCGCGTGTGGTTCGACGACAAGCACATCGAGGAGTACCTGGCCAAGGTCGGCAACGCCATCGACCGCGCGCAGGCCAACGAGCAGATGGCCCGCGAGGCCGACACCCCCGAGAAGGCGGCCGAGGCCAACGCCGCGCAGGCCCGCCTCATGAAGCGCACCATCTCGGCGTTCATCGGCACCGAGGGCTGGGAGCAGCTGCTCGCGTGGATGGGCGGCGACGAGGGCCCCATCGCGCCCGAGGAGAACATCCGCATCCTGGGCGAGGTCTTCGCCACGTTCCTCAACATGTTGGCGCGCCACGCGACCAGCGAGCAGCTGATGGCGTGCGGCCTTGCATACAGCGAGCGCGCCGATCAGGTCCAGGCGCTCAACCGCGCCCAGCGCCGCGCCAAGGCCAAGCGCAAGAAGAAGGGCGGCAAGTAATGCTGCCAGCCGCGCTCACGGCCGAGCGGGTGCGGCTGCCCGACGGCACGAGCGCCACGCGCTACCCGTGGAACGGCGAGGAGGTGCTGGTGCGCGACGACGCGCTCACGATCATCCGCGTCATCGAGGTGCTGACCGACGAGGGCAAGTCCGACGACCAGCGCCGGGACGAGTTCCTGGCGCTGGTCGTCGTGGACTGGGCGGACGCGTGGTGCGCATGCGACTACGACGCCGCCGAGTTCGTGCGGATGCGCGACGCGGCGGTATGGGACATGTGCGGACTCGACCTGACCGGCGACCGCCCGCACGAGACCCCGCTGTGGGACTTGGAGGAGGACGCGGCGCGCATACGCACCAGCTTCCGCCAGGCCTACGGCATCGAGTGGGACGAGGTGCGCGGTCGCATCAGCTTTGCCGAGTTCGTGGCACTCGTGGGCGGCTGCCCGCAGGACACGCCGCTCGGCGCGGCCATCCACTACCGCAACCCGGCGACCAAGCCGAAGCCAACCAAATACAACAGGCAGGAGGTCGAGGCCTGGAACGCCGCCCACAAGGCGTTCGAACTCGGCAAAGGCCGCAGCTCACACGGCTCTGAGGAAGGAAGCGACGCGGCGATGCGCGATGTGTTCGCCGCGCTCAAGAGAGCGACGAGGTGAGCATGGACGGCAACGTCATCATCAAAGCGGTGCTCGACACCGTTGACGTATCCAAGAACATCAAGGCCCTGGAGCGCGACCTCCAGGGCATCTCCTGGAAGAACATAACCGAGGGCGACGAGAAGGCCGCGAAGCTGTCGTCCTCGTTCAAGAGGGCCGGCACGGCCGCCACGGTGACGCTGACCGCGCCCGTGGTGGCCGCCGGCAAGGCCGTATTCGGCGTGGCCAGCGACTACGAGCAGGCCAACGCCCGCATAGCCGCCGCGTTCGGCGTGTCCGGCGAGGAGGCCGAGCGTTTCAGCGGCATAGGCAAGCGCATATACGAGGGTGGCTGGGGCCAGTCCCTGGACGAGGTCAACGATGCGCTGATCCAGTGCAAGTCCACCCTTCGCGACGTGTCCGACGAGGACCTGCAGACCGTCACCACCAACGCACTCATGCTGTCGGACACCTTCGGCGCAGACGTGAACGAGTCCATACGCGGCACCAACGCCCTCATGGAGGGCTTCGGGCTGTCCGCCACCGAGGCCAGCGACCTGCTGACGGCGGGCATGCAGCGCGGCCTGAACTATACCGACGAGCTGGGCGACAACCTGAGCGAATACTCCGTGCGATGGGGCGAGGCGGGAATGAGCGCCAGCGAGTACTTCTCGCTGCTCGAAGCGGGCACGTCCAACGGCGCGTACAACCTGGACAAGGTGGGCGACTACCTCAACGAGTTCCTGACGGCGCTGTCCGACGGCCGCATGGAGGAATCCATCGGCTCGTTCAGCGAGGGCACGCAGGAGGTCTTCGAGAACTTCAAGAACGGCAGCGCCACCGCCGAGGACATGCTGCAGGCGGTGCTGGGCGACCTCACGCAGATGCCAAACGAGTACGACAAGGCCGCGCTGGCCTCCACCCTGTGGTCCTCGCTGGGCGAGGACAATGCCATGGGCATGATCGAGTCCCTGGCGGGCGTGCAGGACAGCTTCGGCGACGTGGCGGGCGCTGCGCAGCAGGCCCAGGAGGCCGCCTCCGACAGCTTCGCCGTGAAATCGCAGGAGGCCATGCGCGAGCTGCAGGGCTCCATCGAGCCGCTTGGCGAGCCGCTGCTCAACATCGCCACCAACGTGGCGAGTGTCGTCAAGTCGTTCTCCGAGTGGTTCGCCGGCATCGGCGAGGGCGGCCAGACCGCCGTGCTGGCGATCGCCACGATAGCGGCCGCCATAGGCCCCGTGCTGTCGACGGTCGGCACCGTCGTGGACACCGTGCCGAAAATCGGAGCGGCCTTCCAGGTGGTCGGCAAGCTGGGCACCGGCGCGCTGGGGCTCATAGCCGCGCACCCCGTGGTAGCAGCCATAGCGGCCATCATCGCCGCCGTGGTGCTGCTGTGGAACAACTGCGAGGAGTTCCGCGACGCGGTGACCGCCGTGTGGGATGCCGTGTGCGCCGCGTTCGAGGTGGCCACCCAGGTGGCGGGCGACGTGGCCCAAAGCGTCGGCGAGTTCTTCTCGCAGCTCGGCGAGACGCTGGGCGGCGTGTGGGACGGCATCTGCTCCACGGTGCAGGGGGCCATCGACGCCATAGCCGGGTTCTTCCAAGGCCTGGCCGGCACCGCCTCGTCCATCTGGGACGGCATCTGCAACGTGGTGCAGGTCGCCGTGATGCTTCTGGGCGAGATTCTGAACCTGGCCATCGAGACGCTGCTCATACCCTGGAACTTCATCTGGGAGAACTTCGGCGAGCAGCTGACGGCGGCATGGGACGCAATCTGCAGCTCGGTGGGAAGCTACATCGACGCGGTGAGCCAGGTCATCACCGACGTGGTGACGGCGCTCTCCGAATGGTGGGGCGCGACGTGGGAAGGCATCAGCGGCACCGCCAGCGCCATATGGGAGGCCATCTACGGCGCGGTGAGCGCATACATCCAGTACGTTAGCGACGTGATAGGCGCAGCCCTTTTGGTCATCCAGGGCGTGTGGGACACGGTGTGGGGCGCGGTGAGCTTCACCGCCTCCAGCATATGGGATGCCATCAGCTCGGCGATAGGCGCGGCCATCAATGCCATCAGCTCCACCATATCGGCGGTGCTGTCGGCAATTCAGGCGGTGTGGGACTCCATATGGGGTGCCGTGAGCAGCACGGCGTCGAGCGTGTGGGGCGGCATCAGCTCCACCATATCCAGCATCGTGAACGGCATCCGCGACACGATCTCCAGCGTGTTCAACGCCGCCAAGGACACCGTGAGCAGCGTGTGGAACTCCATCAAGAGCGCCATCGAGACGCCGATACAGAACGCCCGCGACACCGTGCGCAACGTCATCGACTCCATCAAGGGGTTCTTCAACTTCTCGTGGTCGCTGCCCCACCTGAAGCTGCCGCACCTGTCCATCTCCGGCAGCTTCAGCATCGCCCCGCCGAGCGTGCCGCACTTCGGCATCGACTGGTACGCCAAGGGCGGCGTGTTCAACGGCCCCAGCGTCATCGGCGTCGGCGAGGCGGGCCCCGAGGGCGTGGTGCCGTTCAACGAGCGCGGCGCGCGCCCGCTGGCCGAGGGCATCGCCAAGCTGCTCGACGGCAAGGGCGGCGCGGCCCATGGCGACACGAACGTGACAATCAACCTGTACGCGACCGTGCGGGAGGAGGCCGACATCGAGAAAATCTCCCGCCAGATAGCCAAGGAAATCAAACGGCAGGAGTGCTTCGCATGATATACAACGGCTTCGACTTCGCGCCGTGGTTCGACACCCGGCTCGTGACCCGCTCGCTGCTGCCCGAGTACGAAATCGCCACGCGCGACGTGCCCGGGCAGCCAGGCTCGCGCTTCATGCGCGCAGAGCTGAAACCCCTGACGATAGACGTGGCGGCGGCCTGGAGGGCGCGCCCCGCCGACGACATGGCGGCCCTTCGCCGCCTCATGGCCTCGCGCCTGCTGTGCCTCAAGGAGGCCGAGCTGTGGCTGGACGACGAGAGGCACCTGGGCCTGCGCTACATGGCCGTGCTGACCTCGCCGGGCGCGCTCGACACGTTGTGGCACACCGGCGAGGCCACGCTGACGTTCACGGCATACGACCCCGTGGCCTACGGGGCCGAGGGGCGCGCAACCGTGTCGGGCACCTCGGGCGTGCAGGTGGGCGGGACGTTCCGCACCTACCCCACCGTGACCGTCAGGCCCGGCGGCAGCACGTCGGCGCTGCGGCTGACGAACATGGGCACGGGCGAATTCGTGCAGATCGACAAGGCGGTGACGGCATCGAGCGCGGTGGTCATCGACATGGCCGCCCCGCAGGCCACGGTGGACGGCAGCCCCGCGCCCGTGACCTTCGAGAGTGACTTCTTCCCGCTGGAGCCGGGGGCCAACAGCCTCAAGCTGTCCAGCGGCACCGCGACGGTACAGTGGACGGAAAGGTACGTGGGCTGATGATTCTGTGGGCATGCGACCGCTGGGAGGCGTACAAGGGACCCATCAAGACGCTGTTCGAGTGCGAGGACACGCGCGAGGTCAACGGCGAGAACGCCCTGAGCATCACAACGCTGGCGCGCCTCGACAAGGGCGACCGCCTGGTGTGGCGCGACCTCAAGGGCCGCTGGCACGAGAACATCGTGGACGGCGTGGAGGAGGAACGCGCAAGCGCGGGCATCCTCTACACGTACTACTGCCCGACCTCGGCGCAAATCGAGCTCCTGGGCGACTACCTGGAGGACAAGCGCCCCTACGACGTGAGCGCCTACGCCGCGCTGGCCTCGGCGCTGTCCTCCTCGCGCTGGCAGGTCGGAACCGTGGCCGACCTCGGGCAGGCCGGCACGAACTTCTACCACACCAACGCATGGGCGGCCATCCACGACGTGGCAGACACCTGGGGCGGCGAGCTGTCGTTCGAAATCCAGGTGAGCGGCACCAAGGTGACCGCACGCCGCGTATGCATGGCCAAGCAGGTCGGCGAGGACAACGGCAAGCGTTTCACCTACGCCAAGGACCTCGTGAGCGTCAAGCGCAGCGTGGACGAGGGCAACGTGTGTACCGCCCTGTACGGCTACGGCAAGTCCCTGCAGACCGCCGACGAGGACGGCAACCTGACGGGCGGCTACGATCGCAAGCTGACCTTCGGCGACGTGAACGGCGGGCAGAACTGGGTGGGGTCGGCCGACGCGCTGGCGCGCTGGGGACGGCCCGACGGCAAGGGCGGCAAGGCGCACGTGTTCGGCGACGTGGAGTTCTCCGACTGCAAGGACGCCGCCGAGCTGAAGAAGCTCACCGAGGCGCAGCTGGCGAAGTCGTGCGTACCCACCGTGTCCTACACTGCGGACGCCGTGGCGCTTGCGCGCGCCGGCGAGGGCTTCGAGGGCGCGGACGAGGGCGACCTGGTGACCGTGGTGGACAAGGTGTACGACCCGCCGCTGCGCGTGCGCACGCGCATCACCAAGGTGGTGGAGGACCAGCTGCGCCCCGGCGAGGTCACCTACACGTTCGGCAACTACCAGACGGTCGCCGAGCTGATGGCCGCGCAGAAGTCGGCCGCCAAGTCCACCGCCTCGACCATCCGGGCGACCGTGACCGAGGCCGTGAACGCCTCGAACAAGGCATCGACCGGCAAATGGGGCGAGAGCCTGGCGGCCGCCGAGGAGCGCCAGAAGGCGTACGCCAAGGAGGTCGGCGGCGCCGCCCAGGACTACACCGACCAGATAAGGGACGAGCTGGACAAGGCCCTCAAGGAGTACGCCGACAACGGGGACACCACGCTGGAGGAGGCGCTGAAGAAGTATTCCGACGACGGCAACCTGACCCTGGACGAGGTGCTGCGCCTGTACACCGACACGTCGATAGAGCAAAGCGAGAGCGTGCTCAAGAAAATAGACGAGGCCAACAAGGAGTACCTGGAAGGCGTCACGGACAAGCTGGACGAACGGCTGACGAGCGCCGAGGGCGAGGTGGATGGTCTGCAGAAGCAGCTCGACCAGCTGCCGACGGATATCCGCAAGAAGATCGTGGAAATGCTCAACAGCGAGATAAACACCACGGGCGGCTGGGTGTACGAGGAGCCAGGCCAGGGCATCCTCGTGTACGACAAAAAGCCCGAGAGCGCCACCAAGTGCGTCAAGATAGGCGGCGGAATCATCGGCGTGGCCAACTCCAAGTACTCCAGCGGCGCGTGGAAGTGGCGCACGGCCATAACCGGCGACGGCGTGACCGCCGACGAGCTGACCACGGGCCGCATCAAAGGCGGGAACTCGTACTGGGACCTCGACAGCGGGGCCTTCTACCTGCGCGACGGCTCCATCTTCATGACCGACAGCAACGGCAACAGGGTTTATATCAACGCCACCAACGGCTTCCAGATATACGACAAGAACGGCTCCATCATCGCGGGCACCGTGCTGGTGGGCAGCACCTCCATGTTCCGCTGCAACATGGTCGGCACGTCGTCAACCAACTACATCACCACCGGCACGACGACGAACAACCACCCGGGAGCGTCGTTCGTGAACGGCTCGACCGAGTACTGCACCATCGAGGCCGTCCACGCGAAGGACAGCCCCACGGCGAGCTCGACCGACGGCGTGGGCATGTCCGCCTGCGGCTACGGCTTCCTGGCAGTCAACCGCTACTACCGCCAGACGTGGCTGACGACCCCCTACTACGCGGGCTACATGAGCCATCCCGACGAGCAGCTGTACATGAAGAGCGGCAACAACAACGCGGGCAGCTCGGCGTACGTGAAGCTGCAGGAGAACTCCAACAACTACGTGTACCTGGATAGCAGCCGCGCAGACATTGGGTCGTCGGGCACCGCCAGGATACTCGCCCCGAAGTTCGCCATAGGAACCAGTCCGAGCAGCGGCGGCACCTACGGGTACACGGGCTCCACGCAGTTCATCGGGTGCATCACCAACAACGGCAACAACTGGACGTGGGGCACCATCAACGTGGTGAACGGAATCATCACCGGCATGAGCAGCATCACGGGAAACTAGACCAGCGAGAGAGGAAACGGAATGTTCTACCACCTTGTGCAGCAGCCAGAAGCGCCGCAGGCGCTCGACGGCGCGCCGAAGCCGCCCGAGGCGCTTCCGGTGTTCGAGTGCATCAGCGACCCGGCCACAGCGCGGGCCATCGTGGAATCGGAAGACGTATTCGAGTTCGACGGCAAGGGCGGCTTCACGCTCGTGTCCAGCCCCGTGGCCGTCATGGACGCGGAAGGCGGCGAGGCCAACGCCGTGGACTTCTCGGCGCTCACCGACGAGGAGATATGCGGGGTCCACAGAGCGCAGCCCGGCGACATATCGCGGATACTTGCGGCCGAAGGAAAGGAATGAGGCATGGCAACGCATGAGCTTACGCTCAACCTCAAGAAGACCAACATAGCGCCGCCCGTCATCACCGTGCACCAGGGCGACAGCGCCGAGGTCCTGAAGGCCGCCATCTACGACGGCGACAAGAAGGCGGCCCTGACGGGCTGCAAGGTGCACCTCATGGCTGCGAAGCCCGACCACACCTACGTGGAGCAGCAGTTCACTGGCATCAGCGACAACGTGGCCACCGTGACGGTCGACCCCGCCGTCTTCGGCGTGGCCGGGCTGCTCAAGGTGTGCTACGTGCGCGTGCGGAACGCGGCAGGGCTGGACGCCACCACCGAGAACGTCCTGGTGAACGTGCTGCCCTCGGCGAGCGCGTCGGGCGAGATATCCGGCCCGTACGTCGATGCGGTGGAGGCGATCATCGCGAACCTCGAAGGGCAGCTAGCCGACGTGAGCGCGCTGAACGCGCAGATGCAGAAGGCCGAGGCCTCCCGCGCGAGCGCGGAAAACCAGCGCGCCACGAACGAGAAGGCACGCCAGACCGCCGAAACCAAGCGCGCAGAGGCCGAGAAGAAGCGAGCCACGGCGGAAAGCGACCGCGTGACCGAGGCGTCGCAGCTGAAGACGGCCTCACAAGCCGCCACGGCTGCGGCAAACGGCGCGGCCTCGAACGCCGACGCGGCGGCAAACATCGCCCTGCAGATAGCCAACAGCGTGGCGCAGGGCAGCGCGGGCAGCTCGGACATGGCCAAGCAGAAGCAGCAGATAGCCGACCTGTACGGCAAGCTGGCCGACGCCACGGACGCGTTCATCTACGACGACGGCACCGTGTACTGCCCCGCCTCCAAGGCCAGTGCATCTGGCAGCACCATCACGTTCGGGAGCACCTGCACGGCGTCCGGCACAACCCTCAACCTCAAGTAGAAAGGCAACGAAATGGCACAAGCGAAAACCCTGTCGGTGGGCGGCATCGGCTACGAGGTCATCGACGATATCGCGCGCAGCAACGCGCAGACGGCGCTCAACAACGCCGAGTACAACCGCCAGGGCCAAATCGGCAAGTACGGCGGGCAGAACATCGCCACCATCCTGGCGGGAGAGATCGGCAGCGGCAGCGTGTACGACGCGCTGCATAAGCGCATCGCCGCCGCGAACTTCGCAGGCCTGCGCGTGGGCGACTACCTGGACGTGCCGCTTGTGAGCGCATCCGCCGTCACCACACAGCAATCTGTGCGGTTCCTGCTTGCCCACATCGGCCCGTACCTTTACTGCGGCGACAACAGCAAGGGACACCATATCGCGTTCGTGGCCTCCGCGCCCATCGCCGTGGCCAAGACCGTGACCGGCGTTGCCAACGACAGCTTCCTGATGTGGAACACGACCAACACGAACCAGGGCACCGCCGACCAGAAATGCCCCTACCCCAACAGCAACCTCAAGGCGTGGGAGACGGCCTTCGAGGCGTGCCTGCCCGAGAGCCTGACCAAGTACCTGCTGACCCAGCGCGTCCTGCTTGAGGAGCGTTACAGCGCCAGCGGCGCGCTCAACGACTCCAACTCGTGGAGCTGGCAAGACATCGGCAAGGTGTTCTCGCTGTCCGAGATGGAGGTGTACGGCTGCCCAGTGTGGGGCACCAAGGGCTACAGCGTGGGCTTCGACTGCCAGTGGGACCTGTTCAGGGACACCGCGCACCGAATCAACGGAAGTCGGTACCATTGGTGGCTGCGTTCCGTTGCGTCGGGCTCCGCGTCCCACGTGTGCTATGTCGGCAACTACGGCCATGCCAGCTGCACCTCGGCGACGAACGTCTGGGTTCGCCCCCGCCCCGGCTTCCTCGTCGGCTAGCCAGCCGAGTGCTCTATACTCTGCTTCTAGGCGACCGCCTTGCGCGGTCGCCTCCTGCCCGCGAAGCGGGCCGTTTTTTCGCCAGTTTCCCCAGGAGGTGCACGTGAGCGGCGTCTACCAGCGCAACCGCGAGGTGTCCGAGTACAAGTTCTTCACACAGGCCATCGCCATCCGCGTGGAGGTTAATAAGCTGATGGCGTCCTCCTCAGTAGTGCCCAAGGCCTACAGGCTGCTGAACGCGGTGCCGACCGTGGAGACGGCGCGCAGCATCGTGTACAACGTCAACCGCGCCGACTGCTTCTATCCCAACAGCTCGTTCAACGCGCTGGAGAGGAAACGCTACCTGACGCTGGCCATAGCGGACTGCGAGCAGCTTATGCTGGACATGCAGTGCCTCATGGATATCGGTCTGCCCGTGAACGCCAACCGCTTCGAGGAGCTGGCGGCCATGGTCGAGGAGGAGATCAAGCTGCTAAAGGGCGCGCGCAAGAACGTGCGCGTCACCGGCAAGAAGTCCACCGAGGAGCGCATAGCCGAGGCCGAGGCCGAGCTAGAGCGCCTGCGTTCGCTATAATGGACGGCGGTCGCGCCTTGTTTATCGGTACAATTGGTGGCTGCGTTCCGTTGCGTCGGGCTCCGCGTCCAACGTGTGCTATGTCAACAACAACGGCAATGCCAACTACAACTCGGCGACGAACGTCTGGGTTCGCCCCCGCCCCGGATTCCCTTATTGCCAGACCGAGTAGGCCCCAGGGCCGAAAGCAGAGCGCGAAGAGGAAGGAAGGCGCGACCGTCGGGCATGCGCCCGTAAATACGCACCCCGCGAGGGTGGCCGGACGCTGCTTGCATGGCGCGGCGCTCCGTGGCTTCGCCGCGTTTCATGGCCATACCTCAAGCGGCTGCCAGAGCCACATTGCAAGCCGCGCGGGGTGCCTCCTGTGAACTCCGAGCAAAGGCGGGCGGCGCGCCGCAAGCGCCGCGAGGAGAAGCGCGCGCAGGCCAAGGCCGAGCGCGTCAAGGCGTGCACGCTTGATACCGTGGCCGACCTCAACAGCCTGTGCAAGGCTTCAAAGCAGGCCGCGCGGGGCGTCATGTGGAAGTCGTCCACGCAGAGGTACATGAGAAGCTACCTGCGCAACGCCGTCCTGTCCCGCCGCGACCTTTTGGAGGGGCGCGACATATGCCGGGGCTTCATACGGTTCGACCTGTGGGAGCGCGGAAAGCTGCGCCATATCAGCGCCGTACACTTCCCCGAGCGCGTGGTACAGAAGTCCCTGGCACAAAACGCGCTCGTGCCCGCGATCGTGCCCACCCTCATAGCCGCGAACTCCGCGAACATCAAGGGGCGCGGCACCGACTACGCCCTGAAGCTGCTCAAGCGCCACCTGGCCGACCACTGGAGGCGGCACGGCCGCGAGGGCTACATACTCCTGGGCGACTTCTCCGACTACTTCGCGCGCATAGCGCACCAACCCGTCAAAGACCAGGTGGCCTCCGCGCTGCTAGATCCGCACGTGGTCGCCTTGGAGCACCGCCTGATAGACGCGCAGGGCGATGTGGGCCTGGGGCTGGGCAGCGAGCCGAACCAGATATGCGCCGTGGCCCACCCCAACCGCATCGACCACTATGTGACCGAGATGCTGCGCCCCGAGTCTTACGGGCGCTACATGGACGACTTCTACCTGATACACGAGTCCAAGGACTACTTGCAGGTGTGCCTGCTGCTGATAGAGGGCAAATGCGCCGAGCTGGGCATCGAGCTGAACCCGCGCAAGACGCGCGTGGTGAAGCTCACGCGCGGGTTCACGTGGCTGAAGAAGCGCATCTTCTACACGGAGACGGGCCGCATAGTCGTGAAGCCGTGCCGAGACTCCATAACGCGTGAGCGCCGCAAGCTCAAGAAGATGGCCCGCATGGTCGCCGATGGCATCATGACCCCCGAGCAGGTGGAGCAGAGCTACCAGAGCTGGCGCGGAGGCATGAAGCGGCTGGACGCGCACCGCAGCGTGCGGGCCATGGACGCGCTGTACCGCAGCCTGTTCGGAAATCCTGCGGGGGGGGTTGCTCAATGCAATCCAAACTTGGAGGCGACACGGATGGGAACATGCCCCTACCCTAGCAACGGAAGGAGCGACCCATGACAGAACAGGAAATCGCCGGGGAGATCAACGGCTACAAACAGCAGCTTGAGCAGAGCGACTACAAGGTCATGAAGGCGGTGGAGCGCATCTTCTCCGCATCGTCCATCACCGACCTGCTCTCGGCCATCGCCGCAGCCGCCAAGGAGGTGGCCGAGATCATCTCGCAGCGCCAGACGTGGCGCGACCGCATCAACGAGCTGGAAGCCATGGAGCCCGACCAGCCGGAAGCGCCGCAGGAGTAGCGAGCGCCCCTTCGGGGGCGCTTTTCTTTTGCCCGGCGACACCTCGCGGACAATCGCGGCAGCGATTCGAGGAGGTGAGAAAACGAATGACCGACGTGCTGGAAATCTTCGCGCCGTACGGCCCCGGGTCGCTTTTCGGCGCGCTGCTCGTCCTAGTGGTCCTGTACTTCGGCAAGCAGTTCCTAGAAGAGTTCAAGGCCCAGAACGAGCGCAAGGCGAACATCGACCTCAAACGCGAAGAGCGAAAGCAGGACGAGGTGAACGAGCGGGCGCAGCGCGACCGCGAGCGCAGCCAGATGGAGGGCCGCATCGCCGCGCAGATGGAGCGCAGCAACGCGCTGATGGAGGCTATGAAGGCGCTCATGGAGTCCGTCGTGACCTCCAACGAGGTGCTGCACGCCGACCTGGCGAACAGCCAGGCGCGCAGCCAGGGCATGGCGGCGAAGGTCGACCACATCGCCGACCGCGTTGACCTGCTCTACAAGGAATCGGCTCGATAGAAAGGAATCCGAAATGACAGAAATGCAAGCAATCGCAGCCATCGTGCTGTCTTTCGCCGTGCCGTTCGCGGTGCAGCTGATCAAGACCGAGGCCATGACCGGCAAGGCCGCGCGCATCCTGGCGCTGGGCTGCTCGCTCCTGGCGGGCGTCGTGACCGGCTTCGTGGGCGGCGTGCCCGCAGACCCGGGCGCATGGGTCACGTGCGCCTTCGCCGTGGTAGGCGGCGTGCAGGCGGCCTACACGCTGTTCAAGTCGGTGGGCATCACATCCAAGTGGCTCGACGCCCTGTTGGGCGTGACCGTAGGCGGGAAGGAGTAGGCAATGGCTAAACTGTTCATCATCTGCGGCCACGGCGCTGGCGACCCCGGCTGCTGCGCAGGTGGCTGCACCGAGGCCGAGCGCGTTCGCGCCCTGGGCCAGCGAATCAAGGAACTGGGCGGTTCCGAGGTCGAGCTGGGCGATACGTCCCGCAACTGGTACGCCGACGGCGGGCTTAACCGCCTGAGCACCGACGCGCCAGTGGTGGAGCTGCACATGGACGCCAGCGGCATCGCCACGGCCCACGGCGCGCACGTCATCATCAAGGAGGGCCTTGAGCCTGACGAGTACGACAATGCGCTGGCCGACAAGCTGGCGGCGTTCATGCCCGGGCGCTCCGAGAAGCTGGTGCGCCGTTCCGACCTCGCGAACCCGAACCGAGCCGCCGCGCGCGGCATCAACTACCGCCTGTGCGAGAACGGCTTCATCGACAACGACGGCGACCGCGAGAAGTTCAACGGCAACCTGGACGAGCTGGCGCGCATCTACCTGGAATGCTTCGGCATCACTGCTGGAAGTGCCCCCGCAGCCGTCCCGCAGCCGCAGCCTGCGCAGCAGGAAACGACCGAGAACTTCGGCGGCACCTACCGCTGCACTGTGGACTACCTGCGCGTGCGCGACGCCCCCGGCCTGGGCGGCACCGAGGTGGCGCACTATTCCAGCGGCGAGACCGTGACGCTGGATAACTGGTACAAGATCGCCGACGGCTACGTGTGGGGCCGATACACGGGCTACAGCGGCGCAACGCGCTACATCGCCGTGGGCAAGGCCACGGGCAAGCCAGAGGCCGATGACTATCTGGTGAAGGTGGGATAGGCCATGCCGTACCCGAGCCCCGCAGACGAGGAGCGCAACGGCGGGTGCGGCCCCATCCTCGCGGCGGTCGTCCTGCTGTTCATCGTCCTGGCCGCCGCCAGCTGCGCGTCGCAGGCCATGGGAGCGCAGGACGTGACCGTGAGGCAAGCCCGCACGGACGGCCCCATATACGACCTGCCCGAGGGCATCGGCCAGGAAATCGTGTGCGACGAGCACAACCGCGAGTACCTGCTGCTTACCACCGAGCAGGGCGGCGTGTTCCTCATGCCGTACATGGACGAGGACGGCGAGCAGGAGATCATGCCGCAGGCCTAGAACGCAAAGAAGCCGCCCCGTATGGAGCGGCTTCTTTCTATCTGACGAGCAATACGAACGCCCGCCTAACGACGAACACGCGTATGTGTTCGCCTACTGAACAGTTGGTGGAGGCGCGGAGAATCGAACTCCGGTCCACGAAAGCCCCCTGATTGGCATCTCCAAGCTCAGTCGCTGGTTTAGTCTCGGACGCTTTGCGCGCAGCGACACGCTCGCGGCGTCCTAACCGGTTCGGTCTTAGCCTGCGCCATACCGATTACGTGCGCAGGAGCATTCCCCTAAAATGACGTCGCGCCGGTGTCGGGGAAATCACCGGGTTGACGCGCCGCTATAAACTAAGCAGCGAGAGCCATAGGCTCAAAAGAAGAGTTGTTGTCAATTCAATTTGACGGTACCCCTGTTTAACGAGGCGAGGAGACCTCGGCTTGCTTCCTCTCTCAGAGCTATCGTGTCGAAACCAGTCGCCCCCAAATGTCGGGAAAGTCTGGATGGCATTGGGCACGAGCACCCAACACCCGTCGACTTTTCAAAGAACATGCAGGGCGAGCCCCGCTTGTGGAGTGTTATCTTACCACGTTCTGAAAGCGGACAGCTGTTCTATGCACGAGCTGTGAAGACCCCAATGTGCGCCGCACTTCACACTTTTGCTACCGATCGCGTCACGTATATTTTCGCCAAGCAAAATTGACCCGTCGAAAGGACCGTCATGGATACCAAACAGCAACTCGTCAATGCCCTCGCAGGCCTGGGCTCAACCATTACCGAAGCTATGGATGTCATCGAAGGCTTTGTCCCCTGCGGACATCCCGCCCTCACGGTGTCGAACGCACTCGTCGCGCTGGACGCCGACGATAATGCAGCTCTCGCCCAGCAGCTTGAGACCGTCGAGGGCTTTATCGACCACGTGAGCGAAAACCGCGACGTGACCGCCTACCACGGCGTCGAGGTCGAGCTCGCGGGTCCCAAAGCCGATCTGCTCGCAGCAATCCGCGAGGTAGGCGCCCTTATGCAGACCGCAGGCGTCAAGAACACCCAAGTCAACGAGTGGGTCTACCGCAGTCTGGCAGCACTCGACAGTTCCGACGAAAAGGCAGCCGAGCAGCTCGCAGAAAGTCCCGCCATTAAGGCAGCGCTTTTGTAATTAAAGGATGCGTGGCCTTCTGAGCGCCGACGTTCCGAAGGCCACGCAGACAGCCAGGCGCTATCGGGACACCCGCCCACCACGCTCGGCCAAAGCAAGAATCGGCATCATTTGGCGCGGGGTCTTTGCTGCAAGATCGGCATGTTCGAGCAGCTTGCGATCGTTAGTCACCAAGTAATCAACTTGGACGCGCTTGCACGCGGCGAGCACCAAGTTGTCCTCGTAATCGCGATGGAGCGTCAGATATTTGTCGGCTAGCCACAGATCGGATGCATCTGCACCAACGGCCGTGGCGTTTTCGGTCATGTTCCGAACAAACGCCAGCACCGCATCGCCAATCGCACGGGCAGAAGCCTCGTCGAGCGCTCCCCCGCTGGCAAGAACGCTACGCTTCAGCTCGTGTTGGACAACGTACAGCACGTCCTTAGCGATATGCACCGGAAAGAACAGCAACGCCCCCGTCTCCGTCGCCTGCCCAATAAACGCACGCGCGGCAAGCGACTCGGCATGGTCGACGCAAAACGAATCAACCCATACGTTGGCGTCCACCATGATCTTGAGAGGCGCCCCACTCACTGGATCATCCCCTTTTGGCGATAATGCTCATCCATGGCTTCGGAATAGATTGTGTCCCAACCGCGATCGTCAGATACGGGCGACACAGCGATGCCCAGGTCCGCGTAAAGCTGATCCGCCGCTGCCCATGATACGGCGAACGGAGTATCGTGCGCGACGGTCTGCTGCCGGTCGTCGACGGCCGCAAGCACTTCCTCGCACTGCCCGCCGCCCTGCGCGACCTTGGCCACGACCTTTTTGATGAGCTCGGGCAGCGACCCGCCCGAAAGCCGCAGCGCCTCCTCGGCGCGCTCTTTAACCGAGCGATCTACGCGAACATTCACCTGCGCCATGCCGCCAACGGTAGCCATCTCAACCTCACCTTCAGCATTTGCTAGCAGTGCTAGCACGAGCATATATCCGAGTTAACATCTCGTCAAACAAAAGAAGGCCTGCACCCTGGCGGCTGCGGTGCCGCCCGAATGCAGGCCATATACTCAATCGAAAACGCTAACGCAGGTAAGCCTTCGCGTTGCCCAGGCTGTAGGCGATCGTTGAGCCGTTGTGCAGCAGCGACGACGCCTGCGGAGTAATCGCACCGGTAATACCCAATGCCAACAGCGCCGAGTTGGTGAGCATCACCTTGGAATACGAACTCGTCAGACGGTCGACAAGCCCCTGGCTCATGCGGCGCAGGCGCACGATCGCGGCGAGATCCGTATCGGTCAGGATGATATCGGCGACCTCCTTGGCGATGTCGCTTCCGCCACCCATCGCCAGGCCCACGTCGGCCAAACCGAGCGCCGGCGAATCGTTGACGCCGTCGCCCACCATGGCAACGTGGCGCCCCTCACTCTTAATGCGCTCCACATACGCGTACTTGTCCTCGGGCAGCAGCTCGGCCTTAAACTCGTCGACACCCGCCTCGCGAGCAATGCGCTCGGCTGTGCGCTCCGAGTCGCCCGTGAGCATGACCACGTGCTTAACGCCCAACGCGTGCAAGTCGGCGATGGCCTCGCGGACCCCGGCCTTGAGCGGGTCCTCGATGCCGAGCACGCCCACAACGGTGCCATCGACCGCCAGGTACAGCGGCGACAAGCCCTGCATCTGGGACTCGATGCGCTCCTTAATGTCGGACTCGAGCTGCGCGCTCTCATCCTCAAATACAAAGTGCGCGGAACCGATGATGGCGCGACGCCCTTCAATGGACGAAGCGATACCGTGCGCCACAATATACTCGACAGCAGCGTGACGCTCGCGGTGCTCGAGCCCACGCTCGTGAGCAGCGTTGACCACGGCACGCGCCACCGGATGCGGGAAATGCTCCTCCAAGCAAGCGGAAAGGCGCAGGATCTCGTCCTCGCTCCAGCCATCGGTGGTGAGTACGCAGGCAAGACGCGGCTGCGCCTCGGTGAGCGTGCCGGTCTTATCAAACACAATGGTGTCGGCCTTGGCAAACGACTCAAAGTACTTTGCGCCCTTGACCATGACGCCCATCTTGGCGGCATCGCTCATAGCGGTCATGACGGCAACGGAACCCGTGAGCTTGAGTGCGCACGAGTAGTCGACCATCAGCGCCGCCGAGGTCTTGATGAGGCTACGCGTGGTGAGCGCAACCAAGCCCGCGAGCAGGAAGTTCCACGGAACGATCTTGTTGGCAAGGTCCTCCATATGCGACTGGCCCTCGGACTTGAGCGAATCGGCCGTCTGCACGAGCGAGACGATCGAACGGAGCTTGGTCTGAGCCGTATTGGCGCGCACACGCACCAAGATGCTGCCGTCTTCCACGACAGTGCCGGCGAACACGTCGTCGCCTGCGCTGCGCTCGACGGCAAGCGGCTCGCCGGTCAGGGTCGCCTGGTTGACCATGGCGCTCCCCTGTTCGACCACACCGTCAATGCAGATGGACATGCCGGTGCGTACGGCGACCAGATCGCCGGGCTCGAGCTCGGTCGCAGCAACGCTTACCTCGGTGTCGCCGACGACCTTTTGCGCCTTGTCGGGCACATCGAGCAGCGAGTTGATGAGCTCGTTTTCGCTCATGGCGCGGGTGTAGTCCTCGAGCAGCTCGCCCACGTTGAGCAGAAACATCGTCTGGCCCGCGGTGTCGACATCACGCTTGACGAACGAAATGCCGATGGCCGAAGCGTCGAGCACAGGAACGGTCAGGCGCGGCTGCGCCAGCTCATGAAGGGCAGCGCGCAAAAATGCCATGTAACCGGCCACGACAAAGATGGCACGCAGCGGCGTAGGCAGGAACCAGCGGCGCGCGTAGTGGGCGCCGATAAGTGTGGCAAGATCCATGACGAGTTTGTGCTTGCGCGGCTCGAGTTGCATCACATAGCCCGACTTGGCATCGGCGATAGCTTGAGCATCGAGTGCGCCCAGGGCGTCGAGCACGCTCGTACGGCGCGGCTCGTCGTACTCCAGCGCCATCTGGCCAATACGGCCATAAACGCGCACCTTGTGCACGCCGTCGATATCGCCGCTGAGCTTAAGAAGTGCGTCGAGATCGCTCTCTGGCACAGGACCCGCCAATTGAAGACGGGTCCTGCCAGGGATCTCGCTAATAATCGAGAATCTCATAGTTTGTGCCTGGGAGCGTTACTCGGCTGCCTCGTCAGCAGCGGCCTCGCTCTGGGTGATGTAGGCAGCCTCGGCAACCATGTCGTCGACATTAGCCTTGGCCTGCTCGACCATGTCCTGGTAGCCGTTCTTGATGCGCATGCCGCACGCGATACCCTGCACGCAGGCATTCTTTACCGGAGCGCTGGTAAGCAGCTTGATGCCGGCCGTGCCAAGCAGAAAACCGCCACCGACAAGCAGGGTGTTGAAAGTCGACTTCTTCATGTTGCTTCTCCCTTTTGCCGCACAAGCGCGGCATGGTGCCTTAGCACCCGAGTTCATTAGTTTGCTCGAGCACGCTTTTGAGACTAGTTTAGTCGAACTATTACGGTCAACCAAAGTTAACCTTTGGAAATCTTGGTCCCCTTTCCTACAGCTGCCAGGCAGCCGCTTCCTTTTGCAGTGCGACCATGCGGGCAAATTCTCCGCCTGCCGCCTTAAGCTGCGCCGGAGTGCCCTGCTCGGCAACCACACCATCCTTGAGCACAACGATTTTGTCGGCATTTTCCACCGTACGCATACGGTGGGCAATAACGATAACCGTCTTACCTGCAAGCAGACGGGAGAGCGCCTGCTGTACCACGGTCTCATTCTCCACATCCAAGCTTGCCGTCGCCTCGTCCAACAGCACGATGGGCGCGTCTTTGAGCAGCGCGCGGGCGATGGAGATGCGCTGGCGCTCGCCACCGGAGAGTTTGGAGCCGTTCTCGCCGATCATGGTGTCGTAGCCCTGCGGCATGCGGTTCACGAACTCGTCGCAGTTGGCGGCACGCGCGGCCGCAAGCACTTCCTCATCGGTGGCATCACGACGCCCGAGACGGATGTTTCCCATCACCGTGTCGTCAAAGAGCAACACGTCTTGGAACACAATGGCGTAGTCGCGCAGCAGCACCTCGGGATCAACGCTCGCTACATCCACGCCACCCACGGTGACCGTGCCTTCGGCGGCATCCCAAAAGCGCGCGGTCAGGCGGCTCACCGTTGACTTACCGGAACCCGAAGGACCGACCAGTGCCGTGACCTCGCCTTCCTTGGCGGTAAAGCTCACATCGGTAAGAACTTTCTCGCCGGCGCGTCCGTCCTCGCCCGCACCATAGCCAAATGCCACGTGATCGAACACCACATCATGGCCCACGGGCTCAAATTTCTCGCTGCCCCGCGCCACAGGCTCTTCCATGATGGAACGCATGCGCTTGGCAGACGACTCGGCGGCAAACAGCTCGGACATTAACATTAACGCCTGGTCAAAGGGCGCATAGATACGGCTCACCATAAGCAGGAAGGCAAACAGCACCAAAAAGTCGACCTGCCCGGAGGCGACCATCGCGGCGCCCGTGACCAGCGTGGTGGCAATACCCAGACGCAAAATGACAAAGGCGGAGTTGACCAAAAGCCCGTTAACGAGTTCTCCCTTAGTGGTCTCGCGCTCCTCGGCATCAATCACGGCGCCGAGTCCCTCAAGATAATGGGCCTCCTGGTTGGTGGCGCGGATCTCGCGAACGCAGTCGAGCGTCTCTTGAATTGCCTCGGTAACCTTGACCTTCTCGGCACGCACGCGATCGAACACCGGAGCCATGGGGCCGCGTGTTAGATACAGCACGGCAAAGGCCACGGGAACGCTCCAAAACGCCGCGATCGCCAGCTGCCAGCAAAAGAACAGCGACGCCACGAACACAACGGCGCTTGCGATGATGGCACCCCAAAGCTCTCCCAGCACGTGGCTGTAGGCATGCTCCATGGCCTGGACGTCGCCCATGATGGTCTCGGTTAAATCGGCCAGATCACGACGGCCAAAAAACGACAGCGGCAGTTTGCGCAAGCGCTCGGCAATCTCCATGCGCTGCTTGCCGCACTCCTCGTAAAAGATGCAGTAGGTGTAGTAATACTGCTGCCAGTTAGAGGCAAAGAGCAACACGAAAAAGACCAGGAGGCCGCCCACGATCGGCAGGGCATCCGGCAGGTCAGCCCCGCTGGCGAGATGCTCGACAAAGCCAGCCATAACCAGGAATAAAAAGCCCATGCCGGCCATGGTAATGAGATTGGTGAGCGTGGTCCAGAAAATGCCGCGTTTTACGCCGGCGATGCCTTTATCGGATAGGAAATACTTCTTTTGGAATGAGGCGAACATTTAGGCCTCGCCTCCCTTCGTGACGGCGGCATCCGCAGTCGCTGCAGTGATTTTCCAGCTCGCGGCCTGTTCGTATTCGGCCCACATCTTGGCATACAGACCCTCTTGGGACAGCAACTCGGCATGGGTACCCGACTCCTGCACGCTGCCCTGGTTGAGCACCACGATTTGGTCTGCGCCCACTACAGTCGAGAGTCGGTGCGCGATCATAATGACCGTGCGACCCGCCGCCAGCTTGCTAAAGGCGCGCTGGATGAGCGCCTCGTTCTCGGGATCGGCAAACGCCGTGGCCTCATCGAGCACCACGATAGGCGCGTCTTTAAGGATCGCGCGGGCGAGTGCCACGCGCTGGACCTCGCCGCCCGAAAGATATGCTCCGCCAGCGCCGAGCATTGTATTGATGCCCTGCGGGAGCTTGGCCACAATGTCGTCGCACTGAGCCGCGGAGAGGGCCGCACGCACTTCGTCGTCAGTGGCCGTGGGCTTGGAGGCGCGCACGTTATCGGCAAGCGTTTGCCGGAACAGCTGGTTGGTCTGGAACACAAAGGCGACCTGGTCCATAAGCTCGTGCGGATCCATATCGCGAACGTCCACACCGCCTACGAGCACTCGACCCGAGGAGACATCCCAAAAACGCGGGATCAGGCTTGCGCAGGTTGACTTACCGCCACCCGAGGGACCCACCAGGGCGAGGGTGCTACCCGCGGAAACGCTAAAACTCGCATGGTTGACGGCAGGCGCTTCGGCGCCCTCGTAGGTAAAGCTCACGTCCTCAAATCGCACGTCGCCGCCGGCAGGGTGCTTGGGGTGGGCGGGCACGGATAGCTGCTTGGAATCCATGACGCTTCGAATTCTAGCCAGCGAATCGGCACTCATCTGAGAGGCCTCGCCCACAAACATGAGCTTGGTCATGGCCGTCGGCACCACGGCCGAAAATATCGCGTAAAACGTGAAGTTGGTCATAAAATGCGCGAAGTCCGTCTCGCCCGGCGCCAACAGCAGCGCCACGGGCAACAGGAATGCCACAAGACCATTGAGCGCGGTAAGGTTAAGTACCTGCGGACCTCGGCAGAACGTGCCCGCATAGTTTTGTGCCATGTCGGCGTATTCGGCGATCGCGTCGTGGAAGGCCTTAAAGGAGTAGACCGTCTGCTGAAACACCTTGACCACGGGGATGCCACGTACGTATTCGGTGCCGGTCTTGTTCATCTTGACCAGCGCTCCCATGTAGGCCTTCATGAACTCAGCGCCTTTGCCGCTCATCATGGTGGACATGGCGCCAAACGAAATGGCCACCGAGATGAGGCATGCCGCGCCCAAGCGCCAATCGAGGGCGAAAAGCAGCACGAGCAAGCCCACGACCATGGCGGCGGCGCCTGCGATATCGGGCAGCATGTGTGCGAGCAGGGTCTCGGTGGAGGCGGCGCATCCGTCTACAACACGACGCAGCTCACCGGTGGCGTGCGTGTCAAAGTAGCCAAGCGGCAGCTTAAGCAGGTGCTCGCTCGTAGCCTTGCGGATATTGGACGCGCAGCGAAACGCAGACAGGTGCGTGCACATGAGCCCCACGAAATAAGCTACGATGCTTGCCAGGGCAAAACCCACGGCCCACCAGCCATACATCGCGATGTCGCAGGCATCGCTCCAGTTAGGTGCTACGGCGATCAGATCGCGCGCGACAAGCCAAATGCACACGTACGGGCCAAAGCTCAGCAGCTGCGAGAGCGCCGAGAGCGCCATGCCCAAATACGTTAGAAATTTACGGTCGCCGGCATATGCAAGCAGCTCGCCGATACCGCCGCCTTCCCTTTTTGATCCCTTTGCCATGAGGTTCCCTTCTTACGGCTTGAGAGTTAACCTCAATCAACTTATCATTGATATGTTAGCCATGGCTCACAATCGAGCCAGGCGTGGACGTTTCCGCAAAGGAAGGGGACGCTTTTGAAAATGCATCGGGCCGCGACCGACATAACCGAGCTCTATGCACCACAGTTTGAGCAGTTTGGCCTGGAGCTTTCCGGCAAGGGCGCTGTCTTTACCGGCGAGGTGGCAAACGACCGGGCACACGGACGCGCATGGATCATGCCCCTCTCCCCTGCCTGCATTGTCATGGAGCATTTCATTACCCCGACGCACGATATGTACCTGGCCGAATACACACCCGAGCCGTACGCCTGCGTGAGCGAGGTCAGCGCGCCCACACTTACATGCATGCCCGAGGCTGGCATAACGCCTGCGAACCTTAAACCATTGCATGGACCGTGGCCAAACAATGCCGTTTGCAGCTTTATCCAAGATAGCTGTGGCGAGGAATTAAGCCCGCTGTTTGCGGGGGAGCTTTATCACTCGCGCTCGGTACTCTTTTTGCCTGGATATTTTGACGAACTGGAGCACCGCTATCCCACCGAGTTCGCGGGAATCTTTGAGGCGTTTGCCGAGCCATGGCACGAGGAGGCAACGTCTGCCATCTGCCACACGCTGCGCCGGATTAACGAGGACCGCGCCCGCACCGTAGGCGGACACGTCTATATGCAGGGCATCGTGGAGACCATGGTCGCGGAGCTCGCCTGCTCGTGCGCGGCCCACAAGCAGGCGCGGCAGGCGGCAGACACACGCGTCAGCATAACCATTGCCGAAGAAGCAACGGCAATGATTGAGCGCGCGCTCGACAAAGGCAGACGTGTGGGTATCAACGAGGTGGCCGAGAGGCTCTACACAAGCCGCTCCAAACTATGCGCCACCTTTAAGGCCCAAACTGGCGAGTCCCTGGGCGCCTACATTCGCAGACGCCGCATGGAGCGAGCACAGGACCTTTTGGCCGATAGCTCGCTCACGATAGCGCAGGTGGCAGAGCGTCTAGGCTACCCTCAGCAGGCCGCCTTCGCCCAAGCCTTCAAGCAACACACCGGCATGACACCCACGGCTTGGCGAAGCAAGCATCGCTAAGGCCCAAGCTCCCTGGCCGTAACGGAGCGATTAATTAGCCGCCGCCCGTCAGCTCACCCAGGATCTAAACGTCAAGATGTGCACAATCAAGCGCCTTTTTGATAAGAGGGACAGATCGATCAGCCAAATACAACGGAATGTTGAGCACCCCGTCGTCGAGCTTTAGGTTCTTAAGTGAGTAGCGGACCCTCAATGGAGTCGTCTCCGCATGCTTGTCGGCATAGTACTTAAGGCTCTTGGAATGAACGACCTCTCCCGATTTGACCTCGACGGGAACGATTTCGTTTCCGACTTGAATCAAAAAATCGACTTCGTGCTTCGGCTTCTCGTTTGTCCAATAACGCGGAGCAACATCTAACTGTGAAAGTAATGCCTGAAGCACATAGTTCTCGGCGAACGAACCTTTGAACTCCGAAAATAGTGCATCCGAGATGGCAAAAGCGGACGCATCCAGCCTTGCCATGCGGCGCAGCAAGCCGACATCAAGACAGTAGACTTTAAATGCCTTGAGGTCATCGTACGCAGAGAGCGGCACACCACCGGCAGCATTAAGGCGAACCGCCGTGATGAGCCCAGCATCGGCAAGCCATTCCAGAGCATCCTCGTATTCTCGAGCACGAGCCCCCTCGCGCACCGCACCCCAAACGAACTTTTTGTTCTCGCGCGCCAACTGAGCTGGAATCGAGTTCCATATTTGCGAAAGCTTGGCGAACTGCGCACGGCCACCATGCTTGGCAAAATCGCGCTCGTAGGAATCCAAGAGATCAGACAACACCTTATCGACCTGAACGATATCGCCCGTCTCCACCCACCGGCCAAGAGCCTCTGGCATGCCGCCGCATGCAAAATAACGACGAAGATGCTCGACGAGACGGACATGGAAGAAATCGGGCACTGTCTCGATCTGATCCAGGCCGCCAAGGTATTCGTCGTAGTTTGCAGCGCCCTCGGCTTTCAGAAACTCGGAAAAGCTCATGGGGCGCATCTCCATGAACTCGACCTTTCCCACCGGAAAAGCGCTGGTCTCACGGGACAAGCGAACGCCCAACAAAGACCCTGCGCATGCGACGTGATACTCGGGGGCCTCGTCACAGAAGTATTTAAGGGCGCCGACTGCGGAAGGACAATCCTGGATCTCATCAATAATAAGCAGCGTTTCGCCGGGCTCGATAGGCTGTCCAAGTGCCAGGGAAAGATTTGAGATGATCCGTCGAGGATCGCGCGTACCTTCGAAAAACTGAGCGTACTCGCTCTGTACCCCAGGTGACGGCTCCTCGAGCGTCAGATACACAAAATTGAGGTACGAGGTTCGGCCGAACTCCTTAAGCGCCCACGTCTTTCCAACCTGGCGCGCCCCCTTAAGGATAAGCGGCTTACGATATTCTGACGCTTTCCAAGCGTTAAGCTTGGCAATGATATCTCGCTGCATGACCGAACCTCCCGCAAAGAAACTTCCGTAAACGTGATATTTCCCACATTTTACCCTAGGTAAAACGTGACATTTATCACATTTACGGAAGTTTTAAGCTCATTTCGCCACACTTTCATCACATTTATTGCAATGTGACAAAGGGACAGTCCCTTTGTCACCCGCACAAAAATGGACGCGCCAACGGCGCGCCCATTCACTCTATTCCATTCAGCCCACCTGACCCGAACGGCCGAGTCGTCGGAACCCGGGAGCCCCGGCAGGGCGGGTGCTTGCTCAAAATGAGTTCCGCACGCAAAGAAGGCCACTTAATGTGGCCTTCGTCTTGCGCAGGACTGTTCGAAATTTTGAGGAAGCACCCGCCCTGCCGGGGCTCCCGGGTTCCCGTTTACGAGAGCGACGTTCTCAGCAACTCGTTGAAGAGCTTCGGGTTGCCCTTGCCGCGGCTCGCCTTCATGCACTGGCCCACCAAAAAGCCGATGACCTTCTGGTTGCCGTCACGATACTGCTGCGCCTGCTCGGCACAGTTTGCCAGCACCTCGTCCACAATCGGCTGCAGCGCGCCGGCATCGCTCACCTGACGCATACCGCGCTCGTCGACGATCTTGTTGGGGTCGTCGCCGGTCTGGGCCATGGCCTCAAAGACCTCGTGCGCCTGGTTGGAGCTGATGGCATCGGTCGCCAGTAGCTTGGCAAGGGCTGCCACCTGAGCCGGCACGATGCCGGACTCGGTGAGCGACACGCCCGCGCCCTTAAGGTAGGCGATCATCTCGTTCACCAGCAGGTTTGCGACCGTCTGAGCCTCCTTGCCAGCCATGCCGGCAGCAGCGGCCTCAAAGAACTCGGCAAACTCGGGGTCGCCGGCAATCTGCTCGGCGTCGGCCGTCTTAATGCCAAAGTCGGCTTCAAAACGGACGCGCTTGGCATCGGGCAGCTCAGGGATCTCGCCACGGCAGCGGTCGATGAACTCGTCGTCCAGATCGAACGGCGCCAGGTCGGGATCGGGGAACAGGCGGTAGTCGTCGGCCGTCTCCTTCACACGCATAACCACGGTGCGCTTGCGGCTGGGCTCCCAGTGGCGGGTCTCCTGATAGATGATGCCACCCTCCTCGAGCACCTCGGCCTGGCGGCAGATCTCGTAGGCAAGGCCGTCATGCAGACTCTTAAACGAGTTGAGGTTCTTGAGCTCGGTCTTGGTGCCCAGCTTGGTCTCGCCGCGACGACGCAGCGACACGTTGCCGTCGCAGCGCATGGAACCCTTCTCCATGGAGCAGTCCGAAATGCCCAGCGTCACAAAGATGCGACGGAGCTTTTCCATAAACAGACGCGCTTCCTCGGGCGTACGCAGATCGGGCTCGGTGACGAGCTCGATGAGCGGCGTACCGCAGCGGTTGTAGTCGACGAGCGACTCGGCCGCGGCGGTAATGCGGCCCTCGGCACCGCCCACGTGCACCATCTTGGCGGCGTCCTCCTCCATGTGGATGCGCAGGATGCGGATGGGCACCGTGTAGGAACCGTCCTCGCGACGCTCGGGCATCTGCAGGTTGGACGCGTCGTAGCTAGCCAGGTGACCGGCGCGCTGGTTGCCCTCGCGCATGGTCGACGTCATGGACGTGGACAGGCCCTCGGCGTTGGCCGAAGCGCTCGCCAGACTCTGGGCCTCGGCCTCGCCAAACGCGCAGTCGGGGCGCTCGGCGGCACCGCGACCGGTCACGTCCAGGTCCAGGTGGCCGTACATGGCAAAGGCGACCGGACCCTGCGTGGTCTGGAAGTTCTTGGCCATATCGGGATAGAAGTAGTGCTTGCGGTAGAACATCGAGTGGCGCTGGATCTCGCAGTTGGTGGCGAGACCCGCCTTGACGATGCTCTCGATTGCCTTCTTGTTAGGCACCGGCAGGGCGCCGGGCAGGCCCAGGCACACCGGGCACACGTTGGCGTTGGGCTCATCATCGTGGCTGAGTTTGCAGTTGCAGAACATCTTGGTGTCGAGTGCGGTGAGCTCGGTATGGATCTCCAGGCCGATCACGGCCTCCCAATCCTGCAGGACCTCGGAAAGCTCCTTCATTACAGCTCGCCTCCCTTCCCGGCAAAATCGGGCGCGACGGAAAGCGCGGGCGCACCCGTGGCGGCATCGGCAAAGCCGCGCTCCAGGGCGCGGGCAAACGTGAGCAGCTGACGGTCCTTAAAGGCAGGTCCCACCAGCTGTGCAGAAACGGGCAGCTGAGTATCCTCGCCCAGGCCCAGCGGCACCGAGATACCACCGTTGCCGCAAATGTTGAGCGAGATGGTGTACAGGTCGGAGAGGTACATCTGCGTGGGGTCGCTGATCTCGCCAAACTTAAAGGCCGTGCGCGGCGAGGCGGGCATGAGGATGGTGTCCACCTTGGCATACGCGGCATCGTAGTCCTGCGTGATGAGCGTGCGGGCCTTTTGCGCGGCGTAGTAGTACTTGTCGTACACGCCCGAGCTCAGCAGGTAGGCACCGAGCATCTGACGACGCTTGGCCTCTGCACCAAAGCCGTGGGCGCGCGAAAGCGAGCTCTGGTCGGACAGGTTGGCGCAGCCCTCCTCCTGATAGCCGTAGCGAATGCCATCGAAGCGGGCCAGGTTGGAGAACGCCTCGGCCGGACCGATGACGTAGTAGGCGGCAATGGCGGCGTCCAGGTGCGGCAGGTCGACCTCGACCAGCTCGGCGCCTTGGTTCTGCAGCTCCTGGGCGGCGCGCTGAACAGCGGCCTTGACCTCGGGCGTCAGGCCCTCGGCCTCCATAAACGCGGGGATGATGCCCACGCGCTTGCCCTCGATGCTGTCGTTGAGATGCTCGGTAAAGTCGACGGCGCAATCCTGGCTGGTGCAGTCGTACGGATCGTGACCCGCGCCGGTAAGCGCGTTCATGGCCAGCGCGACATCCTCGACCGTGCGGCCAAAGGGTCCCACCTGGTCGAGCGACGAGCCAAAGGCAACCACGCCGTAACGGCTCACGGCGCCATACGTGGGCTTAAAGCCCACCACGCCGCACAGCGACGCCGGCTGGCGAATGGAGCCGCCGGTGTCCGAGCCCAGCGAGAGCGCGACCTCGCCCGCGGCGACGGCGGCAGCGGAGCCGCCCGAGGAGCCACCGGGCACGCGCTCGGTATCCCAGGGGTTGTTGGTGCGGTGGAACGCCGAGCTCTCGGTAGAGCTGCCAAAGGCGAACTCATCCATGTTGGCCTTGCCCATGGGCAGGCAGCCGGCATCGAGCATGCGCTGGACGCAGGTGGCGGTGTAGACGCTCTGGTAGTTCCCGAGCATGCGGGAAGCGCAGGTAGTGCGCGTGCCCACGAGGTTCATGTTGTCCTTGATGGCCAGCGGCACGCCCGCGAGCGGGGGCAGCGGCTTGCCTGCAGCGCGGTCGGCATCCACGCGCGCGGCGGCCTCGAGCGCAAGCTCGGGCGCCACCTGCAGGAATGCCTGAACCCCGCCCTCGCGCGCCTCGATGGCGGCAAGGGAGGCCTGGGCCACCTCGGTAGCGGTAAAGTCGCCGGCGGCAACGCCCGCGGCGATCTGGGCGGCGGTAAGGGAATCGAAGCTTAGCGCCATTACTCGCTCTCCCCCTCTCCCAAAATGGACGGCACGCGGAAGTAGCGGTCGCGCGCGCTGCCGGCGTTTTCGAGCGCGACATCGAGCGGCAGGTCGCGCTCGGGCTCGCGCAGGTCATCGCCCATCACGTTGGACAGGCTTCCGATGGGATGGAACGTGGGCTCCACGTCGGGCAAGTCATATTGCAGGACGGGCTCGAGCATCTGGACGGCGTCATTCATGTAGGACGTCATCTGGGCGAGCTCGTCATCGGTCAGTGCGATCTTTGCGTACTCGGCGATGCCGCGCACGTCTTTCTCGCTGAGTGCCATAGGCGCTCCCTTCCGCATAACAGATAAACCGCTCTAGTATACAAGGCAACGCCGCTTGGAGCAGGTGCTTTACCCAAATGCAGCGAAAACGTAACGAGGGCGACGGGCTGGCAGGCGGCGGGCTGGCGGTTCTGCAGCGAAACCGCGCCGTCCACAACGAAAATCGTCCCACCCGCAACGAGAACCGCGCCGCCCGAAACGAAAACCGTCCCGCCCGCAGCGAAAAGCATCACAACATTCGGCGCTTTTCGTCAAAATCGCGATTTTCATCGAATGTTGTGATGGTTTGGAAGCCCCCGACCACCACAAAGATGCCTGTCCCCATTGTGGTGGTTCTGGACGATGTCTTATGCCGAGGCCTTGGCCTTGCGGCGCTTACGGACCGCGTGGATCACGATGTCCAGCATCAACAGCACAATGGCCACGACCACGATAAGCACGGCAAACTCGCGCTTGCCCCAGTGGCGGCCGGCCAGCGACTTTTGCTTGTCGACGTCCTTCTTGTTGTACTTGGTGCGCACGCAATGCACCAGCAGACGATGGTCGTTCACGCCGTAGGGCGTGCAAGTAACGAGCGTCACCTTGTCGGCGCCGGGCTCGATGGCCAGCGACTCCATCTCCTCGGGCAGCACCACCTCGGAGTCCACCATCTTGTAGGCGAGCGTCTTGTTCATGGTATGCAGCAGCACCAGGTCGCCGGGCTCCAGCGAGTGGATGTCGTCGAACATGCTCAGGTTGCGCATGCCCGAGTGCGCGGTGAGCACGCAGTGCGTCGAGGTGCCGCCCACCGGCAGGCTCGTGCCCTCCAGGTGGCCGACGCCCGCCATAAGGACTTCTTCGCTCGTGCCGTGGTAGATGGGCATGCTCACGTCGATGGAGGGGATCTCGACCCAGCTCATCATGGGGTCGCGGTCAAAGATGAGCTGCTGGGCGTAGGGCTCGATCTGGTCGGCCGGAAGCTCGGTGGCCTCGCCGGCAAGTTGCTCGTTATAGGAGCGCGCCTGCAGCAAGATGCGCTCGCGCTCCTCGGCAGACAGCGCGTCCACGGTGCTGGACACCGTGCTGATCTGGTTGAACACGCCCGAGGCCTCGAGCCGGTCCAAGATCCACGGCCAGGTCATAAGGCCCACGCCAATTAGGATGATGACGATGGTAATGAGCCGGTCGGCCCAGCGCGGCAGTCGCTTGCGACGACGCTTGGGTTTTGGTTGAGGTTTGGGTTGAGGGCTTGAGCCACCGTTTGTCGCGGCGTTATTGCTCTTCATATGTTTGGCGCCCTGCACCATCGCCGGTCACTCCTCTACAGCTCAGGTTGTCTAAACAAATAATAGCCGATTAGCGAGCTTCCACGCCGGACAACGCAGCCTAGCAGCATTGCGCAGTGCGAGTATGGGCCCGCATTTGAGTTTTCAAAATGTCCCGAATCGGCTGAGCGATTCGGGATACAATGTCATTAGAAAACGACGCACCCCGCGTAAGTGTACGAGAGCGCGGGCGGCCTAGTTTTCAGCTTTTGTTAAATGCCCGGGATCCGACCCCCGGGCATTCTTATTTGCGCTTTCGACGCAAATGCCGTCCACCGTCCGCACCGCGCGTGCGCCTACGGACCTTAAACCGAACCTCATACGAGTCAAGAAACGCGATGACGAACGAGCCCACCGCCGCGAGGGCGGCGAGCGCGTTAAGGAATTTCAGCATATGGTGACCTCCGATCGAGTCGTCGGCCGCCCGCGCACGGGATGCGTCGCAAGGGTATTTTACTGCGAGTGTATGCACCCACGCCTGGTAAACGCAATAATTGCAAACATCTGTTCGATAGTTACACACACGATTCCTCGTCCGGCGGAGCCTGGCCGCATTGTCCGGGTTTGCCCGACGTGTTTGAGTTTTTAAAATGCCCCGAATCGGCGGGGCGATTCGGGATACAATAGCTACAGGAAACGACGCACCCCGCGTAAGTACTTTGGAGCGCGGGCGACCAGTTTCCGGTGTTGTTAAATGCCCGGGCCTTTAACCCCGGGCATTCTTATTTGCGCTTGTTGCGGCGCAAATGCCTTCCACCGTCCGCACCGCGCGTGCGCCTACGGACCTTAATCCGAACCTCATACGAGTCAAGAAACGCGATGACGAACGTACCCGCATCGGACGGTGGAGGCTGGCTTCGTTGTCCCAAAAAAACAGGGCAGACTCCAGTGCGGAGTCTGCCCCGAAAAATGAATGGCAAAGCAAGAACGTGGATGGACGAGAAAAGTGTCCGCAAGTCTCATGGCCATCACATCCCACCTGCCAAAGTGATGGGTGAGCGAGCGTTACTCCTGCTCGGACTCCTCAGCCTGCTTACGGCTGCGGATGAGGTGTGCCACGCCGATGCACAGCACCGCGCCACCAGCAATCCAAGTGAAGGTCACGCCGTTGAGACCGGTCAGCGGAAGGCCAGAGCCCTTCTTGTTTTCAATGGTAATGGACATGACCGAACCATTTGCAGTACCGGGAGTGACCTTTTCGACGTCTTCGCCAACGGCCAGCGTCGACAATTTGCCATTTTCATCATAGGTCGGCGTAACCGTAATCTGGAAGGGCGCGATAGTGTTGTAGCCCGAAGGAGTGGTCGTCTCGGCAATCTCATACGTACCCTTAACGAGGCCAGGGATTAAAACCTTGCCGCTCGTAGCATCGGTCATAAACTCAGAAGCATTTTCTTTAGTCTCGACAAGGGTCCCGTCATCCTTAAGCCATTTGCCAGCAGAGGCAGAGTCCCCGTTGTTAACGACTTTGACTTTAAAGCCAGCAGCAAGTTTTTTGTCCGTATTGCCTTCCTCAACCTTGGTAATATCCAAGCCGAAAACGTAGTCGGTGACTTTCTTCGGCGTAGAGGTGCCGGTGCCTTTACTCATGGGGTCGTTGGAGTAGACAAGCGTGACTTCGTTGGTGTTGCCGGTAGCCGTGTATTCAGCATCGCGAGTAAGCTTGGCCTTGTAGGTCACAACGACCTTAGAATTCTTGGTCAGGGTCACGTTCGAAGCCTTTGCAGCGGCCTTGAGGTCGGTAAAGGAAATCATCAGGTCATGGCCTGTAACCTTTTTGGAAGCATCCAAAGTATCCGTAAGCTTCACGTTGTAGTTATTTGTAGGCTGGACAGGCTGACCGTTAATAGTCACGGCAACGGAGCTCGGAATAGCCTCCAGTCCAACGGAAAGATGGTCATGGAACTCATATGTGTATGTGGTAAAGGTATCGATGTTATCGGCGACAGAGCCAGTCAACCTATATTCGATTTCCTCACCGATCTGGGAGTCGCTCACGTTTCCCCAGGTGCCGTTCTCTTTAACCTCCTTGTAGACGGTAGGAATGCTGGTCTTCTCGTTAATTTTGACCGCTTCATCGCCAACAACAGTGAAAATGGGGGCAGTGGCAGCTTCAACGCCTGTGACGGTAGAGGCGTCAGTCACAAAGAGCCAGTAGCCGTGTGAAAGGTTGTTAGCAACGCCATTCGAAGTGGTCGTGTAATCACTTGAATCGTCCAGATTGGTCACCGCAGACACGGCAGCTGCAATCTTGTATGCAGCAGATTCAGATGTCACACGGAACTCTTCATCGGTATCCATCACGTGTCCCTTGATCCATTCAGCAGCATCCTGAGCGGTGGCTATATTGGCACTAGGTTCGATTTCCGTAATTACCCCCTTAACAGCAGCTTCCACCTTTTCGTTTGCCCATGTGATATTGCTCACAAGCGTCTTGCCATTCTCGTCCTTTACCACATTGGCATCGAAGATCTTGTAACCTTTAAAATCGGTAACGTTATTATTTGCGTTCTTGATGGTCACCGAGCCGGTCGCGGCGCCCTCAGCAAACGCCATGGTCACCGGCGCCATGACGCCGCCGAAGCTCAGCGCTGCAGTGAGGCCTGCCGTTACTGCCAGGCGTGCGATGTTCTTGCTCATGCTCATCTTCTTTTCCTCTGCTTTCTGCTCGAATTCCATTTGATCTAAATCAGTCTGTCTGTGTCTTAGCATCTACTTCGCTACGTCTCGCCCCGCTCTCTGTGGGGCTGCCAGCTACTCTTTATGGCTGCCACCTCCCCGCTTGACCAAGAGCGCGACCACGATGAGCGCGGCTCCGGCGACCGCTGCGGCGGCCGCGGCGTACATTGCCATATCGCCAGTCGAGGGCATAAAGCCTCCGGTGGTAATGCTAGGGGGTGTGCCGGTGGGCGTGTTGATGAGCGACGCCTCCAAGCTGCCCGTCGACCCGTCCGCGCTGTCGGCGCGCAGGGGCGACTCGGCCGTGATGGTGAGTTTGGGCTTGGCAGCGGCCACCTGGTCGACGTCCAGGCCCTCGGCCTTGACCGTCACGGAGCGCGTGCCCTCAAAGGCGGTGTAGCCCTTGGGAGCCTTGAGCTCGCGGACCTCCAGCTTGCCCGAGTCCACGCCCGAGACGGTTACACGGCCGTCCTCGCCCGTGGTGACGGTGGCCTTGCCCTCTGCATCCCACGTGCCGTCGGCCGCCAGCGTACGACCGCGGTCGTCGGCGATGCTCAGGACCGCCCCGGCAAGCGGCTTGTCGCCGTCGCTGCCGCGCTTGGTGAGCGCGAGATCCCAAGTGTAGGCGCACGCGTCGTCGCTCGGCGTGCGGGTGAAGCCGGCGTCGCCGGACTGGTCGGCAAAGGGAGAGCGCGGGTAGCGCAGGTAGACCTCGTTGGGGTTGCCCTTCGCGATGCCGTGGTTGCATGCGCTGTTGAGCGGCGCGTTGTACACGGCGACCACGCGGGCGCCCGCGGCGAAGGCGTCGGCCCCGCCGAGCGCGGCGATCAGGTCGCCGGTGCGCACGGTGAAGGTCTTGCCGTCGGCCGCTACCTTGGTGGCGCACTGGGCCGTGATGTCGGTCCAACCCTTCGCGGGCTCGGTGCCGACGCGGCCGTCCTTGCCGGTCTGGACCGCGTCAAAGCCGCCGTCCGCGCCCGCCGCCACGTACACACGCATGCTCGCGGCGACCTCGGAGGGGTCGAGCCCCGCGCTCATGGTGTCGACGAACCGCACCGTGTAGGTGTCGTAGGCGGTGAGGCCCGCCGGGACCGTGGCCGAGAGGCGCCAGTACAGGTCATCGGCGACCGTGGCGTCGGCGGCCTTCTGCCAGGAGGCGGTGCCGTCCTCCAGCACATGCTTGGCGACCTTGGGCGTCGCGGCCTTGGGCTTGACGGTGACGGCGCTGCCGCCGACCAGGGCCATGATCGGCGCGGTGCCGGCCTCGCCTTGGGCGATGGCATCGTCGTCAGCGACGATGAGCCAGTAGCCGCAGGGCAGCTCGGCCGTCGTGCCCGTGTTGAGGGCCACAGACACGGCGCCAGAGCTCTGGAGGGAACGAGCGAGCTGTGCGCTCAGCGCGCTCGTAAGGTGGGAATCGGTGTTGAGCCACTCGGCAGCTTCCTGCGCGGTGGTCTGAGAATTGGGCATGCCGGCGCTGTGCAGCACAGGCAGCGCGGCGTCGCGCATGGCGTCGCTTGCCCAGGCAAGGTCGGTGGCGGTCTTGGCGTCGCTGTCGCCGTCGACGACGTTGGCGCTAAAGATCCGGTAGGCGTCGTAGCTGCTCGCCACGGTGCCGCTCACTGTGATGGAACCGGTCGAGGTCGGCGCGGCCTGCGCGGAAGCGGGGAACACAACCGCGCAGGTGCCGATCAGGAGGGCAAGCAGCGCAAACAAGATCGGGAAGGAGCAAACTTTCTTATTCACGACGCTTACCTCCCTTCGCATTCGCCTTGCGACGAATGTGCATCCAGGCCGCAGCAGCGCAAAGCACCGCCGCGCCGGCAAGGTACGTCAGAGTGACGCCCGACATACCAGAAAGGGGCAATGAAGTGGAGTAGGTGTCTGACTCTTAAACACAACTGACGCAGCCGACGAGCAATACATTGTGAAGATAACGCTGGTCGACG
>CAUATU010000011.1:0-66311 GCA_958432255.1 uncultured Collinsella sp.
TCGGTCGCGAAATCATCCATAGCAGGGGCATCCGAAGCCGATGCGCCCGACACAGATAACTCGGAGGGATCGGGTTTCTCCCCCTCCGGCATGGCCTCGTCTTCCCGACGCGGGGCCGCTGTGTCGGGCGCAACGCCCTCGGCCCAGCTCCTGGCATCCTCATCGCTCGCGAAAAAGGTGGCGACGGTCCCCGTCGCCCCGATTTCCGGTAGCGCCTCCAAGACGCTCAAGCGTGCCAATGCGGTCGAGCTCGACATCCTTATGAAGCGCCGTCCGGGTTCATTCAAGAAGGACCCGGCCGCCGTCAAAAAGCTCAAGGACCATCGCAAGATGGTTTTGCGTAGGAAGAGGAAGGTCGCCCTCAAGCAGGCCTCCCTTAGCAAGAAGGCGGGGCGCGCCGTCGGCGGCAAGCTCTCCCGAAAGCTATTCAAGGGCCGTAAGGGAAGAAAGCAGCTTCTCTCCCTCAGGGAATGGAAGAACAGGATCGCCATATTCGCCTCGCTGCTCTCCCTCGGCGGCCTTCTGCTCATGGGGGCGATCCTCGCCTCGTCGCTCGGGCTCGTGCAGTTCGGCCAGCAGGCGGGAGGGGCGAGCAACGGCGGCAGCCTGGACGGCGACGAGCTCACCATCTACCTGTACCTCAAAGACCACGGTTGCGACGACATCCACGCCGCCGCCATCATGGGCAACTACTGTCATGAGTCCGCTGGATCCTCAAATCATAAGATATATCCGATGGCTGACCAGGCAATGGGTTCGCATGCCTATTGGCTGGACGGAAAGAACCCGAAAACAAACGACGAGATCGTTTCGAGAGGCTCTGTATATTACAAGGCGACCGGTATAGGTCAATGGGACGGAGGGCGCCGCCTTCGCCTGGCTCAATTCGCAAAGGAGAAAGGCAAGAACTGGTACGACCTCGATGTCCAGCTCGAGTTCTGGTCTGATCACGACGAATGGGGCTCGTTTTCCAGTGCCGACGGTAGCTACACCTATCAGACCTTCATGGATGCGACCGATCTCGAGGCCGCGACGAAGATCTACGCCATGGGCTGGGAGCGGTGCGCCATGGTGGGAGGCAAGCCTTCCGGTTGGGAATCGAGATACACCAACGCGCAGTACTTCTACAACGCGATCACGTCCGGCACCCTCGGCGGCTCGGGCCAGGGTCTGGCGGGCGCCACGGGAAGCCAGCTCACCGTCGTCAACGCCTGTAAGTCAACGCCCTCACCCGGCCTGAACTGGTGTGCCGCGTGGGTGACAAACGTATTCAAGGCGGCTGGTGTCGGCTCCTTCGGTGGAAACGCCTGCGACATGGTCAAGGCATGGTGTCACAGCAACAACCCCGCCGACCTCAAAGTCGGCATGATCGTCGGCGACGCGAGCCACCCGGGCACCGGCACCCCAGGACTTCTCTATGGCCACGTCGGCATTTACATCGGTGACGGCAAGGTCATGAGCAACGAAGGTGCAATCACCACCAAGACGCTCGATGAGTTCATTGCCTTCTACGGTAAGGGCTCAGGAGTCTATTGGGGATGGATAGGTGGAGTCGAACTCAAATAGCCAACAAGGGAAAGGAACGTTCGCCATGTACAAAAAGGGAAAGAAGCTGGATTCGAAAGGGATTATCCTCGCTTGCGTAGGCATCATCATAGTCTGCATTGCAATCAACGTCGCGTTCGCACTCTTTCCGCCCACAGGCAGGACGGATGACAGCTCGGCGGTGGAATCCTCGGCTGCCTCCGACGGTGAAGTCGGTGCCGATGGCTACGGCACGGGTGATGAATCGGAAGGTGGCACCACGGATGACAAGGGTGAAACTACGCAGGTCGACCCCTCGATTGTTGCCGTCCCTGATAACCTGCCCGAGGAAATGACCCAGACGGGCTTTCAGGATGTGGTTGCAAGATATCTCACGTCCCTGACCCCCGAATACGGTATTCCCGAGAAGACGCTCATCGAGTCAAGCGATGTCAATCATGGAATGGGCCCCGAGGGCTCAGACATCCCCTACTGGGTCATCCGCGTCTACTTCCCCAATGAGACGGAGATCCCTGTGACCGTCGATTACACCAAGGGCGAGGGCTTTAACGTCGGGACGTACTGATCTAAATGAAGAACGCGCCCGGGCCGTACACAACAGAACCATCCCTGCTGCTCTTTCGCCGACGCCTGGCCGCCCTCATGAGGGTGACGGGAATCGGCCAGGATGAGCTTGCGGCAACGATCGGCCAATCGCCGCGCTCGATCGCCCTTTGGTTGACGGGTGTCAGGCTGCCTTCGGCAGTCTCACTCAAGGCCCTCTCGAGGACGTTCGGCGTACCTGCAGACTGGCTGTTGGGCACGGACGCGGTCGAGATAGCCTCGGGGCTCACGAGACTCGCGGAGATCGCCTCGGGGCCGAAGACCGCGGGCACGGACGCAGATAAGGCATCGGACTAAAGGCCCGGGCGGCCTTTCTATCGTTGGGCGCGAGGTCAACGAAAATACCGATTGAGAATGGACAGGACATGGCAAGACTACCGTTGCAGGGCTCAAAGATGAATAAGATTAAAATCGGTACGACCGTTGAGGTGACCACGCCGGATAGAATCAAGGAGCTACGCAGCAAGAACCCTGAATCAATCCGAAGTACTGGTGAGGCGATTGATTATCTGAGCGTTATGTTTACCGGTCTTACGCCTCGAGTTGCAGAGGCCATGGATAAAGCCTGCCAAAAAGAGCTTCAACTTACTGCGCAGGAAATGAGACACCTCTCATTTGATGGGTCAGAGGAACTGTCCGTAGCGGAACTTGAGCGTGACTATGATCAGCTCCTGCGCCTTCACGAACACTTTTCCCTTTATTACATGGACGTGGCAGAGAATAAGTCTCGCGACATGCGGCGGATTGATCTTGCCGACAATGATTTCGCTGTCGTCCCATCGTCTTGGATATTGCTTGGCGACGGCGAAAGCTCAGAATCTTTCAGCCAGGTTTCAGTTGTCGAAATCTGCGGAGGCGCAAAACAAGGTGCGCCTCACTTCTCCTTCCTTCATAACGGCGAGTATAACGAGGAGGATGTCCTCGACCTTGCGATTCAGAAATGGCCTCCCCTATTTGACCTCGCCCATGACCCATGTGTCGGAAGGTAGAATAGCAAATCAGCTAAATCATGTGTCTATAAGGGCGCACCTGTCATATGCTTCTACGAGCTTCAAGATGCGTCTTTCTATGAGGGACGGGGACTAGATGCCCCTTGCGGAGCATCGGTGCACCGTTGTCAGCAGTGATTGGGTGCACCTCAGCAGTCTCGTCATGATGAACACTTGTTCCCGCACCTGATGGCATGGGCGCACTCCCCCATCATCGATGGGTAGTTGACTGAGACGGGGAGGAATTAATGCAACAGAGCCACATTGAAGCGCCTATCGAGATGCTCGCGGCGGTTTTGGGTCATCCGCACGGCTGGGACACGATTCTCGACGCCATGGCCGAGCACTCCGAACTGGGCCCGAGGGGAATTCTCGCTCTTGCGGCATTCAAGCTCGACCATCCCGAGGCCGATACATCGGCTGTCCTCAGCAGGCAGCGCGCCGATATGCTGGGCGGAAAGATCAAGGAGCATCCGGCCGGGTTCGAGATTCTCGTTCCCTTCGCCAGACGAGTGGACGATGAGTTGACTCTCGATTGCGAACTCGTTCCCGAGACGGTCTACCCTGCCTCCGCTTATATAGGGCTCACCTCGTGCCCCGGCGCCGCACCAATCAGTGTTGTCGAGGGGGATGCGGTCGCGCTCGATGCGGTCTCGAAGGCCTCCGAAGACGTCGACCTTGAGGGCATGGATCCGATGGCTTCCCACGTTACGCTTCGCCGCTACGGGATCGATGACGGCCTGGAGGTTCGTGTCCCGATGGAGGATACCGAGCTGCTTCTCGCGCGTATCGAGCGCGTTTGTGCCCAGGTGAGAGGCGCCACGGGCAGAATCGACCGCGCCCTCAAGAAGGCGGGATTCGAGTGCAAACCGAGAACGCGATCCTCGCAGGGTGACCGGGCCGAGCGCGGCCAGTCAGCAACTATGACGACCAAGCGACTAAAGAGCATGCTCGCCTCCTTCGATTCCGGTTCGCGCGGAACCTCCAATAACTCTCGAAAGGGGGCGTAGCGCCATGGCCAGGAGAGCGTCGAGGCGCTTTGTCGCGGCAGAGGGGCAAATCTCCCTTTTCGCGATGGATGATTCATCGATCTACGAGGCGCCCGCCGAAGGACAAACCGATAACGTGGAAGCGCAGCAAAGCCTGGCCCTTGACTTTGGGGCGCAAGAGGAATCTTATGTAAGCCAAGCGGGAGGCGATAAGTTCGCCCACAAGGATGATTTCGAGGAGGAAGCGCATGTCGGTGCTGAAGAACCCGTACAAGGGCGTGAGGGGTCTCCGGTATTCCTTCATGGAGCAGAACGCTCCGGAGGATCTGGCCAGGATGGAGGCGGCTGGCGAGACGGAGGAGTATCTCAAGGCGGTGGAGCACAACTACCTGACGAGACTCGCGGAGCTGCAGGACAGCTGCATGGAGAGCTGCGGGGCGACACCGGAGTTCGCGCAGATCACGATGGCCGAGTGCCGGTACGACGACTACATCCGCAAGGCCAACAGCGCCCAGAAGATGGCCGAGGAGATCGCCCTCAACGAGACGGTGTTCACACTCTAGCCGCTCACCACAACACCGAATACCTAAACCCTGATATCCAGGCCGGCCATTCGCCACTGGAGCGCGCCAGGCTCAATGTCGCCGCGCTACGCGCCCTCAAGGCGACCATGGACGAGGGGCGAGACGCCACTCTCGAGGAGGCACGTGCCATTTCGGCCTATTCCGGTTGGGGCGGTGCCGCGAACGCCTTTGCCGAAAACCCAACCGGTGGCTGGGCCGAGGTATCACGGGATCTGAAAGAGCTGTTGAGTGAAGATGAGTTCGCCGATCAGCGCGCGACGGTCCTCACCGCCTTCTACACCCCCCGCCCTGTCGTGGAACTTATCTGGGAGACGTTGAGGGATGCCGGTATCTGTGACGAGGGCACAGCCGAGATTCTGGAGCCGGGCTGCGGAACGGGCAACTTCATGCGCTGCGTCCCCGCGGGCATGGACGTACATGTGACCGGCGTTGAAATCGACCCCGTGAGCGCGGGACTTGCACGCGTGCTTTGCCCCGACCATACGATCGTCGCCGCCGATATCGCCAAATGCGAGATCCCCGAGGGGTCGTTTGATGCCGCCATAGGTAACGTCCCCTACTCAGACGCGATAAAAATCGACGGAGTGTCGCTCCACGACTACATGATCAAGAGGGCCGTGGCCGCCGTGCGCCCCGGCGGTATCGTCGCTGTGCTGACGAGCCGCTATACCATGGACAAGGCCCGAGAGGCCACACGTGAAAGTCTTGCTCGCGAGTGCGATCTTGTCGGCATGGCACGGCTCCCCAAGGAGACTTTCGAGAGCCAGGCGGGTACGAGCGCGCTGTGCGACCTCATCGTCCTGAGGAAGCTCGCCGAGGCGCGAGAGATCACGCACGACAACGCGCCGGACTGGGTCCGCACGGAGACGAACGCGGACGGCTTCCGAGTGAACGCGTTGCTTGCCTCCAACCCGTCCATGGCCGTCGGCGAACAGAGCTCGGAGATGACCGCATACGGCCCCGGATATGCATTGATAAGTGGCCTGGACGCCACGGGAATCGCCGATAGCGCTAGGAAGTCCCTGGCAAATCAGGCCATCGGTTCGATTTCCCATACATTTGAGGGGATGCCCGACAGGTCTGCCGCGCCCGAGGTCGCGCAGGTTCCCACCGATCCGGCGCTCTATGAGTTCACGCTGGGCGACGGCGGGTCGATCTGGTACGGCAACGGCGACACGGTCGAGCGTTTCCGGCTCGCGGACCGCGGGGCAGAGGACCGCGCACGCGCAATGCTTGAGCTCAGGGATGCCGCTCGAGCGCTTGTCTCGCTCGAGCACGACCCCAAATCGACCGATGCTGCAATCGAATCTGGAATTAAGGCCCTCAGCGACCGCTACGACCTCTTCACTGAGCGCTACGGTCGACTAAATGATCCGAAGAACCGCAGAGTCCTCACCATGAAGGGCTATCACGACTGCTCGCTCGGCATCAACCTCTTCAGTCTCGAGGTGCTGGATACCAAGAAGAACTTCGTCCGCAAGGCCGACATCCTCTCAAAGCGCACTGTGCGCCCCCAGGCACCCCTCCCCGACCGTTCGGAGACCCCGGCTGATGCCCTGGCCGTCTCATATGACCGTACGGGCGGCGTCGATCTGGCGCTCATCGGGCGACTACTCGGCTGCAGTGTCGCCGAGGCCGAGCAAAGGCTCGGCGACCTAATCGTCCGCGATCCGATCACGTCGAGAATCGAGAGCGCCGAGGCATATCTTTCCGGCGATATCGGCGAGAAGCTGGATGCGATCCATTCGATGCAAAAGAAGGTAGAGAGCGATCGGGTCGACGCCGAGGAAAGCTCCTGGCTCGAGTCGGTATCGATTCCCCCTGTCCGCACTCCCGAGACGAGTGCGGAGGTGGCGAGAGCCGTTAGCGTTCTCATGAAAAGCGGCCTGTGGGATACCTGCGTCCATCCCTTGACGGCCGACCGTGCCGTTATCGCCTCGGCGCATGTCGGCAGCCTCCCCGACAGCTGGCGCGATAGGTCATTCAGTACATGGACCGGAGAGGCGTTAATCGCCGCCCTGGGAGAGCTCGATGAGGGGGTTCGCATCTCCACCGAGCGCAGGAACGGCTACGCGGCCATAACGAACCCCCTCATCGCAGCGCTTGTCGAGAGATCGCTCGGATATCTGGCAAGTAAACGAGATTTCGCGACCGATGGGATGAACACGGAGGAGGTTCTCTGGCGATTGTCCACCGATCCCCGCGTGGGGCCCGATGTCCTTGCCGTCGCGCTTGGGCGTGCCGATGCTGACAACACATATCAGACTCCCGATCCAATCAAAAACCTGGCGCGCGCGTATGGGATCTCTGTTGCCCGGAAGTCGGAGCAGGAGCCCCTATCGAGTGTTTTGGCGGCTGCGATGAAGGCAGACACCGTGCCGGCCGAATTCCTTATCTCGCTCGGCTATCGCCAGGCTGGTGAGAAGGCCGTGATGAGGACTACCCATGTTGACTGGATGGGCGACTTCGATCAGCCCATTCCCCACGAGGAGCTCGTCAACTCAGATGACCTTGCCGAGTACAGGGCTAGACGCGAGAGACATATGGCAGCTTTCGGCCTAACCGAGTCGGATGTCGAGAGGCTCGCCGCGCTGCGCACCTGCGAAGAGAAACTGAAAGCCGTGCTTCCACGCGAACTGGGTCCCGGAGAGATCGCGGCGACCCTGGGTTCTCCCTGGATTCCCCCCTCCTTCGTCATGAGCTTCATCGAGGAGGAGCTCGAGTTAACTGATGGCGAGATGACTGCGGCAAAGCAGAGGAAATTTGAGGTTGCCCATGAGCCCCGTACCGGAAAATGGCGCCTGACGGGAAACGCGACCGAGCTTTCGCTTGAGGTGCTGACCAGATACGGGATCAGCAGCTATTCGCCGCTCAAGGTCATCTCGGCCGTCCTCAACGGCAGCGAGACGAAGCTGAACAAGACCGACCTGTCCACGGGCAAGAAGATTCCCGACCCCCAGGGGACTAAGGCCGCATGGGACAGGAGGCGCTTGATTTCGTCGGCTTTCGAGAAATGGGTGTGGGCAGACCCGGATCGGGCAAATGTGCTGTGCAAAATCTACAACGATAGGTACAACCGATTGGCGCCCAGGACGTATGACGGCTCATACCTCACTTTTCCCGGTATGAATCCCGACGTGGAGATGAGGCCGCATCAGCGTGCCGCCGTCGCGCGAGCTGGGCAGGCAGATGAGGGCACGCTTGTGGCGCATGTCGTCGGCGCCGGAAAAACCTATACGGGTATCGCCATGTGCATGGAAGCCAGGCGTCTCGGTCGGGCCAACAAGCCGCTTGTCGTCGTGCCGAAGCACCTAACAGAACAGTGGGCATCGGATTTTGCCTACCTCTATCCAGGGTCGAGGGTGCTCTATATGGGTAAATCTGAGTCGGATTCCGCGGATGCGGCGAGGGAGTTCTTCGGCCGCGCGGCAAACGGTGACTGGGACGCCGTGATCGTATCGAGTTCGCGCTTCGATATGCTCGACCTTTCGCAAGAGCGAAAGGAGGTCTATCTCAAACGCCGAAGGATGGAATTCCTGCGGGCCAAAGAAGATGCGCAAGAAAACGGCGGAACCTTCTCGGTTAAAAAGCTCGAGGAAGAAGTTAAGAAAATCAATGAGAAGCTCTCAAAGCTCCATTCTTCTCCGAAGACCGAAGGGCTTTCGTTCGAGGAGATCGGCTTCGACTATCTGTTTGTGGACGAGGCGCATAACTATAAGAATCTCCCTACGTATGGCCTCGCTATTGCGGGAATGACTTCCTCGAAGTCCAACCGCAGCGAGAGCTTGCTTGAAAAGTGCACCTACCTTCGTGAGATTGGCCATGGACGCAACATCGTGTTCGCCACGGGCACACCTGTCACCAATACGATGGGCGAGCTGTACAACATGCAGCGATATCTTGCACCCGAGCTCCTCGAGCGGCAGGGCCTTTCATCGTTCCCGTCTTGGGCGTTCACGTTCGGCACGATAGAGGACTCGATGGAGATCAAGCCTGAGGGCAACGGCTTCCAGCTGAAACAGCGCTTCACGAAGTTCCATAACCTCCCTGAGCTCATGAGCGCTTACCGAACCTTTGCGGACATCGTCACGCAAGAGACCGTGAACCTCAAGGTCCCCGAGTGCGAGGAGATCCATATCACCGTGCCCGCCACGCCTGAGCAGCTCGAGGAAGTCAAAAAGCTCGGCATCCGCGGCGAGCGCGTCCGTGCCGGAAATGCAGAGGGCAACGACAATCTGCTTGCGATCACGGGCGACGGCATGAAGGTCGCACTCGACCCGAAGCTGATGCACCCCGAGTTTGAGCCGATGGAGGGCGGCAAATGTGAGGTTTGCGCACGCGAGGTATTTAAAATCTGGGAGGAGACGGCCGACATGCGCGGTGCGCAGCTCGTCTTTTGCGACCGTTCGACCCCGGCCTCGGGGAAATGGAATATCCAAGACGATATGAGGAGACGCCTCATCGAGGCGGGAATTCCCTCCGAGCAGGTTGCTTGCGTCAGCGATGCCGGCAACGATCCGGAGAAGAAAGAAACACTGTTCGAGAAGGTTCGTTCGGGCGAGGTGCGCGTCCTCATGGGTTCGACTGAGAAGCTGGGCACGGGCACAAACGTCCAGACGAGACTCGCGGCCATTCATAACCTTGATTGCCCATGGAGGCCTTCCGATTTCGAGCAGCGCCTTGGTCGAATCAGGCGCCAGGGAAACCTTTTCGAGAGCGTCAGGGACTTCAAGTACGTCGCCCAGGGAACGTTCGACTCCTTCCTCTACTCCACCGTCGAGCACAAACAGCGCTTCATCGGTCAGGTCTTCTCGAATAAGCCGTCCGTGCGCAGCATGGATGACATCGATGAGACGAGAATCTCCTACTCAGACCTTGCCGCCGTGGCGTCGGGTAACCCCGATATCAAGAGGATCCAGGAGCTGAGAAGCGAGATTATGGCACAGTCCATGCTCAAGCAGTCTCATGACGAGATGGTGGCAAACATGCGCCACCAAATCGAATCTCGTTATGAGCCTTCAGCCGCTTGCAACCGACGACGATTCGAGTTGCTCGAACGTGACCACGATGTCCTCGATTCTGCGAACAGGCAAAGGGAGCTCGACAAGGGTGCAGATATCGTAAGGGTCTCGGTCGGAGGTGTGTCGGCGCTAGATCGAGCTAGCGCGATCGGCATGATTCAAGGGGCTGCCGGAGATTGTCCCATCGGCCCAGTCAGGGCAATCGGAGAGTTTCGCGGTCTTGAGATTGTCGTGAAGAAGGAGCAGACGCTGCTCGAGCGAGACGGCACCTTCCGTTACGACCCCTTCATCGGCCTTAGGGTCAAGGGTGCGGCCGACGCGCACTGGTCGAATCATATGCTGCCGTCGGCTACTTCCGGTTCACACACCGTGCTGCAGCAGATGGACGGCATTATCGAGAAAGAGGCGGGCGGTCTAGACCAGGCTAGGGCCCTTATGGAGCGCTCCGACAAGCAGCTTGATGAGGCCAGGAGAATCGTTGTCGAGCCCTGGGACGGTGAGGAGAATCTCGATAAGCTGCAGGACGAGCTTGCCGAGCTGGAGCAGAAGGAGCTTGAAAAAGGCCATGACGAGTCAGGCGTAGATGGTGACCAGGACGAGGACGGCCCTGCCATTGCGGAGTCTCCCGTCAGTGTTGGGGGACACGATGGGGGCGCACATCCCCACACGAGCGGTCATGGATTTTAAACGACAGTCACAGTCGGCCTCCAAAGGCGCTAGCCGTTTGGATGCTATGGAGCCCATTGAGGTTGAATGAGAACGGAGACGGGATGAACGTAGGAAAAAGTCTCGCCGAATCGATTGAGGGGGCCACGACGGCCTACTATCGAGATGGCGGTGGCACCGAGACCGGGATTGCGGCTGACGAGAGACTGGTCGAGGCGCTCAAACAGGCCTATATCGCCGCCTATGCCAGAAATGACGGCGGATCGCTGGATACCGTGAAAAAAGAGCTTGCGGAGTTCGGTGGAAGGGAGCCGACGACCAATGAGATCTGTGAGGCCGCCATCGCGCTCGCAGGCAAGCAAGCGAAGCAGGATGCCGGGGTCATCTCCCGTATGTTTAAGCTACAGGCCGCATCGCTAGCGGAAGAGTATGCGCCTGCGCTTGTCAGGGCCTTCGATGCGGAACGCGCTCAGAAGACCGCCCGCGGCATCGAGCTAGACGAAAACGCTGCGGTCAAGCGAATGAATATTAGGAGGAGCTGATATGTACCTTGTGGATGACAGCGGGAAACCTTACGTCGCCTTATTTAGCGTGCAGTACACGCCCCGGTACAGCGACTATCCAAGGAGGCCCCATGACGTCTGTTTCAAACTCACTAGGGACCCGAAAGGCCGCGACGGCGTTTTCGTTCAGCCCTTCTCATATGGCGGCATCTCTCCCGTGGCCCATGTCTCGCATGAGGTAGAGGCCTCGCTTGCGCTCGGATGGCCGGAGCTTACGTCCAACGGGTATACCGTCGAATTTACCGGCAGTTACGATGAGGCCAAGGGAATCGGGAGTTACAGTGCCGGGCACGAAAAGCTGATGGAGCTCCCGATTCTCATGGGCATTCTCGAGCTGGAGGGGCTGGTCGAAAACGCCGAGCGCGACACGCTTTACGGCACCCTCGTGATCGATGAGAAAACTAACGAGATCAGGGTCGAGGTTCCCGAGGATGTCGATACCGAGTTCAGGTATTGGCTCAGGAACAACGGGGCGCACCCCGTCTCATCCAAGGAGATGCCGACGGTTCCCGTTGACCGCGATCCGAACCGAATCTCCAAGGAGGTCGAGGCGATCATCTCGGAAAAAACTTCGGAACGCTTCATGAAATCGCTGCTCGACTCGAAGATCCTGCGTGCTGGGGCTTCGGCGGCAGATGTCGCGGCGCTGAGATCGGGACTCGATGGCCTTTTGGGCCATAGCGTCGCCGGTACGGAAAACCTTAAGAAATCGCTCGATATGAGAGAGCGTTCAACGCGACATTAATAGCTCGCAAATCCGTAAGCCCCTGCCCTGATCAGGGGCTTTTCGTTTGTTAGGAAATTCATTTAGTCAGAAATTACATAGTTACGATATTGCACAGTTCCGTTATCACGTAGCTACGTTATGCCGTTGGGGCGGCACCATCGACACCATCAGCGAGGCCAACCTGCAGGACAGCTACATCGAAAACACGGCTTATCGGTGGTGTGTCCTGGGGCTCGTCCCGATCGTCGACACGCGATGGAAGCCCGTCACCTATGGCCACGGCGATTCGAGTTGGTATTACTACAGCAAATGGGACGTGCGCTACGACCGTGCTCGCGCCAAGGAGCTGCTGAAAACGGGGCCGCGGGAGTACGACCGACATCCAGACGGCGGGCCCTACGACGGCCGCCCCTGTTGGCAAGCGTAAAAACGGGGAGGGTCAAAAACCCTCCCCGTTGCGTTAGCGGTGTCGACCAGCCTACCTGCGAGTCCTGTAAACCCTGCTTCGGTGGTCTAAATCGACAACAAGAATGACGAGAACATCGTCCTCGATATCGACAACTATCCGATAGTCTCCGACCCTGTAGCGCCATAGACCAGACTTATTTTCAGTTAAGCCCTTTCCCATGCTCCTCGGGTCTTCGAGCTGTGAAATCTCATGGAGCTTTGCCACAATTCTTTTGGCGATCTGCTTGTCCAGCTTTCTCATTGATCGCTGGACATCCTTATCGACTTCAATCCGCCAAGCCAAGGCTCTCCTCCAGCTCGTCGAGCGTCACAGTCTCAAGCCTGCCGGCCCTATAATCCTCGACCTTCTTCATTAAGCCGTACTCGTACTCCAGCCTGTCAATCTCGGCGGCGAGCGCTTCTGTCATGTAGAAAGTCTTCGTGCGTCCCGTTGATTTCGCCAAACGGTCGTACCTGATTGCTAAGTCCTCGGGCAGCCTCAATGCCGCGGTAGCAGTGGCCATAACGCACCTCCCAATCATGCGTATAACGTGTATTACATTCTAGCACATCGATCACCGCAGAGGTGCACAATAAATGTATTGATCTTCCATCGTTCATGTAATGTGAACTGTAACGAAAGAGGCCACCCAGGATAGCTATGGAAAATCATGGTGCTGATAACTGCGAAATTACGTTAATGAATACTTGCATTTTAAGAAGTTACGGCATTACACAATCACTCTATTACATCGTTACACTATGCCGTAGTTGCGTTATTGCGTAGTTACATTGTCACGTAGTTGAGTCATATCACAGTTCGGCTATTGCCAATACGATATCTCGGTTACGGAGACCATCCTTCATCCGGTCTGTCATTTTCCGGATCATGGACCACATACCAGCTGTTGCCGTGGTGGCAGATGTCGCGTAGGGTACCGTCTCCCATCTTTACGCGCCAGCTCTCGCACACACGGCCCTCCCCCATCACCCATGACCGGGGTTCGTGCCAACCGACCTCTGCGAAGGGGAAGATCCTGCCGTCGTACCATTTGATTCCCCACGGTACGTACTCTCCGTCCGGCCGGCACTCGACCAGTGCCGTCACAAGTCTGATTGACTTCTTCCCCACGCCGACTCCTCATGCCAATAACTAACGAACGCGTGTTCTATTGTCTCATATCTCATAGCGTGCATGCCGGATGTTTTGAAGCCTTTGCGATACAGACTGAAGTGTCACCTGATGGCACCAAACAGCCCTGCGCGAGAGCTTCAACAGTGGGATTCTTACCTTATGGAAACCCCTGTAAGAATGGGCCGAACGGTTATGGCAAAGAATAGATCAGAGAGCATACTTGTCCTGCTGCTGACTAGATATGATGCTGCGAGCATATATGATCACCTGCCAGTATTTAGGCCGGAATAGCCATGATTGCGCAGCAGTGTCCGGCGGCCAGCTTTCCAATTTCATATGGTCATGAGATTCTTTTGGAGCGAAAATGACTCCCGTTACTGTCAGCGTCGTGGAGAGGCCCGGTAGGGAGCCGAAGTTCAGGTGGATCGAGCTTTCCGACGGTCGTAGGTTCCAGGTCCGCTCAACGGGCGCATCTGTCCCCTGTCCCGGGCGCAAGGCGGGTAGCCTCGCCCGTATCTGGAGTGTCGAGATCGATTGGAAGGGCAGGCCGGTCCACCGCTTCATCGTCAAAGACGGTGATGGCTATTATATCGTGCGCGCCGGAGAGGACTCCTAGAGGGCCGTATAGTCCAAGTGAGAGATCGGGAAGGTGTTCTCGTAGACGTAATCCGATGAATTCGATGACTTGATCTTCACCTTCACGGGCTGGCCCTCGTCTTCCAGCAGAAACGCGGTACAGACTGAAATCGAGTAGCCGGGCTCGAGTGTCTTCGAGGCGTTCGGGTCGCTGTATTTCGTGCAATGGGACAGCTTCACGCCGTTTTGGTAGCACGAGACGTAGGACACCGGTGCCCGTCCGTCATGGTCGAGGTTGTTCTCGAATGTCATGCCGACAAGGAGGAACCGGTATTCCTTGCCGCTTGAGTCCGTGGCGACCCTCTTGTAGACGCCATCGACCGTCAATCCCCTCGAGGCATCGGATGAGCTCGTGTCCCCTATGCCTCCGAAGGAGAACGCCTCGTCCTCGCTCTTTTCGGAATCTTTATTCTTCTTCTTCGAATTGTCCGATCCATTTGCTTTCTTTGAGCCGCCGCATCCTGTAAGGGCTAGCGAGGCCATGGCGGCCAGAACGGCCCTCCTGCTGACGTTGACGCTATTCATGCGTTACCACCCATCAATCCATCTCATGTCATAACCGGTAGAGCGTGTATCCCCTGCCGCTCGCCGCCTTTTCGGCGCCGGGGCAGGCTTTTCCAAAGCGTTTTGCGTTGGAATCTCGCACGATCGCCCACGTCCACCCATCCTCCTTAAGGACCCCGTAGCCCCCTTCCAGACTGTCAACGTATGCGCGGTAGTCGTTTGCCCTGCCGTCGCCGGAGATCGCCTCAGACCAGATCTCGGGACGCATGTCGTAGGTCACGGGAACCCTCGCCCACTCTAGGTAGTTCATCACCGTGGCGTCCTCGGACCATATGCGACCCGGGTTGTCGCCCAGGGCCTCGATGATTTGTGCCATATCCGAATCGATGCCCCTCCATCCGGTCTCGACCCAGCGGGTTTCCGAGTCAAGCGAGTTAAGGCCGCTATTGACGATGGAGAACGCTAGGACGAGGACCATAACGGCTCTCCCGGCAATCAGCAGACGATGTACTCGTGGGTTGATTGCGTCGCCCTGGCCGACGGATGCGGCGACAATCAGAAACGAGACTGTCCACGTTATCCAGAGGCACCTGACGGCAAGCGCGCCGGCCATGGAGGCCGCCAGCCAACAGGCGATGAGCCATCTTGGCGGGAACCGACGTGCGAGGACGCACGATATGATTGCCGCAAGGATTGCAACGCCCCAGAACAGGGCTGCCGCCGGCATCGCCCACACCGGCTTCAGCTCGAGAATGACCCCGCCGTAAGACGCGGCCCCGAGTGAGCGGATCACATAGAGTGAACCGTCGATGAAATAAGGGTTTATAAGCGATTCTGCAGCCATTCCTACAATCGCCGCAAGTAGCGGCAGCCTGGACCGCGCCCATGAGCGAACTGTCTCGCCAGTCTCGCCGAGCGAGATCTCGCCCTCTTCCGGAAGCAGGAAGCACGCGGCGGCAGCGGCGGGCAAGGGCCAAAGCGCCGCCTGCAGATTTACAGACAGCAGCGACACGACCGGGAGTACCAGAAGGCAACGAGAACTGGATCCCCGTCGCCATTCTTGACACGTAGAGATGGTGACGAATAGCAGCGCCGCCGTCCAAAGGGATGGACGGACGGATAGATATGAGGTCATGAGGGCAAACCCGACCGCGCTGATCAACAGTGGCGCCCAGGGGTAACGCGGGTTTTGCGCCAGCCTGGAGACGGTGCCGCTATAGGCCCACAGGGCCAGCGCGGCGGGTACCGCCACGGACACGGCGACGCCCGTGTAGCCCGCGGCCTTCCACCACAGATAGAGCCACGCGTCATGGAGCCACTGCTGGAGCACGATGCCCTGGCCGGCGATTGCGGTGAAGGGGTTTGTAACCGGGATGCCGGATTCGACGATTACGCGCCCCGAGGCGAGAAGGAACCATCCGTCCGTATCCAGCGTCCCAGCCGATCTGATGGCGGGGATCAAGGCCATGATGGCCATTGACAGCAGGACGGCGAGCGCCGTTGAGGCACAGTGTACGGTCTTCGCTACCTTAGTCTGATTCAATCGAGTCTCCTGATAGAGAGTGGGCGGTCGGACTCGGTGAATGTTCCAGGGGCGACCTCGATGCCGCCTACTGCCCCCCGCGGTGCGAAAAGGATGTGCCAGGGGGCGACCGAGGAGTCGAGCGAAACCACCGGCCAGGATTGATCCGAGGCCTCGAAGCGTCCTATCCAGCAGACATCGATCGGGATGCGCATGAACAGGGTATGGAGCGACCTTCCCCTCGCGTACACCATGCCGGTGGATTTGTCGATGTACTTGGTTCCCATATACCCGATCGCCTTGTCCCTGAAGGTCTTGGCGATCTTCAGGGAGAGCGGAACCTCGGTGCCGGTCCTTGTCGTGGCCACACAGGGGATATCGTATTCATAGCTCATGGGTCGTCTCCTACATGAGGGAGGTGAACGTCTGGGCGATCTGCGCCACCACGGGCGCGAGAACGACGATCAGGAACACTGGCAGGATGAAGATGATGATCGGGAAGAGCATCTTTGAGCTCAGCTTCTCGATTTCGGACTCGACCTTCAGGCGCCGCTGCTCTCGGACCGTCTCGGCCTGGTCGCGGATGATGTCGACAAGTGAGCCGCCCGCGCGCTCGGACTGTGCGAACGATGCCGCGAAGATGGTGAGGGATGGCACGCGCGCGCGTTCCGCGAAACGCAGGAGCGCCTCGGTGCGCGACGAGAAGCTGGCCTCGTTGGCCACGCGCTCGAAGCCGCGCGCGATGGCGCCATCCATCCTGCTGCCGACCGTATGGAGTGCGAAGTCGATGGACGAACCCGCCGACATGCAGATTGCGAGAAGGTCCAGTGCGTCGGGGAGCTGCCTGTCGAGCTCGTCGCGCCATTTCGCGCGTTCGTTCAAGAGCCACAGCTGCGGAACGGCGAGGCCCATGAGGACCATCGCGGCAAAGATGCCGAGTCCCTTGGAGCCTCCGATGAGGATCGAGGCGATGAGGCCGGCGGCGGTGAATCCCGCGGCGCTCGCGACGCGGAAGGCCCAGAAGGTCGCCGGCTGCATGGTGAGGCCCGCGCGGTCGAGGGAGTCTCGCGTGGAGTCCATGACCGAGCGGGAGATGGGCGCGAGCCTCGACACGACGCTGGACAGCTTCTCGGCGATTCCGGGAAGCGTCGCGGACGCCTCCTCCTCTACCGGCGGTTCCAGCTGGAATATGCGCTTGAGGGCGATATCCACGCCGAGACCCGCGGCGATACCCAGAAGAAGGAATATGAAGCCAGTCGTTATCGTTTCGAACATCTGAGAACCCCTAGTCGTATCTGATGTTGCTGATTTGCTTGAGGACCAAGAAGCCGACGATATCGAGCGCGGCGCCGACGGCAAGGCACGCCCACCCCGCGGGCGTCATGAAGAACTCGCGGTGAATCTCCGAGCTCAGCGACATGAGCAGCAGCATGACGACCGGCGCGAAGCCGACGAGCTTGGCCTCGAATCGCGCCGAGGACGTCTTTGCCTCTGCCGAGCGCTTGGCCTTGACCTTCGCCCTGATGGCTTCGCCCACGCGCTCGGTGATATCGGAGAGCGAGCCGCCGGTCTGTTGCGATACGGAGACGGCCGTGGAGTAGAGCTTCAGGTTCGAGCTCCCCGTCCTCTTGGCCATATCATCGAGTGCCTGGGCGATGGGTCGTCCGTTTCGCAAGTCGCGTTCGAGGATGGCGAACTCCGATTTCAGCGGCTCTGCCATATGCTCGGCGACGGGGGCCACCGATTGCGCGACCGAGGCGCCCGTGCGCAGGTTCGATGCGATGAGCGGCATCGCCTCGCCGAGCTGCTCCTCGAAAAGCCCCTGCTCTGCCCCGCGCTTCAGCCTCACCCATATCGGGAAGGCGGCGATACCGAGCGGGAGTGCCGCCAGGGCGCCCATCGCAGAGCCGGTGGCGAGAATCAGCACCGATGGGGCGAATGCGACGACGGCCCACATCTGTGCGGCCTCGGAGACCGATAGCTGGGGTGCTGCGCCCTGGCACACGCGACGAAGGGCGCCGACGAGACGATTTGTGCCGGTCTCGTCAGAGGGATTCTCAGGGATGGGGCCGGACTCGGCGCGTTCGCGCTCGACACGTAGCTTTCTGGCCGTCAGGAACAGAACGATTCCCGTCAATACCGCCGGCAGTGCGGGGAGGAGGGCTGCCGGGGAAATCTGCCCGCTCATCGACGGAACCAGAAATCGTCGTCGACGTAAACGCCGCGCGCGAAGAGCTTTTCGCGATGCGCCGGGGTGATGCGCTCGCCGGTGGGCATGAACTCGCCGAGAACCTTGCCGTCCTCGGAGAAGCCGGTCTGCTCGAAGCGCATGATGGTGCCAATAGTGATGACATCGCCCTGCATGCCCTGGACCTCCGCGATCTCGGTGATCTTGCGCGAGCCGTCGATGTCGAAACGGTTTACGAAGACGATGAAGTCGATGGCCGAGGCGATGAGTTCCATGATCTGCTCGCTTCGCATCTCTGTTCCGGTCTGCTGAATCATGGAGCGCAGGCGGGTCGTCGCCTCGCGCGCGTTGGAGGAGTGCACGGTCGTGAGGGACCCTTCGTGACCGGTCATCATGGCCTGGATCATATCGAACGCCTCGCCGCCACGGCACTCGCCGACTACGATGCGGTCCGGGCGCTCGCGCAGCGCATGGATGACGAGCTGCCGGATGGTGATCTCGCCCTCGCCCTCGATGTTGGGTCGACGTGCGGTCTTGCGCACGACATGGGGCTTTTGGAGGCGCAGCTCCGGCGCGTCCTCGATCGTGACGATGCGCTGGTTGTCCGGGATGAAGGAGGAACAGGCGTTGAGCAGCGTCGTCTTGCCCGAACCCGTTCCGCCGGCGATGACGACGTTCATGCGGCCGAGAACGATGGCCTCCATGAACTCCAGCATGCGCTGGTCGAAGGTGCCCAGCGCCATGAGGTCCTCGGGTTCCACCGCGTCGGGTCGAAACTTTCGGATATTGAGGATGTTGTGGTCGACGGCGATGCCCTTGGCCGTCGCCGCCACGCGCGAGCCGTCGAAGATGGCACCGGGACGGTTGAGGATGCAGTCACACAGCGGTTGCGCCTCGTCGCAACGCCGACCGTCGGCGGACGCGATTCGGTTGATGATGAACTTCACATGCTCGTCGTCCTCGAATGTCACCGGGACCTTCCGTAGCATGCCCGCTCGCTCGACCCAGACGTCGTCCGGGGCGTTGACCATGATTTCCGAGATCGAGGTATCGGGAAGCAGCTCCTCGATGGGCCCAAGATAGTACAGGTCGTTGATGCCGGCCTGAATAACCGCCTCGAAGGAGTTGTCATCCAGACGAGAGCCTTCGGGGATGGAATCGACAATATCGGCAAGGAGCTCGTGCGCGCGCGTATCCCTCTGTTCGTTGCTTTCGGTAGCGTCGTTGGCCGCCGTCAGGACCCCGGTTGCCTGGCGTACGGCGTCGCGTTCGATTTTGAGTAGGTCCCTATTCAGCATTGTTCGTCTCCCCCGTCTCGGGAAGGGCGACGAGCCTGATGCCGCTTGCGCTCGAAAGTGCGAGGGCCTGGTCCTCGGTCACCTCGATTGTGACATTGGAGTAACCGTCAGACTTGGTGCCCGAGAGGTTTCCGTCGAGCGCCAACACACGGATGGAGTCGGCGATGCGCTCGGTCGTCACGACCTGGCCATCGTTCACGCTCGCGAGGACGTCGACCTTGTCGCCGACGGCGAGCAGTGGCGAGAGGCCGGTCGAGTTGTCGAGCGCGACGGTGTAGGCGACGCGGCCCTCGGTCACGGCCGTGGTGATCGAGGCGGGTTTCTTGGAGCCGGAGACCGATGAAAGCGATACGGCGGTACCCGAGGTCTGCTGTGTGACGGACTGGCGCCCGGCGACATCGGATACCTTCTTAGCGGCGTCCTTTGGCGCAAACGCCTTGGGCACGCTTGCGACCGTGAGGTCCGCAGACGCGATAACCTCACCGGGGGCGACGTCGCGCGTGACGGTGACGACCTTGACGGTCGATTGCTCGAGGCGCGTCAGCTCGCCCTGTGCCTGGGTCCAGCGCCAGCCGGAGAATCCTACTGTCACAACGGCGACGGCGATGGCCACGCCGGCGACGGCTGCGAGCCTGCGGTCCTTGCGGGCTCCACCGGGTACCTGTCCGCGCTGTCGGCGTGCGGTCGCGGCTCCCGCCGTTGCCGTGGTCCTCTGGCCGCTCTGGGCGGTCTTGGGAGCCGTGGCGGGCATTTGCGTCGACGTGGTCGCCCCCATGGCGGCCTCCTGCGCCATGGCGCGCTCAAGCTCATGGCCGAGCGCCTGCTTGCGCCCGCGGAGCCTATCTATACTGCGCATGCGACCGGCATCCAAGGCCGCGCGCTCCTCTGCCTCGACCTGGGCGATCTCAGCCCTGATCTCCTCCGGGGTCCTTTTCTTCATCGTTTGACTTCCTTCCCGGGACCGAGGAGCCCCGAATACCTGAGCAGCGAGTCTCGGTTGACGCGCCAGCGGTTGCCGAACCGTGCGCCCTCGAGCTTTCCCGACGCGCACATTCTCTCGATGGTCCTAGGGGTGACTCCGACCGCGTCCGCCGCCTCGCGCGACGTCAGCAGCGCCGGCATGAGGTCATATCTTCCCTGGCGCATCAGGTCGTACATCAGACCCAAGGGTCCTCCGATCTGCCGTGCTATTCCGACACATAAAGAATCGCCCCGCGCGGACGTGCGTGCGGGGCGATTTGGTGACATTGGGTGACAATCTAGGGTGTTCGGCGAGGGCGCCTATTCAGCGCCGTCGGACGCAGATTCATCTGCGCTTTCGGTACCGCCTGATGAGGTGGGCAGCATGTCCCTCACGGCCTTGGAGAGGCTTTCGGGGGCATCGTCGATCGAGCAGACGCCCGTTTTCGTCGAAACGTTTCCGTCCTTGTCGATTGTGTACTCACACCAGCCGTTCCCGGTGTCGGCGGGGCGCCATACCGTCGTGGATGAATAGGGATGCAGCGCCCATACCGCATCGGATCGAACCTTGAGTTCGTCGATGCCCGCGAACCTAGCGAATGTCGACGGCCAGGTTCCCTCCAAAATCACGTAGACGCCGGCATATCGGTCTGCCGCTCCACACAGGTCCTCTGGTGCCTCGACATAATAGACCGTGGCTTTTCCGGTATACCCGTTTGCCTTCAGCATCTCGAGCACCTCGGAGCGCGCCTCCTCGCCGGGGTTCTCCGCATATTTGACGGCGTTGGCTTCGCCGAAACAGGATTGGCGCGTGCTCTCGAGAAGCGAGCCCTGCCATGTCCTGTAGGCGAGTGCGCCGCCGAGATCGACCGCGAGGGCGATGAGAAGGGAAAGGGGGATGAGTAATACGACGAAGAAGGTCGTGAGCTGCGCGCGGGCTCCCCTCCCCCTGAGTGTGCGGCACTTCATCTAGATGACCTCCCAGTCCGAATAGCTGATGTAGGAGCGTGTGATCTTGCGCACGGATCTCTTTCCGAACACGTTGTAGGGCGCTGGGTAGTCGTAGATAATCTCGGCCGATACCGTCACGGTCCTGTCCTCGGTCCTGAGGTTCTCGGTGCCCAGGTCGCTTGCCACGGCGCTACCCTGTCCAAGGTTCTCATCGGAATCGAGTGTCACAGAGGCGTTTTTCACCGTGAGGTAGTCGGGGTCCACGCCAGCAGAGGTGCTCACGAGCTCGGTCACGAGCGTATCCGCGTTCATGGAGTCCCACCCCGCGGGAAGCCGGTCCGCGAGGTGCGCCAGCGAATAGTCGATTCTCGCTCGCTGGTAGCCCGTGAAGCCGAACCCCATGATGGCGAGCACGACGGTGAGGGCGATAGGGAACACGAAGATGAACTCGGTGGAGATGAGCGCCTTGAGCGCCCGGGTGTTGCGCACCATCACATCACCTCCGATGAGATCGCGGTGGCAGAGGAAGACTCGGGCTCGATGCCCGCAAGCCCGTCGAAGACAGCCAGGGTGAAGACGCGGCGGCAGGGAATCTGGACATTGACCGTCACAGACTTGCGCTCGATGGAGGAGTCCCTGGACTTATCCCCTACCCTCAGCGTCACCTCCTTGGGTGCAATCGCCTCGCGCACGATATCCACGGTGCAGCTGTCATCGAGCCCGATAGCGCCCCTCACGTATGCCTCGACCTCGGAATCGGACAGATCTGGATTTGCCGCGGCATAGCGGGCGCCCTCGGACGCGGCGGAGGACGCAAGTGCCTTGCACCTGCTCAGGTTGGCGCAATCCACGACGAGTGCGAGCATGGCGATCATGATGGGAAGGAGCAGGACGAGCTGGGTCACCATGACGGCCCTGAGCCCCGTACGTTTAGACCTCATAGCAGATAACCTTTCAAGATTGCGATTAGTGTCGCCCCGACCAGGCTCACCGACAGCACGGCGTTGTAGGGGACGTTGTTCTTGAGGCGAGCACAGGCCGGGATGGATCTGATAGCGAGTTCCAGGGCGCATGCGCATGCAAGGTGGATAGCGAGAAACTCGAACACGGTCCCGACGGATAGCGCCGCCATAAGGGCGACGGTAAGCGTGAGATAGTCGCCGGCGTGCCAGGAGATCCCGGCGATGCGCTTCATGGCAAAGGAGATCAGCGCGAATACTGCAGCGCAGGGAATGGTAAATACCGCCCACGCATATGGTCCCCAGGGCGATGACACAGCGCCAGCGCCCGCAAAAAGGAACAGCATGGGCACCGGCGCGAGTCTGAATCTCATATCCTCCTGGCCAAGTGCCACGGAGGCTGCCAGGAAGACGGCATAGGGAATCGAGATGAGCGATCCAGTCCAAGCTGCAAGCAGATAGGGGTAGACAAAAACGATTTCCGAGGCAAGCGGTGGGTTGTGGCGGCGTGCGTACGTTCCGGTGTCTCCAAGCTGGGACATCTCCGCATCGATATCTCCTGCGCTACCCAGAGAAATTAGTGTTGAGGGGCTGACGCCGTAGTTAACGGCCTCCCTCTTCACGGCGTCTATCCATATATCCCTATCGGTATCCCCGGGCTGTGCTTGGAGCATGGTCTTGTCTTCATGCTCCAGTGCAGCGTAGCGCCAGCGTTGGTAAAGATGGGAGGCGCACCAAAAGCCGCAACCGACGGCTAATGTGGTCGCCAAACTGACGCCAAAAGACACGGGAGCCTCCTCGATATAGGCATAGGTACTCATATTTAATTTTGTAGTCGTGTTTGCTCAAAATAAGGCTAATTTGGTGCCAAGCGGTGACACTATTTTGATTGAAACGCCTATCCATTCGACCTGGGGTCGTGGCAATGGATGACCTACGAAACCGAAGTGGTCGCGAAGAAGTTGCCACGAGAGCCGTATCGGATTGCGCGAAAGACGGCAATCAACCAGGGCGAAGCTGTGAATCGCAGCGATCGAAGAACCTTCGAAGCCATTAGGCGTGTCGGCTAATTCCCGCGTCTGTAAAGCAATTGCCCGAAATAGCAATTGCCCGAAATACGATACCTGCAAAACATGTACGCCCATGGCTTTGACTGCCTTGTGATATAAGTATCTGCTCGAAGTGCGGTGTCTGCGAAGCATAAGAGTGGGAAAGTCCATATTTATGCTTAGTGAGTAGTCTCTCGAAACGCCATACTTGCGAAGCCTGTGTGCGTGGATGCGAACAAAGTTTTGCGGTAAGTAGCTGCTCGAGGCGCGGTACCCACGAAGCAATATCCATCCTGAGAATGATGCAAAGTAGGGTAAGTAGCTGCCCGAAACGCAGTCCCTGCGAAGTAGGCCTTATGTAGGCAGAATTAAGCGCGAAGGTAGGTAGCTGCTCGAAGCGCGATACCTGTGAAGCGTAAATCATTGCGCCATATGGCGGCTCTGTGGCAAGTAACTAGTCGAAGCGCGGTCCCTGCGAAGCCATCCTACGGTGGGAACGTCGCAGCCGGATGGTAAGTAGCTGCTCGAAGCACGGTACCTACGAAGCAACATGTTGCAGCCGCCAATCGCTTGAAGACGGTAAGTGGCTGCTCGAAGCGCGGTCCCTGCGAAGCACGCACCACGTCCGCAGCCTTGACGTCACAGGTAAGTAGCAGCTCGAAGCGCGGTACCTACGAAGCAGAATACGACACGCGCCCCATAAACTCATGGGTAAGTAGCAGCTCGAAGCGCGATACCTACGAAGCGGGTCGGAAGCGTCTCATCGAGGTCATCGAGGTAAGTAGCAGCTCGAAGCGCGGTACCTACGAAGCCGTGGCTTACGGCAAACGGTCGACGGACTTGGTAAGTAGCAGCTCGAAGCGCGGTACCTACGAAGCTGACCGATGACCTGGTCGGCTGGATGATGTAGGTAAGTAGCAGCTCGAAGTGCGGTACCTACGAAGCACAACATATCGTTCATTTGACGTGATTAAGGGTAAGTAGCTGCTCGAAGCGCGGTACCTACGAAGCACAAAAACCTGTACCTTTTTGTGCAACAAAGGTAAGTAGCAGCTCGAAGCGCGGTACCTACGAAGCCTGAGGCCAGCGAGATTATGCATGTGAGCTGGTAAGTAGCAGCTCGAAGCGCGGTACCTACGAAGCATCACAGTATCGAGTAAATCTTTATCTTTTGGTAAGTAGCAGCTCGAAGCGCGGTACCTACGAAGCCGGGTTGTGCATCGGTGTGCGCTGAAATCGGGTAAGTAGCAGCTCGAAGCGCGGTACCTACGAAGCCACCCCCGCGGTCATCTGTATAACGTGTTTGGTAAGTAGCAGCTCGAAGCGCGGTACCTACGAAGCGAGCCACCCCGAGGGGAATGCCTATGGCATGGTAAGTAGCAGCTCGAAGCGCGGTACCTACGAAGCATATAGCTCTGCGCAACTGGTCCGTTCTTGGGTAAGTAGCAGCTCGAAGCGCGGTACCTACGAAGCATCGCCTTGCGCATCTCAGTATTCTTAATTGGTAAGTAGCAGCTCGAAGCGCGGTACCTACGAAGCAGGGTAAAGTTATTTTACACTCGACAAGTTGGTAAGTAGCAGCTCGAAGCGCGGTACCTACGAAGCTCGAAGAGCTTTCGCTTAGCATCGGGCATGGGTAAGTAGCAGCTCGAAGCGCGGTACCTACGAAGCCGGAGAATAGACATCGGCCGGTAAACGACGCAAAAGAGCAGCTACTGAAGCTGAATAGTTAATTAATAGATTAGAAAGGGTTCCGACGATTTTTGGAAACCATCCAGTTTCCGCCCGGAAAAGGGATGATAGCGTGAGTTCTGTAAAAACCTGACAGCTGACGGATCATCGGAAAACCGTGCTATCAAGCAGTAAGCCTTATTTGAGATTTCAAGGTGCATATACCAGTTTAACGGTTTAGACGTTACGGGAGAAGAGGACCCGATCGCTATCTATATGCCACACTGGGATCTCGAGATTGGCAGTGTCTACCTCCCGGTATTCGAGAAACAACATCTCCAGACACTCATGGCGCGCCTTTCGAGTTAATTCCAAGACCTCGGCCGGATTTAGCTTGTCGATGAGGGCGATTACAGCAATTGACGGATTCAGCCTCGTATCGCAAACGTAATCCATGAAGGAGAAGAATTTTCTTTGCAGGGTAGTGGCCGGCTCGCGGCGGGGTGACAGCGAAAGCCATTTGGCGAACGATTTGATATCCCGTTCCGTGTTCCCTATCAAATCCGTTCGAAGGGAATACCCCAATTCCGCGATCAACACCTCGATACACGCCCTGATCTCATGCGCTTTGGTTGCCAAAGGCTCACAGGCCTCGATCTCAGACGCCATCCTTGACGTATAGGCGCCGGTTAACCTCCGGTCATCGAATGGGAGCTCGATCAGGCTGTCGATAAGGACGATATCCTTCGGTTTGAGCTTTCGTTCCCCTCGGTATAGGGCGATTCCGGGTTCCCCTTCTCCCAAAAGCGATTCGGCGCATCGAGATAGCTCGTCGAACTCATCGAAGGATATGACTCCAAGTCCATCCGGAAAATCGATTGTCTCCCCTACCGTTTCGAGCTTGACGATCATAAGACGATAAAGTCCTCTCCGGTAACAAAATGCCCCTCGTCAGACGGGCTTCCACATAGCGTGAGCATTGAGCAAAAGGAGGCCTCGGATACCCTGAGCACCTGCACCAGCCCCGCTTCTGGAAGGCTGGCCTTGAGTCTAGAGATGGCAGCCTCGGCATTCTTGGTATCGACCGCCAGGCGGGTGTAGACGGAATTCTGCAGCCTCGTATAGCCATCCCCGACAAGAAACTGCCTGAACCTCGAGTACTCATGACGGTCCTGGGCATCGGCCACGGGTAGGTCATACATTACGACTATCCTCATGAACCTTATCCTCCCCCGTTCCCCATCAAGGCGTTCCTGGCGCCGAGATCTCATCTGCATCGCCAGCCCCCTCCATCACACGAAGGCATCCGTCGACCCATAGGTCGATGGCGTCCGACACCCGGTAGCTCCCATGGCCATAGGGAATCCTGTCCGCGAGTGTGGACGCAAGGAGCCTTTTCACAGAAGGCGAGAGATCGCGGGGGCGCTCCAGCTCGACTTTCCGATCGACCAGGGGCCTGAACGGCTCCACGAGGTCGCAGGCGAGGTTGTAGGGATTCGTCTTGGAGTGGTGGTGGATTCCCACCTGGTTGAGGTAGCCCTTCGCCGCGATCCTGCACGCTGTATGCGAGAGCAGGATGGAATAACCATAATCGAGGGCGCTATTGGTTGCATCCGCGTGCGGTACCCGCACGAAACCGTCGCCGAACAGCGCTTTGAAATAGCAGCGCGCTCCTGCGGCCTCGCGCCCGGTCGAGTCGCCGGCGCGGACCTCTCCCGCATAGGATGCAAGCAGCTCTGCCTCCAGGTCATGGCCTGATCCTTCGAGGACAGAGGCCTGGTTTTCCAGCTTGCACTCGATAATCCTCTTCCACAGCATCTTGCGCGGCCAGGCGCCCCAGGACATCTGTGAGAGAACTTTGCCGTTCGTATCAATCGTCGCTGCCGTTAGCGGCATCAGGATTGATGCCGGCATATGCCGGCTATCGGTGAAAATGACGCTGCAGCCCCTTGCCGCGAGCTCATCGAGCAGGTAAGTCGATATGAACGCGGCCTTCCCGTCGACAACGATGCAGTCGAGCTCGTCGGCACGCAAAGGACGGGCCGGGGGTCGCCGTCACGGTGAACGGCGACCCATCCCGCCTCATAGCGCAGTTTCCGGGCGTTCTCAAAAAAGAGTGTCTTACCCAAGGGTGGATACCCTCTCGTGGAGGCCCGCCGCCGAAATGTCAACGATAGCGAAACCGGCCTTGGGGTCGTTGATGATCTTATCGAAGGTCATCGAGAGCGTACCCGCGAACGCGCTGCCGCCGAGGGGCCTCACGTCGGCGGTGCCCCTGATTCCCGAGAGGAGCTCCACGACCTGGACCTCGGACTCCGCTACCGCGCGGACGGTCTTAGCGAGATCGTCCGCTTCCGTATCGGCGAACACTTCCTCCGGCGTCTTCAGGGCACCCAGCTTGAGCACCTTGGAGACGCGGGGGAAGTTTGCCGGAGCGAGCGCGAGAAGGCGTGCCCACAGCCGGCAGAGAACCTTGGCATCGGATTCAAGATCGCGCCTGGGGCTCGGCTGCTCGCCGTCGACCATGCGCTCGACGATCCTGAGCAGTCGGGTGTCGGCTGCGTCGAGGGCGAGCTGGCGCACGGGGCCGGCGGTCTTCAGCCCCTTGACCCTGAAGCGCTCCCCATATGCCTCGTACACTGTTTCCTTTAGGATCCTGTCGCGCACGACGCGGACGAATCTCTCACCGGATTCACGGCACAGCGAGCGCGCATAGAGCTCGGTGAGCGAATCGGTCGCCTTGGATGCGATGGAGGTGGGCACGGGGGCGAACCTGAACAGGTTTCCCTTCTTGCCCTCGGTCTCGTAGATCATGAAATAGGCGAACGTCTGGGCTGAGTAGCCGCCGAACAGGGCAGCATCACGGTCGCCCTTCACGGGGATGAGCTTCGTCTTGGAGTCGCGCGGGGAGTAGACGGTCTGCTTCCAGAAGGCGCCGCCTTCCTCGTAGGGGGCAAACGTCACGCGGAGGTTCTTCCAGGAGCAGGCGCGGTCGAGCCTCTCTCGCTCGAAGTCGGAATCCCACAGCACCTCTGCCGTGTCGTAGTCGACGAGGTTGCGGAAGAACCCGCCGGAGAAGAAATCGAGCTCTGAGTCCGCCCCGCCCCGGCGCTCCTGCGCCTCGATATCGCGCATAATGCGCTCGTAGAAGGCCCTGTTGTTCGACCACATGGGGGCCCACGTCTCGATGAACCTGCCGGTCGTGAGGGCGATGAGGGCATCGTGGGCGTGGTAGTAGCGATTTGCTTTTCGGCTTCTCGGGATTCCCGCGCGCCTCCTGACCGAGCTGGCGACCCCGGCCTTCACCGGCACGACCTTGACGCCCGTGTAGGTTGCCTCGAGGACCGCGGCGATGAGCTTGCACTCCTGGCTCGTCTCGGTCAGCTGGCGCCCGACGATCGACTTCAGCATTCTCTCGGAGATCTGCGTCCTCATGAGCGCGTTGAGCTTGCGCTCGGTCATGAGGCCCGCGCGGCAGAGGTGCATCCAGAAAGGCGCCATCTTCCTCTGCACGTGTTGGGGCACGAGGATCGAGTCCTTCTTATCAAGGCTCTCGGCGTACAGGACCAATGCCTTGTTGTCGAGCGATTCGTCCCTGCGCACCGACCTGGGCAGGATACGGTCGACGCAGTAGTCGACCGACGCGATGCGCGCGATATCGATGGGCCTGCCGGAGTAGAGGCTCTTTCCCGCCTGTCGGAAATAGAGGTACAGGCGCTCGTTGATCTCCTTCTCGTCGAACATCCCCAGCTCGCGCAGGAGCCTGGCGGCATCCAGGTCGCGGCGCGCGTCCTCGTCGAGCGCCTTCAGCGCGGCCTCGATCTCCTGGGCGCGGCTCCGCGACCGCTTGCCCTTCAGCTGTTTCGAGGCGGTCCTCGTGACCTCGACGTAGACCTTTGCCGGGGCACATCCGGCCACCGAAGCCATATCCTCGATAACCTTCATGGCCTGCGAGACGCCGCGACGAAGCGCGGGGGACCCGGGCAGGGCGTCGATGCCGAGCTCACCGGCCTTTTCCAGCGCGGCGGCGTTGACCTCGTCAATCCTCGTGCGGAAGCCGAGCTCGGTGTCGCTCAGGGCCTGCATCAGGTTCATGGACGTGCCGCGGAACCTGCCGTAGGGCGCGCCCTGCTCGAGAACGTCCATGATGCACATGTCGCCACGCGCGGTATCTACCCACACACCGGTGAGCAGGCGCTCGGAGAGCTGGCCCCAGCCCTTGAGGCGCTTCGCGCAAAAGGCCTCGATAGCGCCCTCGTCAAGGATATCCCCGTATTCCTTGGCGACCTTGCGCTTCAGGATGGAGCGCTCCTCGAACACGGTGTTCCACAGGATGATGTCCTCTGCCATGGACTTCTGGGCGGCCGTCAAGGACTTCACGCCGAGAAGGCCTGCGATCCAGGCCGAGACGGACAGGCGCGACGTCATCCTTTTGGCATCGGATACGCCCTTGACGTGCGGGGGCGCCATCGTGAAGTCGCGCGATAGGATGTTCGCGATTCGGCTGAGGGTCATGACCGAGCCATCCGATGCGGCCTCGACAACGGCCGCCCTCATCGCCGCATCGAGCGGCAGCCAGTCCTGGCCGTCCTCGGTGTAGCGGATGCCCGCCAGCTCGTTCAGGAACCGGAAGCGCTCGTAGATGAGTGAGTTCGCCGGCAGCACGTCCTCATCGACCAGGTAGGTGCACTTGCCCGTCATGCGCCGGATGAATGCCTCTGCGGCCGCATCGGTGTCGATATGCTCCTCGTAGTTCCAGGGTGCGACGAAGGCGCGCTCATGGCCGGGAAGACGGCGCGACCACGAGAACCTCGCCTTGCCGTGGGCGTCCACGGGCGCGGCCGAGGAGTCCAAGGGCCCTACGTAGTAGGGGATCCTCGAGGTCAGCACCTTCAGGATATGGGGGCCCGCGTCCTTTAGCCAAGGGTAGAAGCCGCCCTGCGCGTCGATGATGCGACCCACGACCTCCGCATGGAGCTGGTACGGGATAGCACTGTTGTCCGTGGTGTGGATACGGCGAAGGAACCTGTGCTCTCCGAGAGCGGCGACCATATCGATGTAGGCCGGGTCCTTTGCGGCATCCGTTCCCTTGAAGAGCCTCTCAACCCTCTTCTTGAACTCCTCATAGGGAATCACGTTGAGGTCGTAGGCCGTATAGCCCATATTCCTCTTGGCGCCGTCTAGCTTCTTCACGAGCACCTTGTCGTACCCCCTGCGGCCGGACCTTTTCGGGCCGCCGAAGAAGTCCCTGTAGAGGGCAAGCCCGTCCTCGTCGGGACCGTCTTCGGAATCAGCATGGGCGATGTATTTCAGTGCGAGGTCCTTCAGGGTGCGCAGCTGGCGCCCGTACACCTCGTACTGGGCCACCTGGTTGTGCGAGAGGGTCTTTCCGGGTGCAAACGAGAGAAGGCCCTGTAGGCGCCACGCGGAGTAGAGGCCCCGTGCGGCCTCGATGGTCGGGGCGAGTCTGTCGGGGCAGTTGGCGAGGAACTCATCGAGCGCATCGGCGTCGGATACGGATATCTTTCCGATCTGCTCGCCCTCGAGTGCGAAGGCGTCCATATTCGCCTTGTAGCCGGCGACGAGGTCGCCCAGCGCCTTTGCCTGCGCGCGGGCGGTCTTGGCGTCGATATCGTCGCCTGTCACCGATACGGCGCCGGACACGGCCTTTTGGAGCTCTCGGGCAGTCCAGGAGCCGCCCATACCGCCAAGCGCGCCGCCGTCGAGCTCGATAGCCTCGCCACAGGCCTCTCCCAGGGCGTCGAGCTCGCGCACGAGGGCCTCGACCTGGGCGGAGGGGTCTGAGTTGTCGGACGTCACGTCGTTGCCCTCCATGAGGAAGTGTCCGCGGCGCACGACGTGGTTGGCGATGGCCCAGAAGACGAGCCTGGGGTCTCGGGGGCCGTCTGATTCCATGAGGTCGACGTCGAGGTGCGCGAGTGTGGGATAGCCGTCAAGAAGCCCCTGCCAGGCGGCAGCCGCGGGATCTGCCGCGATATCGTCGCGCATGAGTTTGTAGGACATCCTGCGCCTGACGAAGAAATCCGGGTCTGTGGGAGCGATCGCCGGCGCGAACACGCGCTCCATCTCACGCTCCCTGCCGCGGGCGCGCTGGAGCCTGCGCCTGGCGGCGCGGGGCATACGGGCCTCGGAGGCGTGGAGCGCCTCCTTGAAGCAGCGTGTGCCCATCACGGGCTGGCCCTTGTGGTAGAGGACCTCTCCGTACTCGTCTGTGGCCACGAACCCGACGCTCGTGCCGTCGAGGTCGATTCCGGCAAACCAGGGACCGTTGATATTTTTAAGTTTCCTAGCCATGAGTTCTCCTGTGTGATATAAAGGGATTGTGAGTTGCTGCTCGAAACGCAGTACCTAAGTCGAAATACGGCTTAAAAGCCACAAACTGCCTTTTCAGGCCGCCCCGTATGGGGCTTTTTCTTTATCCCGACATTCCATAGGCATCTAGAGCAGGTGTTCCATGACGGTACCGGTCGAGTCGGTGCGGAAGCGGATGCTGCCCACCGTGTTCTCGTGGATCATGCTGCCGGTCGCCACGTCGACGTAGACGGCATCGCTGAGCCCGCGGGACACTTCCATCTCGGTGGCGCCGGTCTCTGAGTCGATACGGAGCTTTCCCACTTGGTTGCGCACGTGCATCTGGCCCCTAGAGTCCAGGCAGCGCTCGACCGTGCCGCTTCCGGCCTCGGTCAGGTTCAGGCTATTGATTTGGAAACTGTTCACAGTTACCCCTCCCCCTCTGCAAGAAGGCATGAGGCCGGGCCTTTCCCGGCATTGGAGGGTTTTAGTCAATTATAGCCCGGTGCGGGGACCTTCAGGTAGTGATTCAGGGTGTCGCCAGGAGAGCAGATTTCAAAATTCGATTTTGTCAAATAGATTCGTTCGCCCGGAAGATATGCCGAGGCAAGCATCCGCCCTTTCAAATAGAAAGCCCCGCCCCAGGCTGAATCTGGGACGGGGCCAAAGGGGAAGGCGTATTCGCGTTTACGCCGGCACCTTGTAGTTGTTGGTGCCGATAGCGCCCACAACGTTGGTGGCCATCTTGATGACGTCCTGGAGCTTGCCGGAGTAGGCAGCGAGAACGGTCACGAGGGCGAGGGCGAGCAGGCCGATGAGGATGATCATCTCGGTGGAGATGACGGCACCGAGCTTCTCGTCAGCTGCGCGGCGGACATTGTAGGTCTTGGCCGCGAGATACGTGGCCATGGCGTTCATGGTTGCAGAATCCATGATGCGCTCCTTTCGGTTTGGGGGTTCGAGTCTTTGGCCCCCGACGACACGATAGGGCGAACATCCCGCCCCTGAGATAGATTCTGTTCCCGTAAATGCGTCCGTGAGGGGCCATTTGGTGCCAAGCGGTGACAAATGGTGACACGAAAAACCGCCGGTAGGTGACATGTACGCAGCCGTACAACATATGTTCGCCTAGAGTTAATGACAGCTGAGGCACCGGCTGCGTTGAGTTGCCCCAATCGTCGTTGTGCTAGAGTCGAGACGCAGGTGAAAAGTTCGCCAGCGTGCGAAAGGAGCGGTTCATGGCTGATGTTCGCGTGACCGGAACGGCAGATGAAATCGAGCTCATCGCTCGCTCTTTCGGAGTTGTCCCCATGATGGAGCGTCGGCGTGACGGCACGGCGGCAGGCCATTTCGAGGTACACGCTCCGAAGGTCATCTGCCTTGACCTCGGGACAACGGGCCCCAACCCCGTCGATGATGAAATCGCGGCCATCGCGATCGTGAACTGGGAGGGAAATTTGGCGCATGAGGGGAAATACAGGCCAAGTCGCAAGGAACTGTGGCAGGCGGCATCTAAGGTCAATGGGGTGTCCCCGGACAACCAGATAGGCCTTCCCTCCTTTTTTGACGACCAGGCAAAGATCAGGGAGATCGTCTGTGGCGCTGACGAGGTTATCGTCTACAATGCCCCGCGCGTTATGAGGTTCCTGGAGTACAACGACGCTGCGCCCGTTTCTCGAACCAGGGTCACGAATACGATGCACGAATATTGCCGATGGCTTAGTGAAAAGAATCATGACCGAAACTGTCTTGCGAACATCGAGTTGACCGATGCCGCAGAAAAAATGGGCTACGCATGGGAGAACAACCCGCACGGACCTGTGGCAAATGCCCTCGCCTGCCTCGCTGTCCAAAAATGGATTGAGGGGCAGAAAGATGAAGAACACTAAGATTTCTGAATACAGGGCTTGAACAGCAGGCCCATCGTGTTCGTCGCTTCTTAGATTCAGTGAATGATTGCTTCTATCAATTCCTCGGGATGATTTCACCGGGCGGCAAGACACTTAGGAAACCCGGTTTGGATAGGTGATTGGCATGAACGTTAACGATTTTATGGCGAAGCACGATATCACCGATGCCGACCTCGAGCGCATGGCCATTCCCTTTGAGAACGGCGGCTTCGAGCTAGAGCCCGACCGAAAGGTATTCAGCGGCTCGCATCTCGATGCAGTCTGCACTCGCCGCGTTACGGTGATCCACGATGAGAAGGATACTTAGAGGGCTGAACTGATAAAAAAATAGAGGGCTGATACAGTAATGTGCCCCGCCCTCTATTTTTGTTAACAAATACGCTACTCCTCGTATTTGTTGCCCTTCCCGCAATTACAGTCCTCGCAAAGCGTCTGCAGATTGTCCATTACGGACTTTCCCCCGCGTGAGACGGGCTTGATATGGTCGACGTGGAGCTTCACGCCGTCCTCGCGACCACGTCCGCACTTGACGCACCTGAAGCCATCCCGGCGCAGCACGTCATAACGCATCGCGCGCGTGACCTTCGCATGTTCCTCGTCGTTGGCCATACGACGGTCCTGATACTCAAGGCGGCGTTTCTCCCGTTCTTTCTTCTTCTTGGACTTGCGATGCTCTTTTATAAGCATCGTCAAGATTGTCTCTGCCGCCCAAAGCACGATGGCGATCTGAATAAGAGGCATGAGAGACTGGAATACCTGGGTGTAGACATCGGATGTTTCCATAGCGTTCCCCTCCATTGAAATAGATGCTTCAAGCATAAAGTCCCGCAAATGCCGGCGCTCCCCCACTTGGTGCCATGAGGTGATACCCCCTATTTGAACACTTGTTCATAGCCGCCCGCCCGAATGCCTCCGAGTCGATGATTGGAGCATCGGAAATTCAGACGGAGGGAGAGATATGGCCGAGGAGCTTGACCCGAGCATGCTTCCGAATTGGCTGAGGGACATGGATGACGGCCCGTCGGTGAGGCCCGGTGCAGATGATTGCGCCCGCTACGGACTCACGTGGTGCGGCAGCTTCACAGTACATGGTCTCGGGTTCCAGGCGATGAACGGGACGACGACGGATTTCGCGATGGCCTGGCCCATCGGCAACGGTGGCTGGCAGGTCCTTCAAGACGCCTACGACATCTACGATCCGGTCGTGGGGCAGGACGGCTATATCGAGACCGAGGATCTAAACGACATCATGCGCGAGAACGGGTTCCGATCCCTCAACTCATTTACCGCCTCAGAGGGCGAGGGGTGGCGCGAGAGCCTTACGCGTGCCGTCGCGGCCAGGTGGTGCAGGGAGCGCTACTCGGTCCCCCTGACCTTTATAGATGGCCCCTCGGCCCTGTCCAGGCTCGCCTCCTGTGCCGCCGCGTTCGACCCGTATTCGGACAGGGCGCTCGTTGCCGCCGCAATCGAGCGGGAGATGGTGCGCCAGGAAAATACCTTCAACCTGGCCGCATACGCTAGCGCCCGCGAGCTCAAGAGCACGCAGCTTCGCTCCCTTGCGTTCGCTCCAGAGAAATCGGCTGTCCATGGGATGGGAGTGGCGGCGGGGGGCCTGCGTCGCCAACAAGACCCGAGGACAAACGGCCGCGGACCCAAGTTCGGGCATTAACGATAGAAGGGGCAGATTGAAATGTATGAGAGGGTATGGAGCGGAGAAGTTGAGGGCTGCGAGGTTTCTCTCGGGTTCAACGAGGAGGACGGCCTGTTCAGCTATACCGCGAAAAGGGACGGCATGGTGCTGAGAGACCGTCATTGTGCCGATCCGGTAGATGCCGGCCTTATGGACGGCCCCGGGGTCAAATGGGATGGCAAGACGCCCCTTGTCCCCAGCGCCTCGGAGATCAAATTCGAGGGCCGTTTCTCGCCCTTTCACACGCTCGAGGAAATCGTGGGCGGCACCTGGCTCTCCCCCGCTGACTGGCCGGCTTACCGAAAGGCGATGGCAGTCGATGAGCTGGCGCACCGCATGACCCGGATCGCGAGGAGCTATGCGGGCGATCGCCCGCCGGACGAGGCATACATGAACTTCGGCCTCATCGATTGCTCGAAGCGTCTGAGCGAATTGTACGAAGGGCCCGACAACTGGCCGAATCGTGCATTTGAGTCCCTGTTCACTGTGACCGGGTACAAGGAGCTCACACTCGGTAAGAGTTTCGCCTTCAGCGACTACTATCTGCTCGCCGACCCGCACAAGATGCCCAGGCAGGTCGTCGAGCAGATTTGCATGACGGCTGCGAACGGAAGGCAGGAGCAACCCTCATATCGAGATGCCGTGGTTAGCCTATGCAGGCAATCGCGCGTGGAAACCGGGGGTAACGCCGATTCGTTCACCGTCCTGCCCTTTGTTAAGGTGGGTGAGTTCATAGACGAAATCCGCAAGTCGGACAGGATTCACGTCGACCTGTATGCCGACTTCAACGGCGACAAAGTACCGATGGCTCATTTGGGCAAAACGGCGATCACTCTCAATGAGATGGATGCCGAGAGAATAAGGCTGAACATTGACAGGGCTCACGAAAAGCATAGTTACTACTGGTCGATAAGGGGGAAGGGCGCCTCCTCCAAGCTGGATTTCTCATCCCGTACGTTCGAACTGACCGAGCTTGTCGCCGCCATCCATTCATGTGCAGACTGGAGCCTGTTCTTTAACCAGCGGATTGAATATCCACATCTCGGTTATGATCTCGACGCGAACGGCAACTCCAATCGCGTCCTTCTGGCATGCGGCATGAGCGAATGGCGTTCGGACGACGCCCAGGAGTGGATTGCCGTTTCGCGCTCGAAATCAGATCGCCTTTACCATATCGAGCATATCGACGCATGGGATTCCTACGAAGGGCCCGAATTCGAGGTCACGGAGTCGTACGCCACAAAAACCTACCCGAGAGACCTCATCGACCAGATCGCGGCAGACCATAACGAGTTCAGGGAGACTGATGGCGTGCCGCCCTTCATCAACGCCCGTTATGCCGCCCAACTCGAGCATATGCGCGAAGTCTACCCCTTAAAGCAGAAGACCCCGGAGAAAACGCCTGGCACTGCGGCATTGAAGGACGGACTTGCGAAGCTCGAGAAGAAGGCTGAACCCATAAAGACAGCCAGCCACAACAAGCGACCGGGCTATTTCACTTATTAAATCAGACTCAAGAAGAGGGCCCCATGAGGGTCCTCTTGCTAGTGCTAAGCCCAGCCTCCGTCATTGTGGCAGCCAACAAGAATCGACGGTCAACTAAGGCACCATCAGCGATGTCTTTAAATTCGCTTACGCTCATTTACGCGCACCTTCCGTAAGGGACATGCACGGCCTCGGGACGGAGGCCGCGCCTCCGTCCCGACTGATATTTACCTCTTTGAACTCGTGACGCCGTCTGATTGCGCCACGGACCACTTGATATAGAGTGTGTTGTCCCGTTTCGCCTTGATTGATGCGATCGAGGAATCCCCCGCCGCCGACGTCAACCAGCACTCGGCGACATAGCGTCGCCAGGTGCCGTCCGGCTGCTTCGCGTAAACTCCGCTGGGCTTAACAGGCGCCACGCGCTCACCCCAGTAGACCGCCTTGTGACCAGCACCATCGTCCCCTAAGGCGGGGAGCGAAAGGCCATCGATAACATGGGCCTCAACGCCCATGCTGAAATCCGGAAGGCTGAGAGCATCGATAACCTCGGATGCGCTGTCGCTCGCGGCCCCTCGATACACTGCCCCCTCTTCAGGGCGAAGTGACCCCTCGGCATAGTCGATACGGACGGTACAGCGGTTGCGCCCGTAGAGATGGAGTTCATCGCCCGCCGAGAGCTCGGTTCCTCCGTAAGGGGCTGTCAGCTCCTTGTCCATGAACCAGCCCGTGAAGCCCGTGCTCGGATCTTCATCGAAATGCTCGTTGAGGTTGCAGTGCGACTTAAGGGCGGCGGATGTCGCGGCGGCGCTTGCCGTATGGGCCCCGGGCTGTGCCGTCTCGGTGAACACAATGGACTCATCGTCGATGCCGTCGGCATGGTAGACGACCTTGATGCCTCCGACATGAACGGGTCCGGCAGATATCGATCCGTGGAAACGGTGCACAAGCGGCGAATCAAAGTTGATACCGTTGCGCAATTCCGCGGGGAACACCTGTTGGACCACGCAGGAGAGATAGCGTCCCGAAACTAAATCGAGCTCCTGCTCCGATAGGCTGAGCTCCCTCGCTGTTTTCGAAAACTCACGTAGCACCGTTGCGCCCTTTGGCTTGGGAATCAAATCGACCTGAACACAGCGCAGCTCGTTGACGCCCTTCAAATCGCCAAAGCCGTTGACACTCGTGAAATCGAGATCGCGCCCGGAGACAAATCCCCCGGTCCATGACAAATTTGAGTTGAACGCCCTGACCTCAAGGTCGAAATGTTGGGATACCTCGCCGGTAAGCCATACCTTGATGGCACTCCAGCGCAAGGACTTGCCGCCCTCGCCGATTCGGGCGCCATCTGCGGCGGCATCGCTCCATTCGCCGCCCTTTGCAAGCATGCTGTAGCAGATTGAGCCTTGCCAGGGGGAACCGTCCAGGCGAAGCGAGATCGCCTCTATGCACATTTTGGCCGACATATTCATGCCCACATGCCGATAGGCGGGACAGTCGGGCATATCACCGAAGTTCGACAGATGGCAAGATCCGATGATGGACGCACCGGAGCAGTCAAGCGGAACGTCATCTGTGTCGGCATAATACCAGCGGTACATAAAGTCGGACACGGCGGTTCCGCCATTGTTACCCTTGACGTCAGACCAGTTATGGCACGGCGTACATGAGAGGAGCGGATCCGAACACGTTACCGTCTCGTCGGCCCCGATCTCCTTTGACCCGTCATTCAGGCTCAGCGAACCCGTGAACGGGACCTCTTCGACGACCCAGGCCGAGGCTCGGTCTCCCGCCACGCCTCCCTTGTAGCCATTATGGAAGAGGTTCAATTTAAATTGCCTTGTTGTTGTTGCGTTCGGCCTGTTCACGCATAGCCCCGATGCGTCGCTGATAATCGCGACCGCGCCATCTTCGAATAGGGGCGTTCCTTCGGAAAACGCCTTTGTAACCCACCAGGCGGTCGCCCTCGAAGCGACTCCGGCCCTATGGATTTCGAACGGCTGCGTGTTCGCGACGTGGTTGAACCCCTTTCCGTCCCAAGGGCCTCCCCCTAGGGCATTGACGGCACAGGACGCATCAGCGACATGGGCCGGTCGGAACGTCGTGAGAAAGCCCGGAACTGGACCCCAATCATCAGAATAGGAACCGTCTCGGACTTTCGAGAACTCAGTCAAAAAGAGCTGGTTGTAATTGCCCTTGAATTTCTGCTGGTATATATCTGTTGAATCTGTAATAGGGGCATTTCCGACGTCCCAGTTCAGGGTGTCGTCGTCTGCTGCATGGATGCGACAGACGATACCCTGGATGTCCTCGTTGGTCAGATATGTATGCTCCACGGTCGAGGTCAACCAGCCGGTTTGGGAGTGCAGGGCATTGACCGTCTCGGCGTGGTATTTCCCCTCGACGTAAATATTGAAGATATTAAGGTCCGCGCACCATCTATGGGTCACGTCTTTCGATGTGCGCCTGTACCATTTCCCCGTTTCATTGTATTGATAGTGCTTCCAGCCTGTATTGTGCCGACCGGTGCCGACGCCAAGCTCTTCATTAGTTAAATTGCCATCGAATGTAACGATGTTATTTTCCTGCTCGTCCTCTTTGATTGCGCCCAGGTTATCGTAATCAGACGCAAACCATATGCGCTTGCCGTTTGGGTTGTAGTTATCATCACCGCAGGCGGTCAGCGGGTAAAAGGAGAGATGGAACCAAAGCTCGTTCTCATAGTCGCACTCGACCTGGAAATTGAGGGCGTATCGAAGAATCTGGACGTAGGCATATCGGAAGGCATACCATTCAGTCCAATTGTTCGCCCACCCCATGCACTGATTTGCGGGGTTTGACCTTCCCTTGCAGCAATTGATCTTGCCGTTGAGCATCCCGTACATATCCCAGGCGCCCTGCGCGATTGCGGCGTTCTGGCCCCAGTAGTCCCAACCGAGCGCGTCGTCTGCGCCAAGCAGACCCAACCCGGCCGCAACTGCCAGGGCGGCGAACAGGCCCCGCCTGCTAAGCGGGGTTTCCATTAAAGACTTGTCGGCCGGTTTCTCACAATTGCTTTTGTCAGCCTTCATCTACGCGCACCTCCCGAAAGGGACGCGCGCGGGCTCGGGACGGAGGCCGCACCTCCGTCCCAGATGATATTTACCTCTTTGCGCTGGCGACGCCGTCCGAATCGGCGTAGCGCCACCTGATGTAGAGCGTTGTGTCCCGCTCCATCTTGATGCTTCGCAGGGACGAACCCCCCCCGCCTTATCGGTCAGGTAGGCGTCGCATACGATATGGCGCCAGGTGCCGTCTTCCATCTTGCGATAGACGTTCGCCGGTACGACGAGCGAGACGCGCTCGCCGTAGTAGGTTGCCATGTGTCCGGCGCCGTTGTCGCCTATTGCGGGCAGTTCGATACCATCGAGGGTATGTGACTCGACAGAGCCTGATAAGTCCGGGAGCCCAAGGGCGCCTGAAACGGAGGCTGCCCCGTCCTTCGGTTTAGATTTGTATTCGACGCCCTCCTCCGGTTTCAGCGAGCCGTCGGCGTAGTCGATCCTAAGTGTGCAGCGGTTGCGGCCGTAGAGGTCGAGCTTCTGGCCCCTGGCGAGGGCAATACCCTCAAAGGAACCGTTAAGCCTCCCGGTTGTAAACCAACCAGTAAAGCCGCTAGAAGCCGCATCGCCGAAATGGTCGTTGAGGTTACATACGTCCTTCAGCGCCGCCTGCGTGGCTGCATCGGATGCCATATACTCGCCTGGGTCAGCGTGTTCGGTGTAGACGATATGGCCATCGTCTACACCGTCGGCGTAGTAGGTGATGGTAGCCTTTTTCGCGTAATACATGACGCCGGGCGTGACGACGGTACCGTGGAAACGGTGGACGAGAGGCCAGGCCTCGGCCGTGCCGGATCGCTTCTCGGTTTTGAATTCCTGTTGGACGGCACAGCTCAGGTACATGCCGTCAACTGCGTCCGCCTCATCCTCGGAAAGTTCAAGCTTCTGCGCGTCACGCGAGAACTCCTTAACGAGCACTGCGTCAGTCGGCTTCGGTACGAGGTCGACCTGGATACAGCGCAAAGTCTTGCCCACGACGCCCACGGCAGGGGCGCTTTCGGCACTCGTGTCGCTAACATAGACTCGGCTCCACGATACATCGCTCTGGAAGACGCGCAGCTCGAGGTCGTAGTGACGTGCAACCTCACCCTCGAGCCAGACCTTAATCTGACTCCATTGCAGGTTGTCGCCGCTTTGACCGATCCACTCGCCGTCGGCGCGAGCTTCGGACCATGTCCTACTGTCGCGGGAAAGCGCCATGTACCTGATCGAGCCCTCGTAGCTCGTTCCCTTGAGGTAGAGACGGAACGCCTCGAGTGCGTAATTCGAGTTGAAGTTCGTGCCAACGTGGCGGTAGGCGGGAATCTCCATGAAGTCGCCCGTTTTGGCGATACGAGCCTGCCCCATTACCACGGCGTCCTCATCGGGCGCGGGGTCGGGACTCGGCGCGGCATACCAGCGGTAGATCATCGCGGTCGGCTCGCCAACCTTTTCCCAAAGCTCCCTTTTGGCGGGATAGCAGGTGGCGAAGGGGTCGCCGCAGGTCGGCGCCTGGGGCCAGTCGATCTTCTCGGCGCCGTTGTTTAGCTCTAGCGTGCCTGTGAACGGAACCTCTTCGATGACCCATTCGGATGCCTTATTCTTCTGCGTATCCGTGTCATAGCCCCCATGCCACATGAAGAGCTGTGTCGGTTTTGCGGTCGTGCCACCATAGCGATTTACCGCCTGGCCTGACGCGTCACTGATGACCTGTACGGCATTCTTGGTGCCGTCGGAGTTCCAGTTGTCGACAAGCCACCAGCCGCAGGTGCGATCGGCGGCGACGTATTTATGGATAACGAACTCACGCTTGGTGCTGCTCCTGATATCGGTGCCGTCGAAAGGGCCTCCGCCGTACGCATTAAGGGCCGCAGAACCATCCACGACGTGGGCGGGACGGAAAGTGATGAGGTAGCTTTGGTCGGCATCCGCGTAGTCACCGCCGATCTCCTGGAAGTTAGCGAATTCAGTCAGGAAGAGTTGATTCAAATTCGGCTCGGGCTTGGCCTTGCCTGTCCCAGCGAAGAGCTCCTGCTGATAGACAGGCGTGCGATTTGACGTTTTGGCATTGCACACGTCCCAGTTGAGTGAGTCGTCAACGGCGGCGTGAACACGACAGACCATCCCGAAGAAGTCCTGACGCGATCCGTGCGGAATGGCGGGGAAGCCGGTCGCACACCAGCCCGTTCCGAAAGCCTTGGCTCCCCATTCGCTATGCCAGACCTTATCGATTCTGATATCTCGAAGCTCGAACCATGCCGCAAAGCTGTGCGAAAAACCGCTGCCCGTTCGGCGATACCACTTGGAGGTGTCCTTGTAGGAGCGGTGCTCCCACCCGGTGTTGAATGTCGCCTGCTGAGCCGGGGACGGACAGCCGGCATAGTTATTTATAAGGTCACAATTAAAGTTAAGGATCTTATGGGCCTCATTGGGGACATCCTCATAGATGCGCCCGCGGTTGTCGTCCTCGCCGTTATCATACCAGAGGCGGTGAGAGGTGCCGTAGTTGGTGTCACCGCAGGCCGAGAGCGGATAGAAGCTGAGGTGGTACCACAACGTGTTCTCATAGTCGCACTCGATTTGCAGGTTGAGGGCGCAGCGGAGCTGCTGGGTTCCCGGCCAGCATGTCCATTCGCACCAGCTTGTTGCATACCCCATGCACTTCGCACCGGGATTTTTGTACGACCTGCTCCTGCCGACATAGCCGTTCAGCATGCCGTAAGCATCCCAAAAGCCTTGGCCGATTCCGGCGTTCTGACCCCAGTAATCCCAACCAAAAGCATCGTCGGCACCCAAAAGCCCGAGGCCGGCTGCAACCGCCAAAGCAGCGAACAGGCCTCGCCTGCTAATCGAGGTTTCCTTTAAAGGCTTATCGGTAGCAGCCTCGCTATCGCATTTGTCGACCTTCATCTACGCGCACCTCCCTTGAGGGACGCGCGCGAGCTCGGGACGGAGTCCGCACCTCCGTCCCGACTGATATTTATTTCTTTGCGCTGGCGACGCCGTCTGATTCCGCATACGCCCACATGGCGTACACGGTCGTGTCGCGTTCCATCTTGATTTTCGAGAGAGGCGACCCCCCCCAGCCTTATCGGGCATGTAGCCCTTGAAGACGAGGCGACGCCACGTTCCGTCCTCCCGCTTGGTGAACACGTCAGCGGAGCCGGCGAGCGTCACCGACTCACCGCGATAGAAGGCCGCATGTGCCACCCCATCATCGCCGATAGCCGGCAGGTCAATCTTGTCGAGCCTATGCTTCTCGATGCGTCCGGTGAAGTCGATCAATCCGAGCGCATCTTCGACGACTCCGGCCTTATCGCTCGGTTCCTTCCTGAAAACGGCACCGCCGTCGGGCTCGACCGATCCTTCCGCATATTCGATGCGCAATGTGCAGCGGTTGCGCCCATACAGCCTCAATGCGCCCTTCTCGGGGATCTCAAGGGAGGCAGCTGGATTGAGTAAAGCGGCATCCTTGAACCATCCAGTGAAACCTGAGGCGGCATCCTCCCCGAAATGGGCATCGAGATTGCAGGGCTTCTTCCCAGCCGCCTCAAGTGCCGCATCTACAGGTGCGTAGGCGTCGCCTGAATGGACATTGGAATCACGATATACAAGGTGAGCGTCGTCGATGCCGTCCGCATAGTACTCGACGCAAACAGATTCGATGCGACAGGGTTTGGAGATGACGGTGCCGCGGTACCGGTCGGTCCAAATGCGATCGGTGTTTCTTGAAGGCAAACGCAGCCCCAACATGGCGGCGACATATAGGTAGCCAGATCCGAAATCTTCGGTGATATTAAGGCTTTCATCGGTACTGAACTCTCGCACGACACGAGCTCCAGTCGGCTTGCGAATAAGGTGAACGTTCATACCCGAGATCTTCGTATTGGAGCTACCATCGGGTTCAAGCCCACATGCCGGGGCCGTCTCAAGTGTCAGCGGTTTGTCTTTTGAGTTGTAGACATAGACGGGATCGCTCCAGGCGCACGAGCCGTTGAGGAGCTTGGTCCTAACGACAAGGTCATACCTATCGGCAATATCTCCGGTAAGCCATACCTTTACCCGGCCCATCGCCTCGGTGTCATGGGCTCCGTTTGCGCAGACCTTACTTCCGTCTGCCCCCTCATCCCATGCGTCGCCATACCACCGCTGCGCGGCATAATGAATCGATCCGCTGTAATTCGAATCCTGAAGCCTCATTTCAAGGCTGAAAATAGGCTGACCGCCATGCGGCCATCCGATATGGCGATGCGAGTATGCCTCAGTCTGCTGTTTGCCATTTGCCCATGAACCGACTCGGCACGATGCCATGATTACCGCATTGTCTTCGGTAATTTCTTCTGCCCTGTCGCTAATGTATAGGCGGAAGATTGGATAGACGGGAAGAGCGTTTTCATTCTTGGCGCCAAGCACCCAGCTGGCAGGGCGAATGTACCTCGTCTCGTCCTTGAATTTATTGTGCCATCCGAGGATCTTTAGAGAATCGCCGGGCTTTGCCTCATCTGAGGACAAACCGACCTCACCATGGCAGGCGACCTCCTCAATCATCCATTGTGCATTTACCTGTTTCGCCCAGGCGCCGGGACAGGCAGGACTGGAAACGGCCACGCAATCGGTACTATCCTTTGTAGCGCCCCATGTGTCGAGTCGCTGGCCATCCGCGTCCGAGGTGATGAACCAGCATTTGTGATCTGTTTCGTTCGTAACGGTCGGCTCATGATGAACCCACCACGAATTTGTGAGGTTGGTTGACTCGGGGTTGCGCCATATTTCCGCATGTCCCCTATCCATAGTCGGAGACGTATGCCCCCTGTTGTCGAGGCCGTGGTCGAGATTCGGTCCGACCATGTTCGCTATACAGAAGGTAAAGCACCCGAGGCCGTCAGATTTATTTGGCCAGAACATCCAATTCTGGTTGACGCCGTCATAATCATTCCAAAGGCATGTTCCGCGCCCGTTTTCGTATCGGGCCACGGGAATACCGTTCTCATAGCCGCCCTGTATGAGATCTAGCCTCAGGTTTGGCGCCGTGACTGGGATGACCTTGAAAATGCCGCCCATAAGCGTAAGGTCATTTTCGATATTGATTTTTTCGACGTTGATGGACATGTCGTTATTGGGGGCATAGCGGCGAAACTTGATGTCATTTGGGTTTTTATTTGCCGGAACTCCGTTCACCCAGACATTCCAGATGTCCATTCGGGCCAGGACCTTCTCATCATGGGGCGCAGCCTGCCTTCGAACGAAGGTATCGCACCCGGGCCCCTCATAGAACCCGTTGGCGAGCCAACCTGTGCTCCAACCGCTATTAATCAAGTTTCCCTGAAACGATCCGACAGGATTGCCATTGAGGAATACGTAGCTTCGGTTGTCATCGCCATCCTCGGAGCCATACCAGAGGGGATGGCCATTCGAGCTAAGCGAGGCGCAGTAATAGAACGGGCGAAACACGATATGGTCATATAGCTCGTTAGACCAGTCACACTCCACCACGCAAGCGAACTCTGCAATTAATTTCTGGCTGCCGTTTGCAGTGGCGTTCCATGCGCCGTTGTTGGTGGACTTGCCGAAAAAGTAATCGTTGACCCCGCGTTGAAGATGGGGATGCGTGATCGCGCCGGAGATGTAGCCGTTCACCCATTTGTTGCCGATCCACTGCCCGCGCCCGAAATTCTGCGCGGCAAGGGCATATGCCTGGTTGCTCGATAGGATGCCCAGCCCGGCTGCAACCGCGAGGGCAGCGAAGAGCCCGCGGCGCGAGATGGGCGTGGAGATGCCAGTTTCAGACCCGCCGCCATGGGACCGGCCTTCATTTCCAGTCGCCTTTTTCGCCTCGGCGCGGACAATCTCCTTTTTATTTCGGGAGTTCATCTCAGCACTCCCTCGACTTGATGGCAGACAGGCCGCAGCACAGGGCCACCGCCACGTAGACGGCCGCCTGGTACAAATCCAGCCTCATGGATGCAAGCACGCATGCCGCTAGCCCGAACAAGGATGTAAGTGCGTAAAAGCGCCAGTCGTCGACCTTTCGCGCTATAAGGGCGAAGGTGAATATGGCGACGGGGATCCAGATGGTCTCAACAGACCCTCGCGTCAGGTAGAACAGGGCGGCCCGCTTACCCATCACGGGCATGATGTTGACGATGATGGAATAGGCGGAGTATACGCAGGCGGGCAGAAGGGTCGCGGAAGACACCAAGGCCGAAAGGGAGAGCTCCTCCTCGTCCGGCCCCATAAGGGAAAGGTCATCAAGCACTCGATATCCTCCAAGGAACTACGTTTGCCAACAGTTGCTCGGGGCCTTGTGGCGACCAGCCCGCCACAAGCCCATGGTCGCTTGTGGGCATTCGGCCCCATCAAAAGCGTAAGGCGACAACCCGCACAGTGCCGGTCGGTTTGGTGCCATAGGGTGACAGACCGACCGTGGACGCGCCGATTTCTAGGGTAGAATGTCCCTAGAAATCGGCGCGTCCATCGGAGTATGCAGATATATGTTGAACAAATTATTTAATTTGCTGACTGGGGGCAAAAAAGAAAAGACCCCCGCCGATAGCTCACGTATAGAAATGCCTTTAAGCCGGGAATTGCAGCGGCGATTTGTCCACAGCTATATCGAGCAGATCGCCTCCGAGCGTGAAGGCCGCGTCCCCAATGGCGTGTACGAGACGTCTATCGTCTCTTTCGTCTTCAACCATGAAAGGATTGAGGGCAGCTCTCTCACGGAATGGCAGACAAGGACGGTTTTCGAAACCAGGGATACCGTTCTCGCGGACTCGACTACCCCTGGAAACGTGCGTGAGACGGCAAACCATACGAAAATGTTCGATTTCCTTTTCGATTCGCTGGACAGGGAGCTAACTCCCGAATTCATTAAGGAGATCCACATGCAACTCATGGCCGGGGTAATGGACGTACCCGGCCAGTGGAAGATCCTGGGCAACGGGGTTGGAAGCGTCATAACGGCGCGCCCAGAGGAGGTCCCCTCGTTAATCGACCGCCTGGTATCGGAATATAACAAATACGAGCCGTCCCTGGAGAATATCGTCAGGTTCCATGTTCGATTCGAGACGATCCACCCCTTCCCGGACGGCAACGGAAGGGTCGGAAGGGCTATTGCCTTTCGTGAATGCCTGCGCGCCGGACTCGTTCCCTTTATCGTGACGGATGCCTCGAAGGAAACCTATTACGCCTCTCTCGATGAGTTTAGGGCGGGGGCAACCACTCCCCTTATATCCTATGCCGAGGCTATGCAGGTCGATTTTGCTTCCACGATAGCGCCTATGCTCGCTGACCGCTCTTTGTCCGATAGCCTACTTGTGAAATTGGGCATAGAGCGACCGAACTTTAAAGATGACGCCGGCTTTGTCGGCCCTTCCACAAAATCGTTGAAATCCAGCCTCGATTCAGTTGAATACACCGGATCTGAGATCAAGTCCGATAATAGGACGCATCGCACTCGTCGGATTTAACTCCAGACAATGATGGGACCGTTCATCCCGAACGGTCCCAAACCTGGTGTCAAGGCACAATTTTCGTCGCATTTCAGCGATGAGGTGCCTGCGTCCTCCTATTTCACGATGCTCAGATTCCAAAAAGCGGCTATTTGGCCAGCGCCCGCTTTTAACAATCGACGAATCGAACAGGGACGTCCATGGGCAACGGTCCACGGGTCGTGACCTTGATCGATCCGAAGCTCGAACTCAGCACCTTCCGATGGGCGATATCGGCGGGCATACGAAAACAGTCCTCACAGTCGATATGTACGGTGCAGGTGGGCCACCCGCCGCGTGTGACGACAACCAGCTCCCCCACCCCGGGAACGCTCTCGAGGAATTGACGGACCGTCATATCGCGGCGAATCGAATCGGCGCCCCAATTGCAATCAGTTTCAAACATATATTTGCCTCCGGTTGATCGTTGACGAGGGCGCGTGCGCGCCATTGAGCATGTGTCGTCAAACGGCCGACCGGAAATCTGCACGTTCATTATACTACGGGCATATTCATCGGGCCCGAATTCACCTGAACACTTGTTCCTTGCGGGCAGCGGGGATGCCTCCCGCGGTAGCGTGAAAACGATAGGTCTAATGAGCGCCGTAGGCGAAAACTGTCACCCCGTGGCACCAAATCGGCAGGCATAGCGTCGATGCCGGCGGTACGTTAGACCATGGGGACGCATGCCCGTAAACGCAGCCAGAAACCCGCGTCCCCTCTCCGGTAACCGAGAGAATGGAGCAGTCATGCGACCTGGAGGAAAGATGAAGGAGTGCGCCGGCAAGCTCTTCCGCCGCATCGGCGCCCGTCTCAAGAAAGGTGCGGTTCTCAGTACCGGTGCGGTGCTCATCGCGAGCCAGGTGCTCTCCGTTGTGCCGGCGCCGACCGCGGCATATGCCGCATCGTCCGAGACGATCACGCGCGGCGAGCGCGTGAACTACGGCGGCTTCTACATGTACAACTCGACGACCTCCGAGGGTACCCCGGCAATCTGCCTCGACCCGATGAAGCGCCACCCGCTCGACGCCACGACGGCCACCGCACAGCTGCCCGTTGAAACCGACTGGACCAGATGCTACACGGGAGGTGGCGGCGATCAGACTCGGATTGACCGCACCGATGGGATGGCGAGGGTCCTCTACTACGGTCCCACGGGTCCTGGTTTCGAGGAGGCGAAGGCAAAGGGCCTGTGGAACTTCAACTGGTACGACGGCACGCCCCTGGACTACAGCAAGATGCTCGCTATCCAGCACATCGCCCTCTCGGCCCTCTCGAAGAGCTCCAGCCAGTACGGCATGCAGGGCACGACGGCCGCGTTCCGCAACTGGTGCTATAAGACCATCCTCTACTATAACGGCAATATCAACGCGGGCACTTTCCTTGCAAATCTGGACAAGTATCTGCCGGGACCCGCGCCCCAGTCCTTCAAGGACACGATCTACCTTGTCAACTACGGTACCGGCACCCAGTGCCTCATCACCTTCCACAACAAGGGCAAGCTGAAGCTCAAGAAGGCGAGCTCCAACCCCGGCATCTCAGACAACAACCCGTGCTACTCACTTGAGGGCGCGACCTATGGCGTCTACTCCGACTCCGGTTGCACCCAGCAGGTGGGAACGCTCACCTGCAACGCCTCCGGCGACTCCAACGTGATCGATATCGCCCCTGGCACCTACTACGTGAAGGAAACCAAGGCGGGAAAGTCCTATGCGCTTGATGAGGGGATCCATAAGGTGAGCGTGTCGGGCGGCCAGACGGCGACCGTGAACGTCACCGATGCGCCCCAGAACGACCCTGCCGACATGCTGGTAGCCAAGGTCGATGCCGAGACGGGCAAGGCCTCCCCGCTCGGCGCCGGCACGCTCGCGGGCGCGGAGTTCACCGTCAAGTACTACGACGGCTTCTACACCCAGGAGAACCTGCCCGAGAAGGCCACGAGGACCTGGGTTCTTAAGACCGATGAAGACGGTTTTACGGGTCTTTCTTCTGCCCGTGAAAATCCTGATATCTATTTAAGTTCGGGCGACTCTTTCTATCAGACGGCCGATGGAAAAATGTACACTTTGCCCCTTGGCACGGTAACAATTCAGGAGACGAAGGCCCCCGCCGGCTATCTGCTGAGCGACAGCACCGTCCACCTTCAGCAGATCACCTCGAACACGTCGTCAGAATTCGTCTCGACCTTCGTTGAGCCCAGCAAGGACGCCCCCACCGTGCGCGAGCAGGTGAAGCGCGGGGATATCGCCTTCAACAAGGTGCACGGCGAGGATATGACCGGCCTTGCCGGTGTCCCGTTCAAGATCACGTCCAAGACCACGGGCGAGAGCCACATCGCGATCACCGACGTGAACGGCATCCTTACGACCGAGGCATCCGCCTGCCCGCATACCCAGAACACCAACGGCAACGACGCTGCCCTGAACGCCGACGGCACCGTCGACGAGTCGAAGCTCTCGATTGACAACGGCCTGTGGTTCTCCGGCTCGAAGGACGCCCAGACCGCAGCAGACGATGCGAAGGGCGCGCTGCCATATGACACCTACACCTTCGAGGAGCTCCGCTGTACAGCGAATGCCAGCCTCAACCTCGTCAAGTTTGAAGTGACCGTGAGCCGCGACGCCTACGCGATCGATCGCGGCACGGTTGACGACAACCCCATCGAGATCGGCACTACCGCCACCGACGGGGCAGACGGGGACCATAAGCTCCTAGCCTCGAACCAGGCCGAGATCGTCGATACCGTCACCTTCAAGGGCCTTAAGAAGGGCACCGAGTACGAACTCAAAGGCACCCTCATGGACGCCGAGACTGGAGAGGCCCTGAAGGACACGGCCGGCAAGGAGATCACCGCCACAGCCAAGTTAACCCCGAAGGCATCCAGCGGCAAGCAGAAGGTCAAGTTCAAGTTCGATGCCACGCTTCTCGGGGGCCATAAGGCCGTCGTCTTCGAGCGCCTCTACCTGGACGGCAAGATCCAGGCAACGCATGAGGACCCCGAGGACGAGGACCAGACGGTCGAGTTCCTGCCCGTCGAGATCGGCACGACCGCGACCGATGCGTCCGACGGCGACAAGGCAATCGGCGTCGGCAAGGCCGTGACCGTCGAGGACGAGGTTTCCTATAAGAATCTCGCCATGGGCCGCGAGTACACCGTGACCGGCACGTTGATGGATTCAGATACCGGCGAGCCCCTGACGGACGCAGATGGAAACCCCGTCACGGCGTTCACGTCCTTCGAGCCCGAGGACACCGAGGGCAAGGTGAAAGTGACGTTCTCGGTCGACACCTCGACCCTTTCCAACAAGAAGCTCGTCGTGTTCGAAAAGCTCGAGGCGGACGGCAACGTGATCGCACGCCACGAGGACCTGACCGACGAGGGGCAGACCGTCGAGGTCATCCCGCCCGAGATCAAGACGTCGGCAGCCGATGGCGCCGACGGCGATAAGGAAGTCACGGCTGACGGCAAGGCCACAATCGTCGACACCGTCAAGTACACAGGCCTCGTCCCGGGCACCGAATACGAACTCCAGGGCACCCTCATGGATGCCGAGACCGGCGGGGCGCTGAAGGCCGCGGACGGCAAGGATATCACCGCTTCGACCAAGTTCACGCCGCAGGCCCAGGACGGCTCTCAGGACGTGACCTTTACCTTCGATGCGAGCGAGCTTGGCGGCGCGAAGACCGTAGTTTTCGAGAAGCTGTTCGTTGACGGAACCCTTATCGGCTCGCACGAGGATCCGACCGACAAGGACCAGACGGTCGAGATCTCCCCGAGCCTCAAGACCACTGCGGCCACGATCCAGGGCAGCAAGGTCGTGAAGCCCGAGGACGAGGTCGCAATCGTCGACACCGTCCACCTCAAGGGCCTGCGTCCCGGCCAGAGCTACACCCTCACGGCCTCGATCAACAAGAAGGCAGACGGCACGCAGCTCACGCTCACGGACGTGAAGGACGCCTCGACCCTTGCCGGCAACGGCATCCAGAAGGGCTCCGATAGCGCAGGATCCAGTAGCGATCTCTCCAAGGCCCTCGTCGACGTCACCGGAACGGGCTCTTTCGTCAAGATCCCCGAGGGGGCCAAGCTTGCCAAGAACGATGACGGGACCTACACGCTCACCGTGCCGGGCGCGACGAAGGATGTGGCCGACATCGTGACGAAGCTGAGCGGCGGTCAGGTGAAGCTCGTACCTTCCGAGTCGAGCGACAAGGCCGACGGCGCCGGCACGACAACCGATGCCGAGTCGAACGGCAAGGACTCCACCCTGGGTACCTACGAGGTCACCGCCAACGGACAGGTGCGCTTCACCCCTGCCGTCTCCGATCTCGACGTGGACGTTCCCATGGTGTTCAAGGCATCCGACGTCGCGGGCCAGCAGGCGGTCGTGTTCGAAAGCCTGCAGCGCGAGACTGACGGCAAGGAGATCTCAAAGGAGACCGACCTCCAGGACACCGACCAGACCATCGATATCGAGAACACTCCCGAGGGCAAGAACCTCGAGCAGACCGGCAACTGGGTCCTCTATGCGGCGATCGCCGCCGGAGTGGCGGCCTGCATCGCCGCAATCTTCCTGATCTTCCGCAAGCGCAAGATCTAACGCATATCCGCGCTAAAGCAGAAGAGCCCGCTCGAACGAGCGGGCCCTTCTTTCCTGACGGCGCTTATCGGATTTCCCGTCCGCGCATGTCGCAGGGAGCCGAAAGGCATCTCATCCCGACCGGGACGATGTGCTCACACGATACCGTGAGCGCCCGCCAGAAAGCGACTCATTGCCCGACCTCATCCGGGCTGACGCCCATTTCAGCAAGTATATCGTCCGGTATCCTAAGCGGGTCATCCCCGGAATCATCATCGGCCAATCCGTATTCCTGTGCCTCGGCCTGACGCATTGCCAGTCGAACGCTCTCGGAATAGGGGTAGTCGCGATGAAGGGGGATGTCGGCCGGCGATTCATCCAATTCCGCACCCTGGCAATATACGCTGCCCGCCGTCTTTGGGACGGAAAGACCACTTTCGAAAGGCGCCTTGGCCACCCTTGCCGATTCCTCAGCCCGTATTTCTGGCGAGGCCTGAGCCATTACATCACCTCGTGATAGAGAGATTCGGATACCGACGAATCGTTTCCCATTAAGACAGATGCGCAACATGCGAACTAGGTGAGGAAGGCCTATGTCAGGCCGACAAGGTATGGCAGGATATCGCGAGCCAGGCGCAGGAGCACACCAAGCAGCACGAACAGCCCGACTCCCCTATAAAGACATGTCCTCTTCCCGAAGTGTCCCGGACGGATTACAAGGAACAGAGCAAAGCCAAATCGGCCGAGGAGCGATATGGCATGGAGCAAATTCAAAACTGGTTCCATGAAGCCAGCCCATCTATCCGCTCCGGGCCTATTTCGTGGCGCCGCATCCGGAACAGCGGTAGCCGGTGAGGACCTGCTTGGTTCCGGTCTGCACCTGATATGTCTCCTGATGCGTCACCGCTTCATGATGAACGGTTGTGTAATCATCCACGGTGTAGTACGAAACGGGCGTCCCAGCCATTGCCATTTTCTTGCAATAAGCAGCAAGAGCGGCATTGTCGTAGAAAACAGAACCATCTGAGCAAACAGCATGCGAGCCACTTAGAACCTGCTCATCCCATGCCTCCTGGTCTACAACAGTTCGAGTGCGAGTCTCGTATACGGGTTCGGAGCGGTACTGGGCCTGCCACGTATGCTCATGGGAAGGCTTCGACGTGGAACCTGAGGACGGCTTGGACGACGTGGAGCCGGAGCCCGTCGACGGCTTTGCCGTATCGGCCTTCTTTTCCTCAGCCTTCGCGGCGCTGTCGGCGGCGGCGTCTTTCTTCTCCTCTACCTTCTCCTTGTCGGCGGCGGGGGCCTTCGACGCGTTGTCCGTGACCTTGTTCACAACGTCCTTGCCGGCATCCCCCGTGAGCGTGCTGTCGCCCTTGGATACGGCCTCGTTCACCTTGTCGAGGACCTTGTCGATGTCGTCCTGGGTGACGTTCTCGGCAGGCTTGGTCTCGCCGGTGAACTCGGTGGAGCCGGAGCCCTTCTGGTCGCCCGAGACGGCATGCTCGCCGCCGCCTGCGGGGGTGGTGATGGAGCCGTCGGGGTTGATGATGGGGATCGCGGAGATCTCCCAGGTGCCCTCGGTGAGGCGCACGCTGTCCTTGCCCTCGATGGCGTCGGAGGCAGATGTGGCATGGTAGAACTCGCTGCCCTTGTCGTCGCCGTCGGTGCAGACGTAGCGGGTGATGAGGGGCGAGGACTCGGCCGTTACGCCCTCGGCCTCGATCTTGACGGCCCAGTCGACGGTTTGGTCGGTCTTCTCGGAGACCTGCTTCTTGCCGCCGTCGCTATCGACCTCGATCTTGGTGATCTCGGACTTGGGGGCGAAGGCGCCGGTCGCCCATGCGCCGCCGAGCCCGAGCCCCGCGACGACGAGAGCGACGGTCGTGCCGATGGCGACCTTGCGCTTCAGAGGTAACTTGTTGCCATCGCTTCCATCGGGTACGAGGTTCGGGCCCTGGCCGTCTTGAGTGTTGAGGTTGTTCTCATCCATGATGTTGCCTTTCTCTAATCCCCTATCGGATTCTATTCTATCGTTCGGACATGATGGTCTCGGCCACACGGTCGACCCGGACGCCTCCGGCGATCATGTCCAATGTCGCGACTATTCGCGCCTTCTGCACGGGTCCTAGAGAGCGGATTGTCTTGGTCTCGGAAAGGCCCAGCGCGCGAAGCAGGGTTCTCGCTCCTGCCGCCCCCACGCCGGGGCAGCTCTTGAGGAACGCGAATAGCCTGATCTTCGCCGCAACATTGCCATTGTCATTGAGGACATCGGCAGGGGCTATCTCACCTGCCTTGAGGCGTTTCTTGAGGGCGGCGCGCTCCCGGCGCACCTCTACAGAGCGTTCACGGCCCTGGTCTGATATTTGCTTTGAGTAGCGGAATGATTCATTCGGCATGGCACCGTCTCCTTAAATCCCTATCGCGGACTGATGGGCGCCTTGAGTAACGGCGCATTGACGGTGCAAATCACCTTGAACCACTTATACCCCATGATGGGCGCAAAAACAAGAATCCTTGGCCTTCTTCCGGTAAGGGGTACCTCTTTTACGGCCGTTGTAGGGCATTTGGGGGCGCGTGTCCTGCTGGGGAATTGCAAAGCTAATGCTGGGCATTCACTTATCCTAGAACATAAACGTGATAAGTGTTCGCAAGGCGATTGCGAAGGAAGAACAGTGTTTATTTCCGCAAACAAGATGCAGATGCTCAAGGCGGCGCAGAATTCAGCTTATGAGGTCATGCGTCCTTCCGCAGACCAGAACGCTACGATATTTCGCCCCACCCAACGCGGAGGAGCAGGTGACCAGCGTGATGACGGAATCGGTATCGCCAATATCCGATTTTTCGCTCGCGCAATCGGATAGCGTGTTGAGCCAAGCGCTGAAATCGGATTCCCCGGCAAAATCAAACCTGAGCAGCACGTCATAGCTCATCGGCACCCTTAAGCCATATAGGGGTTTAAAACTAGCCGTTCTGCCATCCTTGTCCTTAAAGGTCACAGTTCCGATATTTGAAAAACAGTCTTTTCGATAGCAATTCTGGAGCGCGCTAAAAGCAAGGGTTCCGATTCCCATGTTGTGACCATAGATAAGCATGTTCGAGCTTGATGGTGACGACCCCTCTGCAATATAGGGGCAACCGGAAAAAGACGGTGCGCGATCGAAGCCGTGATTGAGGTAGAAGCCCTTCGGGTCACCTTGCCGGCATGAGACAACAGGGGTCGAAATCGAGGTCCCTTCAACGGTGAGCCAGCCGGCATAGTCCGGATTTTCATCTGCAAGAGACTGTCCACCGTCTTCTGCTTGCGCCTTCTGCTCGGCTGTATCTGTAATCACAGTCTCTCTTACAACTTCCGCGCCGAGGCATATGAAGATAAGCACCGAAGCCACGAGAACACCTGCCGCAATCCTTACGGCGGCAGAATGTCTAGCCCCCGATGCCGCGCGTTCACATTTCCGGTCGAAGCGCCTTTTTGCAAGCTCGCTGACCGGACCTATAAGGGGAATCATCCCTTCTTCTCCTTAATATGCTCCTCTACGCCTGGCCATCCCATGGCCTTCTCAGGCGAATATTCCTCATCGTCGTTGAAACGTTTGACCTGGAATCCGCAGCCGGAAGCAAGTACGAAAGACCCGTCTCTATAGTCCCATCTGTTGGATTCGCAGACGATAGATTTCCCAGACTTAGACACCTTCAATGGACTGCCGCACACGGGGCAGGCTCCATATTTCCCGAGGTTCTTCTCATGGATGCGCCTCTTGGCGCACTCGATGACAATCGCTGCATCCCTTTTGGTAAGGTTGTCGAAATCCAGGTCGCCCGCGGAGTCACCCAGAAGCCTCCGTATAAAAGCTAGCTGCGGCTCCGAGGCGGGATCCTCAGCCCATTTTGCCGCACGCTCGCGGTCCCAAAGTGCCCTATCGTGCGCAGTCTCATAGTCTGATTCAAGCCAAAGGAGAATGTCCTGCTCGGCAACTTCAAGTGACCTATAATGCCTGCGTTGAGTCTCACCTAGCCTCGTAAGGTCCGCGGTACAGCAATCGAGAAGATCAGGTTTGTATAGCGTGACCTGCCATCCCCTGTCGGACGCACCGGGGCCGGCGATATTGCGATCGCCGTTGTAGTGGATAACCCATGCGATGGGTCCTGTGGAAGATAGCACGTTGACCTTGCGCGACGTGAGAACCCAACCGGAGGGGCAATCCTCCACCTCCTCGACCCTTCTTCCCAAATCGAGAAGTGAGCCGTCAAGCTGCCTCTTGCCAACCCTATCGGGGAAATCCCTTTCGTTGAGTCCGAACAGCGTTGGCGGAGTGCAGATGCTCTTGTCATCCGTGACGCCCAGGCAGTCGATAAGCCTGAGGAAATTCTTTTTATAGCCGGTGACGGGGTCGGTGTAGAGCCTCAGCCCGCGCCCGACCATCTGCGTGTAGAGGGACGGGTTCTTCGTCGGTCGGGCCAGCAACACAGTCTCGATAAGCGGCATGTCCGTACCTTCGGTAAATACCCCGTAGTTGATGAGACATGGAATCTCCCGAGCCGTGAACGCCTCGATGATCTGTCGTCGCTCGTCTGCCGGCGTGTTCCCATCGACCACCACGGATCCGGGAATGAGTTCGGCCAGCGAATAGGCATGGTGAACGCTCGATGCAAATACGAGCGTCTGGCCTATATGAAGCTCATCGTATGCGGCCGCGACCTGTCGATTCGTCTCCGGGCGGTCAACGCGCTTCGCAAGCTCGCTCACCCGGAAATCGCCCATACCGGTGCGGACGCCCTTCGTCGACCAGTCCACGATGGTCCTGCGGCAGTCGATATCGCAAAGATAACCGTTGGAGATTCCCCAACGCAGGTCTTTCTGGAAAACGATATCGTCGAAAACCGCCCCGAGCCCTCGGTCGTCTCCCCTTCTCGGCGTCGCGGTGAAGCCGATGTGGAGGCGCGGCTTCAGGTAATCGTAGATTTTTCGATAGGACGGCGCCAGGGCGTGGTGCGCCTCGTCGGTGATAATCATGTCGAAATCGCCAGGTTTAAACTCCCTTTGGAGGCGATTCGCGAGCGTTTGCACCGAGGCCGAGACGACCTCCTCGCCATGTGAGTGCCGCTCGGCCTTTTCTATACCGACCGGGCAGCTGTAGTATTTAGCCGGCTGGGTCACGAGCTCCTCGCGATGGGAAAGAAGTAGGACCCTTCCCTTCCTGGCTATCTTGCTGAAAGTCACGGTCTTACCGAGCCCCGTGGCCATCTGCACGAGATGGGATCCGCTTCCGAGAGAATTGCAGATATCCACGCATTCCTGCTGATAGTCCCTGAGAACGATCTCATCGGGTGACATTGCCCCAGCCCTCCTCAACGGTAAGCCCCTCCACGCCTGCTGCCAATCCGTTGACAAGCGCGGCGTGCGCGGCGGGTCCCATGTCAATTACCTTTTCGATGAGCTTCTGAATGTTGCCGAAATACCAATCCTCATTCATCAGGCAGGCATCATCGCTAAACCCGAGGCGATCAGGCAGCGTGATAGATAGCCCGCACTCGAAATCGGACAGGGGATCGCGGGTGAGGAGCGCAAGCCCATGAGACTCCACGAGGAGGGCCCGCGCCAAGTCGTCTGGGCTCACGACAAGCATCCTGTCGCATAGCTCACGATACTCATCGTTATCGCCTCCGGGCATCTTGTAGCTTCGATCGAGGAATATGCCGTTGTCGGGATTGGAGATATCGAGGTATTCGCGTTGAAGCGCGACGCCCGATTCATACGACGGATCCGGCATATGCACCTCATCGATACATCCGGTCTCGTAGTAAATCCTCAATGATGAAGTGTTCATCTTTATACCGTGTTCTTTCTCTCGGAAACCGCCGCAGCCTCGGGACGGATGTAAACCGAGGATGCTTGGGTTTTTGTCGCCTTCTCGATGCTCTCGATGCGACCTTTATTCTCATGAAGGATTCGCCTTGAAGCGGCCGACTCCAATGCAGCCGCAATGGCCATCGAGTCCCTGGTTTGGATTGAAGACGGGACGCTGAGCTGGCGGCCTCTGGATCTTCGCAGGAACTCGCCAACCGAGGGAACCCCTCGTATGTCCCTCACGGCCCTCGCGCCGACAAAACCCTCGATTGCCGCAAGGGAATCACTTAGCGATTTGGCGTCAGCTCGTGCCACGTCAAGTGACACGGAGAGCTCTCCCAGCTCATTCCTCAGCCTGTTGAGGATTGTTACCGCTTCGTTTGTGTAGCTTTCGACCCCCGATGCCTCGGTGACAACTTTTGAAAACGCCATCTTAAAAAAGGCGGTATCGTCTTCAATCTGAACAAAAAGGGCGTTACGCTCTTTTCTCTCTGTTTGCGTAATCGACGGTAACGACTCCAGCTCGGCGATCCTCGCCCTGGCAGATGCAATCCTCTCCGAGCGCTCTATTACATCTTCTGCAATAGATATCGATGACTCTATTTCATGGACCTCTTGCTCCATGGCCTCAACCTTGAGCATCTGAGATCTAAAGGCCTCCTCGACTTCCTTGACGGAGCTATACCCGTCCGCGGAAATTACGGAAAGCGCTTTGATGCCGGCGCTAATTGCGCCTGTACCGCGACGGCTTGATTTTGCCGCGATTCTAGATCTGAGGGTATCCTCGAGCCCCTGGCGACGCGGCGAATGGCCCACACTTCGAACCTGAGACTTATGCTCTTGTCGCCTTGTGATTCTAGAGCCTGTCTCCCCCATCACGACATCGACGGGTATCCCCAGCCGGGCGCGAATTCCGAATTCGTCATAATTGGATCCCAGCGAAGACGCAAGAACCTTCTTGTCGTGGCCCCCGCTGTCGGGATGCCTATAGCCAATACCCCGGCGACTCCATTCGACTGTAAAGCCATCGGCCTCGAGTCTCTCTACAAACTCATCCCAATCGGAACTATTTTCAATTGACTTATCTATAGCATCCCTGATCTCCGCTACCCAACTTCGACGTCCTCGGCGTCTAAGCGAGCGCTCTGCGGCACTCATGCGAACTGACTGAATTGTTGGAGCCTGCCGCCCTTCACGTATTGCCTTCCTACGCTCAGAGAGATCCGGCAGCGTTCCCATGCCATGCTCGCGCGCAATCTCTTGTGCAACGCGCGCCATGGTGTCGCTGTCCTTGGGCGTTATTTGAGCTTTAAGCCCATTGGAAGAATTTACCGCATTGAGGATAACATGCGCGTGCATGACCCCATTTGCGTTGTCATCGTGAACCGACCAGATCCACTGCCAGCCCTGCTCGGCGGGCCAAACCCTCTCACACCATTCCTGGGCGAGCTGGCCAACCTCCTCTGCAGATGCACGGTCTCTAGGGTCGGGCGATAGGACCCATTGGTAGTAGTTCCTCCAGATTAGGTCGGGGTTTAATTTCCTTTTCTTCTCAAACCACTCCGGGGGCTTATCCTTGCCAAATCTCTTCCGTGTGGCATCCATGACCTTATGCCACCCGAATGGAGTATCAGGCAGTCCCGGGGAATGGCCAAACGTCATGGAGCGTGAGGCGGACTTGTCGCCGGCGAGGTATCTCTCCATCCTCTCCTCGTGATCCTCCGCATTCCTATGGCCAAACGACAGATAGTCATCGACCTGCCTGCAGCTGCCGCTACCGCCAGAGATCGTCTTAAGAAAGGGCATCGCGCCTCCTTTCAACGGGATATTCGGCTTCGATTGCGCGGGAGAGCCTCTCGCACGCGTCAACTAGATTGGGCTCAACGGTATCGATTGTTTCGAAAATGGCCATAGACAGCCTTCTGGCTTCGGCGGCCCTCGACAGCCCCGCTATCGCCTTGGCATTCGAGTTGAGCTCTGACAGCTGCTTTGAGATTGCAATGAGCTCGTCCCAGATGCCTCCTAGGGTGGACCCGGATGAAGCACTGGTCTCGTAAATCGTCTTATAAAGAATGTACTCAGTGATGGACATATTGAGGCCCTTTGCCAATGCACGAATGGCATCTGCTTCCTCGATAGTGCTTCTGGCCTCTATGCGCGCCACTTTTGGCTTTTTCTTACGGGGCGTCTTGCTCATGCACTGTCTCCTAATTCATGCTTATTCAAGCGTAGGGCAGTGATACGTACCGTGCCGTACAATTTGGTGACAAGTGGTGCCAATGTCGCTTACGGCCAATTAACTGGAAGACCATGCAGAAGAAAGGGTCTACTTAATCACTTGGGAACTATGTCATTTCCGAACTATGGAAAATGGCAACTAAGGCATACCCGATTAGCCGCATTTTGTAACTAAAGTCGAAATAGAAAAGCGAATTGCGTAAAGAGTGAACTACTGGACTACGTAATAACGCAAATGTGTCATAACGTAACTATGTAGTAGCGTAATTGCGTGCTTGTGCAATTACGGCAAAACGCAACAACAGAACCATGTGACTGTGACATAGTAGGAGCGCTTAACATTCAGGGAACGGGGCGCCAACCGCGGTCGCTTTGCACTCTGGACAAACCCCTTCATCAAATACAGCCAGTAGCAATCCTGCAATCGAGCGCGAGCCGTAAAGGCAGCTGATTTTATCCCAGACAATGAATGAACGCTTATCGCCAGCTCTATTGTTTCAATTTGAATAGTCGAACCACCCATTCTCGGTAAAACGTAACTGATAGATAAGTGAACTATGACAAAAGTGAAAAACCGAACTACGTAGTTACGCAATAACGTAACAACAGCATTGCGTAAAACGTAAAAACGTGACTACCGAACTATGTAATAATTTCTGCAAAGATTCGATAGCCTTAGGCATATCTAACAATCGCCTTATACCTGCAGTGCGACAGCGAGTCGAACTATTGACAACCGGACGCACCTTACAAACAACCAATCGGCCTAACAAATAAACGGATGAAAGGGGGCGCTCCGTGAACCAGCACAAGATCCCGAGGCCGACCGCCGCTGTCGCAGCAAGGCGCTGAAACCTGATCCGAGGGCATCCTGATTTAGAATGGTGACAATTTCGATTCTACGGAGGAAATCATGGCGGGGAATGCTGATGCAAAGGGGTTCGTTGAGCGCTGGCGTGCCATCTTAGATGCCGTTCCCGAGGGCAAAAACAATGAGCAGCAGGATACCGCCAAGTTCTGGCAGGACCTGCTCGTGAACGTCCTCGGCGTGCCATCGAGCACCATAGCCACGTTCGTCGACTTCGAGCGCAAGGTGCGGGGCCGCCGCATCGACGTGTTCGTTAGCGACCACCACTTCCTCTGCGAGCAGAAGTCCGTGGGCGTCGACCTTGACAAGCCCGAACCCCGCTACGGTGGGTTTGAGACCCCCTACCAGCAGGCGACGTGGTACGCCCAGCACCTGCCGTACTCCGAGCGTCCCCGTTGGCTCATGACGTGCAACTTCGAGACGTTCCGCCTCTACGACCTTGACGAGGAGCGTCCCGAGGACGGCGTCCAGGAGTTCACCTTGGAGGAGCTACCTAACTATCTGTACTTGCTTTCGTTTCTCACCTCCAACGAGTCGAGCCGCCTTCACAAAGAGCAGATGCTCTCCATCGAGGCCGGTGCGCACGTCTCGCGCCTCTACGACGCCCTCTCAAAGCAGTACCACCATATCGACACCGATGAGGAGGAGCAGCGTTCTCTGAACGTGCTTATCACCCGCATCATCTTCCTGCTCTACGCCGAGGATGCCGACCTGCTGCAATCGCATTTCGCCTTCGGCGACTTCTGCAAGGGCGACTCGAGCAAGCTGCGCCGCAAGCTCGCCACGTTGTTCGAGACCATCGACACGCCCTACGAGGAGCGCGACGAATACGCAGACGACGATGTTGCGGCTTTCCCCTACGTCAATGGCGGCCTGTTCTCCGACCAATCCATCGTCATCCCCCAGATGACCGAGGAGATCGCCGACGCGATCGAGGACGCATCGCGCGGCTTCGACTGGCGCGAGATCTCGGGCGTCATCTTCGGCGGCGTGTTCGAGGGCACCCTGAACCCTGAAACCCGCCATGCGGGCGGGATGCACTATACGAGCGTCGAGAACATCGAGCGCTGCCTGAGACCGCTGTTCCTCGACGATCTGTGGGCCGAGCTCCACGCGGCGGAGGGCGAGAGGTCCGGGGCGAAGCGTCGGCAGATGCTCGAGGCGCTGCACGACAAGATCTCGAAGATCAAAGTCGGAGATCCCGCCTGCGGCTCCGGCAACTTCCTCACAGAGGCGTACCGCCAGCTGCGCACGATCGAGAACCGCATCATCGAGGACGAGTACGGCGACCAGACGGCTCTCTTCGGCGTGCTGGACATCCCCATTCGCGTCTCGCTTGACCAGTTCTACGGAATCGAGGTCAACGACTTCGCCGTGTCGGTCGCAAAGACTGCGCTTTGGATCACCGAGGAACAGATGCTGCGCAAGACGCAGGAGATCCTGCCGGACTACCAGTTCGACTTCCTGCCCCTGCGCAACCTCGACAACCTGCGCGAGGGAAACGCGCTCACGACCAACTGGGCCGAGGTGTTTCCCGTGGACCTCACCTACCTCGTCGGTAACCCGCCTTTCCTAGGCGCCCGCAACCAGTCCAAGGAGCAGAAGGCCGACCTCCTTGAGGTGTTCGACGGCACGAAGAACGCGGGCAATATCGACTACTGCGGCGCCTGGTACATGAAGGCGGCGATGTTCACCCAGGGCAAGCACACCAGGTGTGCCCTTGTCTCGACCAACTCCATCTGCCAGGGAGAGCAGGTGGCGAACCTCTGGAAGCCTCTGCACGACATGGGCATCCACATCGACTTCGCTCACAACACCTTCCGCTGGGACAACGAAGCGATGGACAAGGCCCATGTGTTCTGCGTCATCGTGGGGTTCTCTCGGGAGGCCTCCGAGAAGCGCCTTTATATTCACGAGATGCCGGATGCCCCCGAGATCCTCATGCTTCCCAGAAACATCAACGCCTACCTTGCCGATGCGCCCGATGCCTTCATCTGGAACCGGAACAAACCGCTCTGTGATGTCCCTGCCATAGGTATAGGCAACAAGCCCATCGATGGCGGGTTCTATCTGTTCTCAGACGCTGAGAAAGATGACTTCCTTAAGGCGGAGCCCGGCGCCGGAAGGTATTTCCATCCGTGGATCGGATCGCGCGAGTTTCTGCATGGCGAACGCCGCTGGTGCCTATGGCTCGGAGACGCCTCGTTCTCCGACCTCAAGGATCTGCCGAGATGCCGTGAGCGCATTGAATCGGTGCGCTCCTACCGTCTTGCGAGCAAGAGTGCTCCGACTCGGAGACTTGCGGATAAGCCGACCAGGTTCCACGTCGAAAACATGCCTGAAGGCAATTCGATCGTCATCCCCGAGGTGTCATCCGAGCGCAGGCGATATATTCCGATGGGGTTCATTGGGCCGGAGACAATGTGCAGCAACCTTGTGAAGCTGATTCCGAACGCTAGCCTCTATCACTTCGGCATCCTGCAGTCGCAGTTCCACAACGCGTGGATGCGCACTGTCTGCGGGCGGCTCAAAAGCGATTACCGCTACTCGGGCGGTGTGGTCTATAACAACTTCGTCTGGCCCGAGCCGACCGATGCCCAGAGGGCCGAGATCGAGCGGTGCGCCCAGGCTGTGCTCGACGCGCGTACCGCACAGGAGGGGGCAACTCTCGCCGACATGTACGATCCTGACAACGAGACGTTCTTTCCCGAGCTCATGCGGGCCCACCGCGAGCTCGATGCCGCCGTGGAGGCGTGCTACGGGGTGGATTTCGGCGGCGATGAAAGACTTATAACCGCACACCTTTTCCGACTGTATGCGGAGGCGGTCTGAGATGGGCGCACCCCTAAATGTCGTATACCTGAAAACCTCCGAGCCCGATTTCTACCTGTTCTCGAACTGTGCAGACCTCGGGTTCGAGCCGTATGCCGAGGTTCTGGCGCAAGACACATGCTGCACACTCGTCGTGACCGGCAGGTTCAAGTTGAAAAGAACGAGAAAGAGGTTGCGGAACAGGCTAGACATCTACATGACAGCGGAATCCGGAAAATCACTTGGAATGGACATATACCGTGCTTACGGGCAGGGGGCACCGAGGAAGTCCCAAGGCGACCCCGACTCCACATGGAACGGCGAAACAAGGGTTCCCTCGATGCTGAGCAAATACTTCACTAAGTGCCGGGGACTAGTCGCTTCAGCAGGAGGAAGGAGCATCGCATGCAGGGATGCCAATGAAAAAACGCGCGTCTACATAGACTTGGAGGAGCCAAGGGAGGAGTATTCTGTCATGTCCAGCCGCGAGACGCATATCGCAGTCGCTTTAGATGGCAATGGAACCACTCCAGCAATCTCCCCATCTTTCCGAGAGATGCAGAAAACGACGCTCTCGCTAGCTGAACAGGCCGAGGAGCGTGAAAGGGGACTAGACCCAACAGTCTACGGCCATGCCTTCGGGAGTATCGCCGTTGAGTTCGGAATCGAAAGTGCAAAGGACTTTGGGTCAGCGCTCAACCTGCTCAAGTGGGAGTTGGACAATTATCACAACAATGGAGATGCAAGCACGCTTCGATAGCGATATCTCGATTTAACAGGCGGCCACCGGATGCTCGACTTCCGGTGGCCGCCGCCATTTTGTTATCTCGCCTTGTCTCCATGCCAATCTTGGTCCAACAGAGCCTTATTTTGTGCGTTGTCCTTCACCAGATACTATGAGAGTCAATCTTGTATTAACGCCTAAACTGCCACGGCAGCTTACCTTACTTTTGAAATTAGGCCGAGAGCCTCTGTTGAACCTTACGGCTTCATTATGTTGTGGGCGCACAAGGAAATTGTCTGACAAGACCAGAGTTTGATCTATCCGCCAGGCAGCATTGCGATTCACGCTACGAAAGAGCTTCGGTCATCGAGGGTGCAATGTCCGCATTACGTAATGACGACAAAACGATATAACGCAAACACGACAAGATGGAATGACCGTACAGCATAACTCCGTAAGAGATGAACTCTTTAAGAAGCGAATTACAGAACTATGTAATAACGCAATAACGTAACAACGTTATTGCGTAACTTTTTAACGCCGCAGGCGCCGGGTTTTAGGGCAGAGCCCTAACAAGCGCCGCCCTTGGCGGCGGTACGCTACCGGGCAAAACGCAGTTTTGTACGGCAGCGTACGACTCTTGCGGACAAAATTCAGGAACGAACGGTATGATGTTCAATAGTTCTGCTATTCCGTAGTTTCGTGGTTCGCATGTTACGGTTTGCTGCTTTTGCGTTATTGCATCTTGTCGTTATCACGTAGTTCTATAGTTCGCTTTTCCCGTTGTCCATGTATTCACCTATTCCGTATTTCAGCAGCTTGTCAAAAGATCTAACGGGCAATGGGGCCCGGTGATAAATGGTTTCCCATTCGATACCGGAGCCCCATTGCCCGTTAGATCGAGTTAAATAGAAAAACGCCGGGGCCGTCTTTGGCGGCCCCGGCGTTTCGTCTTATGCCGATGCGGCGGTCACTCTGTCGCCTCTGCCGAACCCATAACCGGATTCATAGCCGTCGGCTTTGACATAAGGATCGCTAGTAGTCCTGACTTTAATCTTGGTCGTCCTCAAGCTGATCCCATCCATGTGACGGTTGACGGATTCGGGGACGACGATCGCGAGCGCCATGGACTCGTCATTGCTGACCTGCTCCGCATAGGCTCGCTTGAGGCCGGAGATGAAGCCAAGCATCCACGTCCCCTTTACGCCCTTCTGGCGTGAGACATTCCCGTACCCCAGGGCCTTCATTCGCACGCAATAGGTCCTGAAGCAGTTCTCGGCCGCATTGGCGCTCGCCCTAAAACAGCACGAGGCGACAACTGAATCCTCGCCCTCGCCAACGAAAACGACAGTCCTTACATTGTTGCTATATGACGTGTAGGCCCTGCACCTGTAGTTCGCTGCAACAACAAGTGCAAGGGTTTTCTTCCACTCGGGAATTCGACAACCGAGATCGCAGGCCTCCTCGCCGACTTCTGCCGGTGAATCATCCAGATTGATGTCCTCCAACTTGAGGTTGTTCGCAACGAGGAGCCTCTGGAGCGCCAACGAGGCGGCACGCGCTTCGCCTTCGGTCGCGGCGCCGTCGATTAGGGCAACGATCTTCTTGATCTTCTCGTCGATGTTCTTCATGGTTATCTCCTTTGGAGTGGGGCGAGGACCCGGAGGCCCTCGCCATTGACGGTTCTAGAGATTAGGCAGCTTGTTTCGAGTGATCTGGGCTGTGGGGACACCCCAGTCATTGACGTTGATGAACAGCTGGAAACTCTGGTTCGCATAGGTCAGGTTGATGAACATGCTGCCGTTCGAGCACTCAACGCCACCATCCGGGAAGCTGGCGACGAGCATGTCCTTCTCGGTATGAAGCTCGGACTCAAGCCACACCTCACCGTCCTCGCCACTCCACTTGAAATGGCTCTTGACGCAATGGGGGCCGATCGCCTTGAACGGCTCGTCCGTCCAGGACCCGATTTTGCCCCATTCGTACTCGATCGCGAAAGAATAAGGATAGATATCGTCCTTGGAACGAGTCGTGACAAACCCGAGTTCAGACATCACCTTGCAGAAATCGAATGACTCATGGTCGGGGTAATCCTCCTCGATCCCGCCAAAACTATTGCTAGCGGGAATCTTCTTCAGCTCTTCGATGACGGCATCGAGGTCTTTCTTGGACGGAAACCTTATTTCACCGATACCGGATGCGTAGTAGCCCATATGGCTCCTCCTAACCGCACGGCGTCGGCACCGCCCCTTGCGTGTGCCCCTCGCGACCCCG
>CAUATU010000012.1:0-64246 GCA_958432255.1 uncultured Collinsella sp.
CAGTCCCTATTTCACCGCAACTTAGGTGGGGCTAGCGGGTTGGGTGCCAGACTTGGAGGGCACCGGGTAGGATGTCGACTTCGATGCGCGAGGCGACAACGGGCTCGCCGTCGGCCTGGATGGGGTAGTCGGGCTCCTCAAAAGTGAGCTCGGCATGGCGGCAGCGGCGCATGCGAACCTGCGGCAACTTGGTATGGCGCCCGTCCTTGGCCGAAAGGAACATAGGCAGGGCAACCGCGCGAGGGACGGGGCCGCAGGCGTAGCAGACGTCGAGTGCGCCGTCACAGGGGTCGGCGTCGGGACAGATGCGATAGCCCGAGCCATAGGTAGGACCCAGCTGAATCGCCATGATGATCGCCCTCACGCGCTCGGCGGGCGCTCCGTCAAAGCTGACTGTTATGGGGTAGTTGCGATAGCGTAGACCAAACTGCTCAAGTCCCGAGAGGGTGTAGAGCGGCGTGCCCGTCAAGCCAGTCTTTTTGCGCAGCTCGGTGGTGCCAAGGCCGATGGCGGCATCGATGCCGACCGAAAGCGTCTGGTCGTAGTACTCAACGGTAGCCTCGCCGCTGCCACTCGCAGGGCTCCACGAGCGAATGCGCCCGATGTCTTGACGCTGCAGTTCGCAGGTGAGCAGCGCGCCAAAATCCTTGCCGGAGAAATCGTCGATGCCGAGGGTCTGGGCAAAATCGTTGCCGGAGCCCACGGGCAGGACGGCAAGAGCGGGGCGGGTGTCCTCCTCTTGCGTCATAAGCCCGTTGACGACCTCGTGGATCACGCCGTCGCCGCCAAGGGCGATAACGGTGCGATAGCCCTGAGCCTGGGCGGCCAGCTCCTTGGCGTGCCCCATGCGCTCGGTCAACATCAGGTCAAACTGGGATGCGCGTGCAGTCATGTCCAAAAAGCGCTGCAGGCGCTCGGCAACTTCATGCGCCGCACCCGACTGGGCGGCTGGGTTGGCGATGATGAGCGTGCGACCAAAATCAGTTGCGTGCATGGGGTGACTCCCGGCGTATGACGTGACGGTGCGGTCTCGCTCGGGTCGAATTGCTCCCGATCGTGGCTGCACGGCGAATACTAACGTCTACTCTATCAGGTCGTTGTGGCGCTCGATAGCATCCGCTACCGTACCGCCCTCATCCACAATAAGCGAACGGCGCTTGGGTGAGATGATGCGCTGGGCGGGGTACACGCCGCGGTGTCCGCCGGTTAGGTAGCTGATAAAGGCCACGATGACAAAGAACCCGGCGGCCGTGCCGTGGAACAGGTCGATGGCCATCATGCAGGTGGTGATGGGCACGTTGAGGCCGGCGCAGAACACGCCGAGCATGCCTAGCGCCGCCAGAAAGCTGGGATCGATTCCGACGAGGCAACCGATCCAGCCGCCGAGTGCCGCACCGATGCCAAACAGGGGCGTGACCTCGCCGCCTTGGAAGCCGGCGCCCAGGGTGAGGGCCGTAACCACGAGCTTGATGGCTGCGTCCGCCAGGGTGGTGTTGCCGGCGAACCCGGCGCCTGAGAGCCAGGTGGCAAGGCCGGCATACTTCCAGGCGTCGAGCATCGCGTAGGCCGCGAGCACCACGAGCGCACCCACGAGCGCGCGAACGAGGTAATTGGTGATAATGCGACCGTACAGGCTCTTGACGGTTCGAACCGACCAGGCAAAGAGGCGTGCCGTCAGACCGAAGATAATGGCGCTGATAACAACGATGGCAACCGTCCGCGGCGTCATGCCGGGAACGCTGGCGATGACATTCGCCTCGTACTCGGTACCCAGGGCGAGTGATGTAAAGTAGCCGGTAAACGAGGCGACCAGGCAGTAGATGCCCGCGGTGTAGTCGATCTTGCCGATAAAGCACATCTCCATGCCAAAGAAAGCTCCGGCAAGGGGCGAACCGAATACGGCGCCAAAGGCCGACGAGATGCCGGCGAGCATGAGGTCGTGGTGGTCATGCTTTTTGAGGTGGGCGAGGCTCGAGATGTTGCTGGCGATGGTGCCGCCAATCTGCACCGCGGCTCCCTCGCGACCGGCCGATCCGCCCGTTAGGTGCGTGAGCGTGGAGCAGACGAAGGTGAGGACGGCCATGCGCATGTGGATGAGGCGTGTGCCCAGAGCGGAGTCGATGACAAGGTTGTTGCCGCGCTTGGCGGCAAGACCGTGGTTTTTGTACACCCATGCGGTGGCAACGCCCACAACGGGAAGCAAGGCGTAGACCCACACATGGTGCTCGCGATAGTCGGTCGCGATATTCAGCGAGGCCAAAAACGCCCAAGCGGAAACGCCCATGGCGAGCGAGACGATGACGACGAGTGCGAGCAACTTGGCGCTCGCGAGTAGGTTGCGGGCGTTGCGGCGCGTGTCGGCAGCCAAGAGATGCTCAGAGCGGGTGAGCTGATGCCTGCCTGCCGTGATGACGTCGTTCAGGGAGAAAAAACCGCCTTCGTCGAGCGGCTGGGAATGATCCTGCGCTTCGTTTGCGCTTTCGGGTTTGTCGTTATGAGCCATACGTTCCTCTTTTAGGTTGCAACGCAAGCATTATAAAACGTGGTAAACGCGACGAGCCGGTGGGCTGGTTTCCATTCTGTTTCGCGGCCTGCAACCGACAGGTGTATTTGCGGGTACAGGCCAAGTCGCGGTAGTGCGGCGGGGGATTATACTGAGATAAGCATAAAGAATCGGCGCCCCTGTTGTGCGCCGTGGCATTAAGAGGTGCATATGGCAGAGAAACTCATTCCGCTGGAGGACGCGCAGTCGATTGTCCTGTCGCACGTTGCTCCGACCGATCTCGTCGAGATTCCCGTGTGGCAGGCCACCGGTCTTCCCTTGGCCGAGGACGCGGTGGCCGACATCGACATCTCGCCGTTTGCCAACAGTGCTATGGACGGATATGCCGTGCGCTCGGCGGACTTGGCGCAGGCGTCTGGCGAGGCGCCGGTGACGCTCGACGTTATCGGACACGAGGCTGCGGGACATGTGTTTGAGGGCGTAATCGGCGCGGGCGAGACGGTCCGCATCATGACGGGCGCGCCGGTACCCGAAGGTGCCGATGCCGTGGTGAAATACGAGATCGTCGATGTGCTCGACGGTGACGGCAACGAGGGCTCGCGTGTGAGGTTCTCGGCGCCGGCCAAGGTGGGGGAGAACGTTCGCTCTGCCGCCGAGGAGGCCCATGCCGGCGACGTCGTGATGCGCGCCGGTGAGGTAGTGGCTCCGGCCGGCGCCGGCCTGCTGGCAAGCGCCGGTTACGCGAGCGCGAAGGTCCATGCCGCTCCGCGCGTGGGCATTATCTCGCTGGGCACGGAGCTGGTCGCGCCGGGTGAGCTGCCGGCGCGCGGGCAGATTCGCGACTCCAACTCGTCGGCGTTGATGGCCGAAGCGCTCGATGCCGGCGCCGAGCCCGTGTTCTACGGCATTGCGCCCGATGATGAGCAGGCGATTGCCGAGCTGGTTCATCGTGCCGTGCAGGAGTGCGACTTTGTCATTACGAGCGGCGGCGCCTCTTCGGGCGATTACGACTATGTGACGGCGCTGGTCAGGCGCGAGGGCGAGGTGCTGTTCGATCGCATCTCGATGCGTCCGGGCAAAGCCATCACGTTTGGTCTGCTTGGGGACAAGCCATATTTGGGGCTTTCGGGCAATCCCGCGGCGGCGTATGTGGGCTTCGAGATGCTCGCCCGCCCGGCGATTCGCAAGATGCGCGGCTTTTCCGAGGGCGTGCGTCCCGTGCAGCAGGCGACGCTCACTCACGGCGTGAAGAAGCGCCAGGACCGACGCTTCTTCGATCGCGCCACGGTTTTGCGCGACCCCGAGACCGGTGAATTGTTGGTGACCGAGGCCAAGACGCAGAACTCGGCGCTGCTTGGAACTATGCAGCGTGCGAACTGCCTGTTGCGTATTGACGAAGGACCGTGCGAGCTCAAGGTGGGAGATGCCGTGGACGTTGTGCGCGTCGACCTGCCCGAGGGAACGGTGCTATAGGAGGAACGCTATGGAGTTGAAGATATCGATCGTGACGTGCTCGGATACGCGCGACTTTGCCCAGGACGAGGCGGGCGCTGCCCTCGAGGAGCTCATCGTGGCGCAGGGCTGGACGGTCGCCTCGCATGTGGTCGTGCGCGACGACGCCAGCGAGATCGGTGATGCCATTGTGGAAGCCGCCGATGAGTGCCACGCCAATGTCGTGCTCACCTGCGGCGGCACGGGGCTTTCGATGCGCGATGTGACGCCCGAGGCGACGCGTGCCGTCTGCGACCGCGATGTGCCGGGTATTGCCGAGGCAATCCGTGCATACTCCATGACCAAGACGCGCCGCGCCATGCTCTCGCGCGCCGTGTGCATGCAGCGTGGGCATACGCTTGTCATCAATTTTCCGGGATCTACGAAAGCCGCCCGCGAAAGCTGGGAGGCCGTGAGCGACCAGCTGGAGCATGCGGCCCAAATGACGGCGGGCGGCGGGCACACCAAATAAGCGCACTACCTGCGGCGGAGCGACCTTACGGGCTGCTCCGCCTTTTTTATTCAGCGACAGCGGGGGCCGTTTCGTGGTTATCGGTAACAGATAATTATCAGGTGAGGAATATTTATCGCAAACATTATTCGCACGAAAGTATAATCTAATTTCAGAATAAAGCCCGTGGCGGGGTGCCCGGGCGTCGCGTTCGAAAGGGTTGAACATGTTCGATATGGTTTCTCGCCGCGGTTTCGTCTCGCTTTCTGCTGCCGCTGCCGCCGGCTTTGGCCTTGCCGGCTGCTCGGGCAACAAGACGTCCGAGCCGGCCGGATCCGATGCCGGTTCTGCTAAGGCATCTTCCAAGAAGGTTGTCGAGCTGCAGGTCTTTGCTGCCAACTCGCTCGAGAAGGCTCTGCCCGAGGTTCAGGAGCTCTACACCGACCAGACCGGTACCACGTTTGCCGATACGCAGTTTAAGGCGTCCGGCGACCTTGTCGAGCAAATGCGCGCCGGTGCCGCCGTCGACGTGCTTATCACGGCCTCCAAGGGCACCATGGATGACGCCGAGGCCGCCGAGCTCGTCGACGCCGACACCCGTGAGGATATGTTCGTCAACGACCTCGTGATCATCCGCGCCGAGGGCTCTGACACCAAGGTCGAGGCCATCGCCGATGTCGCGAACCTGGACGGCAAGATCGCCATTGGCGACGCCAAGACCGTCCCCGCCGGCAAGTACGCCAACCAGGCGCTGGCTTCTGTGGGCCTCTATACCGGCACCGAGGGCGACGACGGCGAGTACGCGCCCGAGCTCGCCGACAAGGTGGCCCTGGCCGACAAGGTCGGCACCGCTGCTTCTTACGTCTCTACAGGCGACTGCGTGGCAGGTTTTGTCTACAGCTCCGATATCTTCCGCTACGACGGCATCGAGGAGGCCTTCGTGTGCCCCGAGGACTCGCACAAGCCCATCGTGTATCCCGGCGCTGTCGCCGATAGCTCCGAGCATGCCGACGAGGCCAAGGCGTTTATCGACTTTTGCCTGACCAACAAGAAAGCCCAGAAGATTTGGGCCAAGTACGGCTTTGAGCTTTCCGAGTAGTGCGGAAGGGCACTGTATAACGATATTCTTGAGGGCGGGCGTTCTTGCGATCGCCTGTCCTTTTTGATTGAACCGGCGTGCCTGCGCGCCGTTGCCCTGTGTTTGAGGAGTCGCCCGTGTCAAGGAAAACGATTCGCCTGCTCGCCGCGCTGGCAGCGGTTCTCTTTGCGTTTACCTCGCTGCCTGGGGCTGCCTGTGCCGAGGCTCTCTTTACCACTGCCGATGGGTGCCAGGCGACCGAGGACTCCGCGCTTATCGATGGCGTCGAGTTTGGCCTCAACGCGTTTGAGCGCAATGCCAAGGGCACGGCACGCTCGTTTGCAGGTCAGCCCGAGGGCTATCGATTTCCCATCTACAAAAAGACGACGCTTGTGACGGTGACGACGCCTTCGAACATCGTGGTGTGGGTTGATGCACACGCCGCTAAGGACGCGGGACTCGACATTACAAACGCCTCTGACCAAAAGGCGCTTAAGAAGATGCTCACGGGGCTCGATAAGTCTCACTCCATGGGCGGAGCGCTGCTGGAGGACTCCAGGCTTGAGTGGGTGTTTACCTCGGACAACGAACTTGTGCAGGGCGATTATCGCTATCAGTTTAAGGTGAAGGGCGAAGACGGCGATTACTACACGGTGGTGAATGCCGCCGAGGCCGCGAACGCCGAGCTTGATCTGGGTGGCGGAGCCCTGTGGAGCGATAACGCCGCCTTAGTGCCGTATGCGAGCGTCTCGACGACGGAGCCACCTTCGCTGGTGGAGCGCGCCCAGACGTTTTTTGGCGGCATCGACTACCGTCCGTTTTGGGTGTCTATCAAAACGAGCGGCCTTGCCCTCGTTATTGCCTTTGCGCTGGGCCTGTTCGCCGCGTGGAAGACTATGGGTACCTCGAGTCGCATCAAGGGCCTGCTCGATTCGGTCTTTACGATTCCTATGGTGCTGCCGCCAACGGTCTGCGGCTTTCTGCTCCTCATGCTATTTGGCCGCTCGACCGGGGTGGGCCAGTGGCTTATCGCGCACGGCATCTCGATTGTCTTTACGTGGCCGGCTGCGGTTATCTCTGCCGTGGTGGTGTCGTTTCCCTTGATCTACCGTACGGCACTTGGTGCCTTTGAGAGCCTCGACACGCAGATGCTCGACGCCGCGCGAACCTTGGGATGGTCCGAACGTCGTATATTTGCCAAGCTTATGATGCCGCTTGGCTGGCCCTCGATTGCCGCCGGCACGGTGCTTGCCTTTGCCCGCGCGATGGGCGAGTTTGGCTGCACCCTGTTCTTTGCGGGCAACTACGCCGGCATTACCCAGACCATCCCCATTGCCATCTACTTTGAGTGGATGGGCGGCAACACGTCGGTGGCGCTCTTTTGGGTCATCGTCGTAATTGTGTTCAGTTTTCTGGTCATTCTGTTCATCAACATGTACACCGCGCATTCGCAAAAGTATCGCGAGCGGGGCCTTTCCCGTGCGGAGCGCAAACAGGCCAAAGATCTCTCCGGACAGGGCGATTCGCTCGACCCAGTCGGCGGCGATGCCCTGCGTATCGATCGCGAGGCACTGGCCGAGCTCATGCGTGATGATGCCGCTTTGCAGGGAGGTCGATAGGCCATGTCGCTCGTTTTAGATATCAATAAACGTTATCCCGGGTTTGTGCTCGACATGCAGCTTGAGGCCGGCGAGGAGCGCGTGGCCCTGCTGGGCGCCTCGGGTTGCGGCAAGAGCTGTACGCTGCGCTGCATCGCCGGTGTGGAGACGCCCGACGAGGGTAAGATCGTTGTCAACGGCGTGACCTTTTTTGACTCGGCGGCGGGCATCAACCTGTCGCCCCAGGAGCGAAAATGCGCCCTGCTGTTCCAAAACTATCAGCTGTTTCCCAACATGACGGTGGCCGATAACGTATGTGCCGGTGTAAAGGATGCGGGCGACGCCGCCGCGCGCAAAAAGCTCGCCGAGCGCTATCTGGGCATTTTCGGTCTGGCCGATTTTGCCGACCGATATCCCGCGCGCCTTTCGGGCGGGCAGCAGCAACGCGTGGCGCTTGCCCGTATGGTGGCGGCGCATCCGGGCATCTTTATGTTCGACGAGCCCATGAGCGCGCTCGATTCCTATCTTAAGAGCGCACTCGAGCAGAACATGCTCGACCTGTTCGACGTCTGTAACCGCACCGTGCTCTACGTGAGCCACGACATCGACGAGGCGTGCCGCCTGTGCCAGCGCATCTGCGTGATGCACGACGGGCATGTTGAGGAGACTGGCTCCGTTGAGGATGTGGTCCGCCGTCCGCAGACGCTGGCGGCGCTGCGCCTGACGGGCTGCAAGAACACAAGCCGGGCGCGCAAGATCGGCGACGAAGAAGTTGAGGCCCTCGACTGGGGCATGACCTTTAACGTGGGTCGCGAGATTCCCGATGACGTGGCGTACCTGGGTATTCGCGCAAGCTACTTCCATGTTGACAATCGCGCTGAGCGGGGCCGCAACAGCTATGACTTGCACGTGGCCCGCGTGAGTGATTCGCGCTTTGAGCGGCTGGTGTTGCTGGACGTGCCGCGCGTCGATGCGCCCACGCGTCTGCAGTGGAAGGTCAACAAGGTGGGCATGTCTGTCGACGCGCTGCCGCAAGCAGGCGAGACGCTGCGCATGCATTTTGATGCCAGCAGGATCCATTTGGTTTGTCGATAGCGCCGGGTAATGCCGTCGGGGATATAAGCCTCGGCGGCTTTGTCTTGCCGCTCGCCGAATGAGGGACGACAAACTCTTACCAATCAAGATAATTTTTTATTAAACGACGACGCACGACGCTGTCGTACGAATGTCAACGGTGTTCGTCTGGACGATGACCGTTGATATAGTTGACCTTAACTTGTAAAGGAGGGTGCGCACATGCCGCAGACGACATACATTCGCCGCGTTGCCGCGCGTGCCCTATATATAGCTCGGAGTCGCATATGAGCAGGTATGTTCACGGCTCCGGGAGAGACGACGAACAACTAAATAATCGACCGCAAAGCAGGTTCCCTAAAATTCCGGGTTTAGGCGCGGCTGGGTTTTCGCCACCCACCGTGCAGCAATACCGTAGCTATTCAATTTTGGTTCGAGAGGGGAACCGTCATGGCTGAAGAATTCGATTTCCATCCGATGTGGGAGAGCCTCGGCATGAATCTTGCCGACCACGACATGCTGCTGGGCGCCGTGGGTCAGATGTACGGCGATATGTTTCTGATGCAGCACAATCGCCCCAAGTCCACGTCCTACCTGGACTTTGTGGCCACCAACATCCATAGCGGCCGTATTAAGGAGATGCTCGACAAGAAGGAGGCCGGCGAGGCCACCAAGATCGTCGGCTCGTTCTGCGTGTACGTGCCCGAGGAGATCGTGCTTGCCTGTGACGGCATTCCCGTGGGCCTGTGCTCGGGTGCCGATTGGGCAACCGATAAGGTCGAGGAGCACCTGCCGCGCAACACCTGCCCGCTTATCAAGAGCTTTGCCGGCTTTAAGCTGGGCGAGGTCTGCCCCTACATTGAGTCGAGTGACCTGGTGGTAGGCGAGAACACCTGCGACGGTAAGAAGAAAGCCTACGAGTTCTTTGCCACGCAAAAGAACATGTACGTCATGGATATTCCCAACGTGCACGACGAGTCGACGCTCGTGACCTGGAAGGCCGAGGTCAAGAAGCTCGCCGCCAAGATCGAGGACGAGTGCGGCGTCAAGATTACGCCCGAGGGCCTGAAGGCTGCCATCCACGCCGTCAATGAGAAGCGCCGCGCCCTGCAGCGCCTCGCTGCGACCCGCGCTGCCGACCCTGCGCCCATCAGCGGTCTCGACAGCCTGCTGACCGTTCAGGCCGCCTTTATGGACGACACACCGCGTCTGACCGGAGCCATCAACGATATGGCGGCTGAGTGCGAGCAGCGTGTCGAGGCCGGCGAGGGCGTGGCACCCAAGGGGACCAAGCGCATCCTGTACACCGGTACGCCCATGGCCGTGCCCAACTGGAAGCTGTTCAACCTTATCGAGAAGGCCGGCGGCGTTGTGGTGGGCGAGGAGTCCTGCACGGGCTCGCGCTACTACAAGGACCTGGTCGACGAGTCCGGCGAGACGGTCGACGAGATGCTCGACGCCATCGCCGAGCGCTACTTTAAGATCAACTGTGCTGTCTTTACGCCCAACGACCAGCGTATGAAGGACATTGTCCAGATGGCCAAGGACCTGCATGCCGACGGTATCGTCGACGTGGCCCTGCAGTTCTGCACGCTCTACGAGATGGAGTCGTTTGCCGTGGAGAAGGCCGCCGAGGAGGCGGGCATTCCGTTTATGCACATCACGACCGACTACGCCGGCGAGGATGCCGGTCAGCTCCAGACCCGCATCGAGGCCTTCCTCGAGACGATTTAGCCGCACCTGCGCCAAGCTGTACCGCCGGGTGTTCCTATCCACGCGATAGGGATTTCTCTGTTGCCATGCCGGTCAGTGTCCGGATGCACCGCAGGGCGCCGATTGGCCTCGCATAGCTGCCGGGGCAGGGATTTCCGCCGTCCCGGCAGATTCTGTCCGTTTGTTCAGACACGAAAGGAACTCAATGAACAACGACCTTTTCAAGGCGGGCGTCTCCCGTCGCGGTTTTCTGACCGGCTCCGCTGCCCTGTGCGCCATGGCGGGCCTCGGCCTCACCGGCTGCGGCGGTTCGGGCGCCGAGAGCGGTAGCGCCGCTGCCTCCGGCCAGGATGTGGAGTACCGTGACGAGCTACAGATCGCGCTCCCGGCGAGCCCGGACGGCCTCGATCCGCACACCACGTCGTCGCTTGTGACTATGGACATCATCTGCAACGTCGTCGAGCCGCTCTTTGGCCTCGATAGCGACTACGAGCCCCAGCCCGTGCTGGCCAAGGGCTATGAGGTCTCCGACGACGGCCTGACCTACACCATCAAGCTGCGCGAGGGCGTCACCTTCCACAACGGCAAGGAGTTTGGCTCCGAGGACGTCGTGGCCTCGATGAACCGCTGGCTCACCGTCAACGACCGCGCCGCGAGCCTGCTGCCCGGCGCCACCTTCGCCGCCACGGGCGACCACGAGGTCACCTGCACGCTGACCGAGCCCGCCATCGACTTTCTGATCATCCTGGGCAACCACTCCCAGTATCCGGGCATCTTCCCCTCCGAGGTCATCGAGGCCGCGGGCGATACCGGCGTGACCGAGTACGTGGGTACCGGTGCCTACAAGCTTGTGGAGTGGAAGCAGGACCAGTACATCCATCTCACCCGCTACGAGGACTATGTCGCCGCCCACGGCAAGGCTTCGGGCTACACCGGCAAGGTCTCCGCGCCCACCAAGGACATCTACTATCAGTTCGTGACCGAGGCCTCCACGCGCGTGAGCGGGTTTGAGACCGGCGAGTACGATATCGCCGGCGAGATTCCCACCGAGAACTACCACGACTTCGACGGCAACGACGACGTTAAGCTCTACGCCCATAACGCCGGCGTTCTGACCGCTTTCCTCAACATGAACGAGGGCGTCTTCGCCGACGAGGAGATCCGCAAGTGCGCCCTCATGGCTATCGACTGCGAGGCGGCCGCTCTTGCCGCCTATGGCGAGAAGGAGCTCTTCAACATCGATCCCAACCTTGGCAACCCCGAGAACACTCAGTGGGCGACCGACGCGGGCAAGAAGTACTTTAACCGGGCCGACGCCAAGGCCGCCAAGAAGGCCCTGGCCAAGACCTCCTATGCCGGTGAGACGGTCAAGCTGCTGACCACCCCCGACTACAAGGATATGTACAACGCCACCGTCGCGCTGCAGGAGCAGCTCGAGAAGGCCGGCTTCACCGCCGAGGTCGACAGCTACGAGTTCGCGACCTTCATGGACATCCGCTCCGGCAAGCCCGAGCAGTGGGACCTCTTTGTGGCCTCCACCAACTACAAGCCCATCCCGGCCCAGTCCCTCTCGGCCTCCAAGGCCTTCTATGGCCTGTCCGACGAGAAGGCGCTCAAGCTCGTGGCCGAGACCCGCACCGCCGAGGACACCGACGCCGCGGCCAAGAAGTGGGCCGAGGCTCAGGAGCGCCTCTATGAGATCGCCGTCATCGAGCCGCTTTGCCACTACGCTTCCATCACGGGCACCCAGGCAGACGTCGAGGACGTCGAGGTGCTCGACGGCGCCATCATCTGGAACGCCAAGCGTCCGGAGTAATGCAATAGATGGCGTGGCGGCTGGAGGGGTCTGGTCCCCTGTGGCCGCCACGCCCTGTCCACGTTCAGAGGGGAAATAGACGCCTCGCATGTTGAAGTACACGCTCAAACGTATAGGCGCGATGATTCCGGTGATGCTCATCATCTCGGTCGTCGTGTTTTTGATTATCTATCTCACACCGGGTGACCCGGCCTCTTCGATGCTCGGCATGGAGGCTTCGGCCGACCAGATCGAACGCGTCAACGATAGCCTGGGACTCAACGAGCCGCTGCCGCAGCGCTACGTTGAGTGGATGGGCGGCGTGCTTACCGGCGACCTGGGCGATTCGTATTTTATGCGCCAGCCCGTAACGCAGGCGATCGCCGAGCACTTTGGCCCCACGCTATCGCTCGCGCTTCTGGCACAGCTCATCGCGCTGCTGATTGCACTGCCCTGCGGCGTCGTCGCTGCCCTCAAACATGGGTCGCGCACCGACGCGGTCTTGCGTGTCGTTGCTCTTTTGGGCGTGGCGATACCCGGCTTTTTATGGCGCTCATGCTTATGTGGCTGTTTGCCGTCACGTTGCGTGTGTTTCCGGTGGCCGGCTATGCGCCGCTATCGAAGGGCTGGTTCAGCCATTTACGCTATCTTGCGTTGCCGGCCATATCGCTTGGATGCGTGCAGGCGGCCCTGCTCATGCGCATGACCCGTTCGAGCGTTATCGAGGCCATGCAGCTTGACTGCGTCAAGACGGCGCGTGCCAAGGGCGTCTCCGAGGTTCGCGTGGTGCTGGCCCATGCCCTGCGCAACGCAGCGCTGCCGATTCTCACCTCGGTCGGCTATTCTTTTGGCGCCCTGATTACGGGCGCCGTGGTGACTGAGGCCATTTTTAACATCCCCGGTTTGGGCCAGCTGGTCACGAGCTCTATCGAGCGTCGCGACTATCCGGTGATTCAGGGCGTGCTGCTGGTCATCGCCTTGTTGAATTCGGTGATCAATCTGGCCGTCGACCTTGCCTACGGCGCTTTTGACCCGCGCGCTCGCAAATGGGGCGATGCATGATGACAAACTTTAAGAAGGCTCTTGCCAACAAGGGGTTTGTGGTCGGCGGCTTCATTTTCCTGGCGATTGCGCTGATCGCGCTCGTCGGTCCGCTGGTGTGGACGGTTAATCCCAATGCGCAGGAGATGACGTTGCGACTTTCGGCACCTTCGCCCGCGCATCCCTTTGGCTGCGATGACTTTGGCCGCGACCTGCTTGCCCGCGTCATCGCGGGCGCGCGCGTGTCGCTTGGCGTCGGTATTGCCGTCACGCTTGCGACGAGTGCGCTCGGTTTGGTGATCGGCGCCTACGCGTGCTACAACGAGAGACTCGATCATATTCTCATGCGCATCTGCGATGGCCTTATGTCCATTCCGGGCGTGCTGCTGGCCATCGCGCTCATGGCGATGATGGGGGCGAGCGTGTGGAACGTTATCATCGCGCTCTCCATCGTCTATACGCCCAGCATGGCGCGCATCGTGCGCTCGCGTGCGATGGTGGTCAAGGAGGAGCCCTTTGTGGAGGCCCTGCGCGTGCAGGGCGCCTCGATCGCGCGCATCGTGTGGCTGCATATCGTGCCCAACGTTATGGCACCCTTCCTGGTGCAGGCGACCTTTGTCTTTGCCGAGGCCGTGCTTTCCGAGGCCGCCCTCTCGTTTCTGGGCCTGGGCATCAAAGCGCCCGACGCCAGCTGGGGAAACATCCTGCAGGCGGGCAAGAACGTGATGCGCAAAGCCTGGTGGATGATCTTCTTCCCGGCAGCGGCCATCATCGCGAGCGTGCTTTCGCTGAACCTTGCCGGCGACGGCCTGCGCGACGCCCTCGACCCCAAGACCAAGGAGGACTAGCCCATGGCTCAGCATCTTTTGGACGTGCGCGACCTCTGCATCTCGTTTGTGGGCCGCGATGGCAAAGCGCTGGAAGCCGTCAACAAACTCAACCTACATATCGATGCCGGCGAGATCGTTGGTGTTGTCGGCGAGTCCGGCTGCGGTAAGTCGGTGTTTGCCCAGAGTGTCATGCGCCTCTTGGAGCATGAACAGAAGATGGCCTATACCGGTCAGATTCTCTTTGACGGGGAGGACCTGCTCGCGCGCCCGCTCAAGCGCATGCGCGAGGTGCGCGGCTGCGACATCGCCATGATCTTCCAGGACCCGTTGTCCTCGCTTAACCCCGTCATGACGGTGGGTGCGCAGGTTATCGAGGCGGTGCGGGCCCACCGTAAGGTGAGCCGACGCGAAGCCCGCAACGAGGCTCTATCGCTGTTGGAGCGTGTGGGAATTCGAGATGCCGCGGCACGCTTCGACATGTATCCGGGCGATTTTAGCGGCGGCATGCGCCAGCGCGTGATGATCGCCATGGCGCTCGCCGGGCACCCGCGCCTGCTTATCGCCGACGAGCCCACCACGGCACTCGACACCACCACCCAAAAGCAGATCCTCGACCTACTGCGCGACCTCAACCGCACCGAGAACATGGCGGTGCTTTTTATCAGCCATGATTTGGGTGTCGTCACGAGCATCTGCTCGCGCGTACACGTCATGTATCTGGGCCAAATCGTAGAAGAGATCGACGCCTGCGGCCTTATGGAGCGCCCGAGCCACCCGTATGCCCAGGGGCTCATCGCGAGCATTCCGCCGCTCGAAGGCGAGCGAGTTGACACGCTGGCGGATATTCCGGGCACAGTGCCGCCGCTTACGGCAATACCCTGTGGATGCCGCTTTGCGCCTCGTTGCGCCCGGGCGGACGAGCGCTGCCGCACGCAGGAGCCTCCGCTGGTTGCCGTGAATGCGTGCGACCGGTCTAAATGCTGGCTTGTCGAGAAAGGGAAGTGCCATGGCTGTTGATAGCGAAGCCCTGCTTAGGGTCTCACATCTGACTAAAACGTATCCCATGCCGGGATCAGGTTTTAAGCGTCAGGCCTTTACCGCCGTGGACGATCTGTCGTTTGAGATCGCACCGGGCGAGGTCTATGGCCTGGTTGGCGAATCCGGATCGGGCAAGTCGACGACTGGACGCCTGATCTGTGGTCTCGAGCGTGCGGATTCCGGCTCGATTGTCTATCGTGGGCACGACCTCGCCACGATGTCGGAGCGCGAACGCAAGCCGTTTCGCCGCGAAATCCAGCTGGTATTCCAGGATAGCTCTACGGCTTTTGACCCACGTAACCGTGTCGGCCGCATTTTGGAGGAGCCGCTGATTATCGCCGGCGTGCGCGATGCGGATGAGCGCCATGAGCGCGCGCTCTTGGCCCTGGCCTCGGTCGGTCTTCTGGCAGAGCATTATGACCGCTATCCGCACGACCTTTCGGGGGGACAGCGTCAGCGACTCAATCTGGCACGGGCGCTTATTTGCGAGCCGCGCCTTGTGGTATGCGACGAGCCGGTCTCGGCGCTTGACGTGTCCGTTCAGGCCCAAGTGCTCAACTTACTTCGCGACCTGCAGCGCACGACGGGCGTGGCGCTGCTGTTTATCACGCATGATATGCGTGTGGTTCGGCATATGTCCGACCGGATTGGCGTGCTCTACCACGGTCGTCTTGTCGAGGAAGGCGCGGTCGAGGACGTGATCGCGCACCCGAGCGATCCGTATACGCAGGAGCTTATCGACGCCATTCCCTAGAGGATGCTTCCTTTTGGGTATGGCGTGGGTTTGTTGTTTAATTGTCGGTATATCGGTGCAAGAGAGGGGAATTACTATGGTCGATATCGAGGAACAGCCGTTACCGCGCACGTTTGAGGAGTTCAACGAGCAGCGCAAGGCGGCGTTTATTCGCGTTAAGGATTATAAGCAGGCGGGTAATCGCCTGGTCGGCTTTTTGTGCAGCTATACGCCGCTCGAGATTATCGATGCCGCGGGGGCTGCGAGCGTGGCGCTGTGCGGTACGTCCGATGAGGTGATTCCCGAGGCCGAGAAGGTGCTGCCGGCAAATCTGTGTCCGCTCATCAAGTCGACGTACGGTTTTGCCTACTCGCAAAAGTGTCCGTTTACGTACTTTAGCGACATGATTATCGGCGAGACCACCTGCGACGGCAAAAAGAAGATGTACGAACTGCTCAACGAGCTCAAGCGTACGCACATCCTGCATCTTCCGCAGGGTCGCGATCGCGCCTACGAGCGTGAAGGCTGGTACGAGGAGTGCCGCCTGCTCAAGGAGGAGCTCGAGGGCTTCTACGGCATCACGATTACCGACGATGACCTGCGCGCTGCTGTCCGTCGTCGCAATCGCCTGCGTGCCGCCCAGCTCGAGATGTTCGCCCTGCAGGCCAACCAGCCGGCTGCCATGAGCGGCGTCGACCTGATGAGCACCATGTTTGCCGGCACGTTCAGCTTTGATATCGAGGCCTATACGCAGCAGCTGGAGCAAAAGGTTGCCAAGCTGCGCGAGGCCTACGACGCGGGCGAGCGCCCGGTCGCGGCGGATGCAAAGCGCATTCTGATCACCGGTTGCCCAGTGGGCGGCGTAATCAACAAGATCGGTCGCACCATTGAGTCCAACGGCGGCGTGGTCGTGTGCATGGACGACTGCTCGGGTGAGCGCACGGCGGCCATGATGATCGACTCGGAGGCTCCCGATATCCTGCGCGCCATCGCCGACCGTTACCTGGACATCAACTGCTCGGTCATGACGCCCAACGACGGTCGTATGGAAAACACGCTGGCCATGTGCGAGAAGTACCACGTCGATGGCGTAGTGGAGAACGTGCTGCAGGCGTGCCATACCTTTAACGTTGAGAGCGCACGCATGCAAGAGGCTGTCGAGGTTGCGGGTATTCCGTATATGAAGATCGAGACTGACTACAGCAACGGCGACATGGGCCAGATCGAGACGCGCATCGCTGCCTTCATCGAAACCCTGTAGGTGATGGTATGTGACAAAGGGACTGCCCCTTTGTCACATATGAGGGAGGATGCCAAGGCGCCTGAACGCGCCGCTACCTTTGATGTTTAGATTGGGAGAGGGCCATGATAGGGATCGGGATCGATATCGGGTCTACGGCGGCTAAGGCCGCTGTGGTCGACGGGGAGGGTTCGGTGGCGTGGACGTGCGTGCAGCCAACCGGGTTCTCCTCGGTTGATGCGGCCGAGCGTCTGCGCGGCGAGCTTGCCGCGGCTGGCTATGACGTGGCTGCCGACGACGCGCGTGTGGTCGCGACCGGCTACGGCCGTGTCGCCGTGCCCTATGCGCACAAGGTCGTGACCGAGATTACCTGCCACGGCACCGGTGCCGTGCGCCTGTTTGGCGACCACGGCACCGTGATCGACGTGGGCGGTCAGGACACCAAGGTCATTCAGCTTAAAAGTGGCCGCGTGGCCAAGTTTGCCATGAACGACAAGTGCGCCGCCGGTACGGGGCGCTTTTTGGAGATCATGGCCGACCGTCTGGGTATTTCCCAGCAGCAGATGGCCGACCTTGCACGTTCCGGTGAGCCCACCAAGATATCCAGCATGTGCACGGTGTTTGCCGAAAGCGAGGTCATCAGCCTGATCGGTCGCGGTGAGCCGCGCGAGAATATTGCGCGTGGCGTGATCGACAGCGTGGTCTCGCGCGTGGCGACCATGGCCGGGCAGGCGGCGGGCGCCCCGTACTGCCTGACCGGTGGCCTGTGCGAGAACGCCTATGTCGTGGAGCGGCTGGGCGCGTTGTTGGGCTCGCCGGTGACCACGTCGCCCCAGGCTCGCTTTGCCGGTGCCATCGGCGCGGCGATTCGCGCCGCCTCCTTGACCTAGGGGTGTACCGCGACATGCGCATCCTCAATATCTCGGCACAAAAACCAGATAGCACCGGCAGCGGCACCTACCTTGCCGCGCTCGTGCGCGAGCAGATCGAGACGGGGCATCGCGCTGCCGTGCTTTGCGGCGCGGCACCGGGCGACACGCAAGGTGACATCCCGGCGGGCGTACCTGTCTATACCGTCGACTTCGACACCCCTGAGCTGCCCTTTCATATCTGCGGTATGTCCGATGTCATGCCCTATCCCTCCACACGCTATCGTGACCTGACGCCTTCGATGCTCAAGGCATTTGAGCGGGCATTTGCTGCTGCAATCGATCGGGCGGTGGCTGAGTTTCGGCCCGATCTGGTGCTTTGCCATCACCTGTATCTGGTGACCGCATTGGCGCGCGAGTGCGTCCGGGGCGTGCCGGTTGTTGCCGTGTGCCATTCGACCGACCTGCGCCAGCTGCGTTCGCATGCGCTCGAGCGCGATCGCATCGTAAGTGCGGTTCGTCGGCTCGATGCCGTCTTTGCGCTCCATGCTGAGCAGGCTGAGCAGATTGGCCTGGTGTGCGGCGTCGATGCCGATCGCATCCACGTGATTGGGACGGGCTACGACCATCGCGTCTTCTGCCGCGCCGCAAGCGTGGTGAGGCAGCCGGGATCGCTTGTGTACGTGGGCAAGATTTGCTTTAAAAAGGGCGTCGAGTCGCTGGTTCGAGCTGTGTCATTGCCGATTGACGATGGCGTCCGCTCATCTGGCTTGGTACTTGTGGGCGGCCGCGGGGACGATGCCGAGTACGCGCGTATCGAGCGCTTGACCGCGGCCTCGGATGTGCCGGTGACGCTGGCGGGGCGCCTGGATAGCGATGAACTCGTGCGTGCCTACCGCAGTTCCGACGTCTTTGTGCTGCCTTCGTTTTACGAAGGTTTGCCGCTCGTGACGATCGAGGCCCTCGCGTGCGGCTGCAAAGTTGTGGCGACCGATTTGCCCGGCGTTCGTCCCTGGATGGAGGCGATGCTTCCCGGTGCTCCCGTGACGTGGGTGGCGTCGCCGCGTATGACGGATGTCGACACGCCCGTGGCGGCCGACCTTCCGTTGTTTGAGCGCGCACTGGCAGATGCTATCGCGCAGGCGCTTGCGGCTCCGCCTTCGACGTTCGAGCCGTCGGCGGTCTCTTGGGAAGCGTGCCTGGGGCGTATACTTAAAGTCGTTAATTTGTTGGAAGGGGGTTCGTATGGCTAAGGACACCATGAGGCTCACGTCCATGACGGCCGCGAGCGGTTGAGCCGCTAAGTTGGCTCCTGGAGCCCTCGCCCAGGTTCTGGGCGATTTACCCAATGTGCATAACGACAACTTGCTCGTGGGGTTCGATACCTCCGACGATGCGAGCGTCTTCCGCGTAGGGGAGAACCTGGGGCTTGTGCAGTCCATCGACTTCTTCCCGCCGATGGTCGACGACCCGTTCCTGTTTGGCCAGATTGCCGCGGCCAACTCGCTGTCGGACATCTACGCCATGGGCGGGCGACCGAGCCATGCCATGAACCTGCTCTGCATACCCAGTTGTCTGGGCATCGAGGTTGCCGGTCAGATTCTGGCGGGCGGCGCCGACAAGTGCGTCGAGGCGGGTTGCTCCATCGCGGGCGGCCATACCATCAACGACGACGAGCCCAAGTACGGCCTGTCTGTGAGCGGCTTTGTTGCGCTCGACCGCATGCTCGCCAACAGCGGCGCACGCGTGGGCGATGTTCTGCTGCTGACCAAGGCGATCGGCTCGGGCATTATCACCACGGCGATTAAGGGCGAGCTTATCGAACAGGACGAGGCCGCAGCCATGTTTGACTCGATGCGCACCCTCAACGAGGCGCCGATTCGTCTGGCCGAGGGACTTGAACTTCACGGCTGCACCGACATTACGGGCTTTGGCCTGATTGGGCACTCGTGCGAGATGGCCGAGGGCTCGGGCGTGCAGATTGAGCTTGCGTCGGGGGCGGTGCCGCTCTTTGATCAGGTGCTCGACATGGCGCGTCTGGGCATTATCCCCGCGGGCTCCTACCGCAACCAGGACTTCTTCGGCCCGCGCGTGGCTGCCGACGAGGACCTGGAGCCGGGCATGCAGGATGCGCTGTACGATCCGCAGACCTCGGGTGGTTTGCTCATCGCGGCGCCTGCTGCCGATGTGGATGAGCTTGCGCGTCGCCTGGATGCCGAGGGGCGTATCGCCGCCGTCGTCGGTCACGTGTGCGAGCCGGTGCCAGGCGGTCCTGCCGTCCACGTTGTCCGTTAACGACACGTTTATTGAGCTGTGTACAGTTCTAAAACGATTTATTCGAAAGGAAAAAATATGTCTACCAAGATTGAAGTCAATGCCATGGGCGATGCCTGCCCGCTGCCCGTCGTCAAGACGCTCAAAGCTCTGAAGCAGCTCGATGGCGAGGGCACCGTCGTGACCTCGGTCGATAACGAGACCGCCGTCAAGAACATCTCCAAGATGGCGCAGGAGAAGGGCTGCACGGCCTCGGTCGAGAAGGTTTCTGACGCCGAGTGGCACGTGACCGTGGCGACCTCTGGCGCCGTTGCCGTGGCCGATCCCGAGCAGGATGGCGCTGCCTTCTGTGATGCCAGCGCCGGCAAGGGCAAGCTCGTCATCTCCGTCTACACCGACTGCATGGGCCGCGGCGACGACGAGCTGGGCCACAAGCTCATGAAGGCCTTCATCTTTGCCGTGACGCAGCAGGAGGAACTGCCTGCGACCATGCTGTTCTACAACGGCGGCGCCAAGCTCACCGTCGAGGGTTCGCCGGTGCTCGACGACCTGAAGGGCCTAGCGGAGCAGGGTGTCGAGATTCTCACCTGCGGCACCTGCCTCGACCACTATGGCATTAAAGACCAGCTTGCGGTGGGCGAGGTCACCAACATGTACGTGATCGTGGAGAAGATGGAGCAGGCCGTGCGCGTCGTGCGCCCGTAGCGTATTGGTTGGAGTTGCCATGAGGGAGAAGCGCCCGGCGCTTGTCATCACGTTTCCCACCACGGCGGCCGCCATGGGCTGCGAGTCCCTGTGTATCGAGCGCGGCCTTCCCGGGCGAACGATACCCGTGCCCGGGGAGGTCGCTGCCGGCTGCGGTTTGGCGTGGAAGGCGTTGCCTGCCGATGAGGAGCTGCTGCGCGGCGAACTCGCCGCGGCGGGCGTTCCCACAGAGGGCTATACCGTGATTGATATGTGGGAGGTCGTGCGATGATCTACCTGGATAACGCGGCGACGACCATGCGCAAGCCGCAGACGGTCATCGATGCCGTGACGCAGGCGATGTGCTCGCTCGGCAATGCCGGGCGCGGTGCCACCTCGGGTGCGCTCGATGCCGCGCGTACGATTCATGGTTGCCGCGCCAAGCTTGCGCGCCTGCTGGGATGCCCGCGCGCCGACCATGTGTGCTTTGCACCTAACTCGACGGCGGCGCTCAACACCGCCATCAACGGCGTGGTGCGTCCCGGCGACCGCGTGGTCACGACGGTGCTTGAGCACAACTCAGTGCTGCGTCCGCTTAATCGCCTTGCGGCAGAGCAGGGCGTGACCGTTGAGCATGCGGGCTGCGACGCGAACGGCGCGCTCGACTACGACGAGCTCGAGCAGCTGGTCACGCCGGGCACGCGTGCCGTGGTGGTGACGCACGCCTCCAATGTGACCGGCAACGCGGTCGACGTTTCGCGTGTGTCTGCCATCGCGCATGCGGCAGGTGCGCTGGTGATCGTCGACGCCTCGCAGTCTGCCGGTACGGCGCATATCGATATGCAGACCATGGGGCTCGACGTGGTGTGCTTTACCGGCCATAAGGGGCTCATGGGTCCGCAGGGGACCGGCGGCCTGGCCGTGGCGGAGGGCATTGACGTGGCTCCGTGGGCCATGGGCGGCACGGGCGTGCACAGCTTCGACCCACTGCAGCCGCTTGAGTGGCCCACGCGCCTTGAGGCAGGCACGCTTAACTGTCACGGCATCGCGGGACTTTCTGCCGGTCTCGACTTTATCGAGGCACAAGGCGGGGTCGAGGCGATTGCGGCGCATGAGCGCTCGCTTGCAGAGCGCTTCCTCGCCGGTGTTCGCGAAATCCCCGGCATTGCGCTCTACGGTGCGTTTGATCAGCCCGTGCGCTCGGCGATCGTCTCACTCAACGTGGGCGATATCGATTCGGCCGAGATCTCGGACGCGCTCATGCAAGGGTGGGGGATTGCGACGCGCCCCGGCGCCCATTGCGCTCCGCTCATGCACCGCGCGCTGGGAACCGAGCGCCAGGGTGTCGTCCGATTCTCTTTTGGCTATTTCAATACGGCCGAGGAAGTCGACACCGCGATTGACGCTTTGCGCGATTTAGCCTGCTAGAGCGTATATACTTGCGGGACGGGTGTTTTTGCCCGTCCCGTTTTTGTTTCGACCCGAAAGGTGTGCCTATGGCTTCATCCGCCCCGCGCGGCCTGCGCTCCGACCATGTCGTTACCGTCGGCATTGCGCTGTTCTCGATGCTCTTTGGCGCCGGTAACCTCATCATTCCGCCGTTGCTGGCACTTCAGGCCGGTACCGCCACGCCACTTGCCATGATTGGCTTTTTGATTGCTGCCATCGGCCTGCCTGTTATGGGCTTTATCGCCGTGGCGCTCGCCGGAACGGCGCGTGAGCTTGCCGGCCGCGTGCACCCCAAGTTCGGTGAGTTCTTTGTCGCGGCAGTGTATCTGGCCATCGGCCCGTGCCTGGCTATTCCGCGCACGAGCTCCACGGCCTTCGAGATGCTAGTGCCGCTGCTGCCCGAGGGCGTTTCGCTCGGCACGGCTCGCCTGGTGTTTGCCGTCGGTTTCTTCGTCGTCGCGTTTGCACTCACGCTGCGCCCGGGCGTTATCACACGCGTGCTCGGTCGTATTACGGGCCCCGCGCTTATCGCGCTCATCGTGCTGGTCGTGGGTGCCGCCGTGGTCTCGCCGTTGGGTCCCGCTGCCGCGCCACAGGCTCCCTACGATGCCGGCGCCGCCGTGCAGGGCTTTCTGACTGGCTATCAGACCATGGACCTGCTTGCGTCGCTCGCCTTTGGCATCATCATCGCCGAGACCATCCATGAGCTCGGCGTTACCGACGATAAGCGCGTGGCCTTCGAGATCTCGCGTTCGGGTGTGATCGCCGGCGTGCTCATGGCCATCATCTACTGCGGCCTGGCGCTTGCCGGTATGCAGCTCGGCACGGTTATGCCCGACGCCACCAACGGCGCCGCGATCCTTGCGCGTTCGGCCTCTATGCACTTTGGCCTAGCCGGCACGGTCGTGGTCTTTGCGATTTTCTTCCTCGCCTGCATGAATGTGTGTATTGGCCTTATCAGCTGCTGCTCGCGTTACTTCTGCGAGACGTATGTGGTCGAAGGGGGAGCGGAGGCTTCCGAGGAGGCCATGCGCCGTCCTTTCGCGATTCTCGCCTTTGTGTTCGCGGCGTTTTCGTGCGTGCTCTCCAACGTGGGCCTCGACGTGATCCTTATGTTCTCGGTGCCTATGCTCAATGCCCTGTATCCCGTTGCCATTGTGCTGGTACTGATGGGCCTGGTGCACGGCTTTTGCGACGCGCATCCGCAGGTGTGGGTCTGGGTCGGCGGCGTTGTCGCGGTACAGAGCGTAATCACTTCGGTTCGCGATGCGTTCTTTGCTGGCGCGTGGCTGCCGTTCGATGCGTTGCCGCTGGCAGATATCGGCGCCGCGTGGGCGCCGGTTGCTGTGGTCGCGTTTGTGATTGGTCTGGTTCATAGCCGGTTTGTCGCACATTCGAGGAGCTAGGGTATCGTCGCTTGCACAGGCGGGAAGTCTCCCCTATAATTTCCTTCGCTTTGGGACACGCAAGGTTTAGACCTTAGCTGCTCAACACCTTCGGGACGTGGCGCAGTTTGGTAGCGCGCCTGCTTTGGGAGCAGGATGTCGCAGGTTCAAATCCTGTCGTCCCGACCATATCTTGCGGGCGTAGTTCAATGGTAGAACCCCAGCCTTCCAAGCTGATGACGCGGGTTCGATTCCCGTCGCCCGCTCCATAGGATAGTTTTAACGGCTTTGGCTCCATTTGGTGCCAGAGCCGTTTTCATATACATGCCGGGACCCCACATCCCCTCCTAAGTTGCGGTGAAATAGTTCCTGGATAACAGCTTTTGCGGCTAATCCAGGAACCATTTCACCGCAACTTATTGAGGCCGAGCGGGCTGGGTCGATGATGGGTTCTGTTGCCGAGAAGATGAGGGCAGCCGGTCAGGAGTCTGCGTAGGGTTTTGTGGTTGGAATACCGTAGCCGCGCATCATGGAGCCGAACGCTTTGACATCGTAGGTGTCTGAGAGCTTGAAATGAATGACGTTGTGGCCCATGGCACGCAGGTTCGCGTCGCGCACGAGGGCATCTCGATAGGTTTTTGCCGCAGCATGTTCCGGATCATTTTGGGCATCGTCCTCAAACTTGCCTAGTCCATGCAGCTCAGCCAGCATCCAAGAGCCGTTTGGCATTTGCCAGCCGTAATCTGCCAAATAATAGCCGGCGTTTCCAGGCCGAGTGATTTCAACCTGAAGTTCGGGAGCGGCAACTCCCGCCAGAATCATTGCCGCCCGCGCTTCGGATTCTCCACCGTTATCCGATCTGCCATCCATGTGTTCAAAAACGTCAAATGCACGCGCGATGCCGTGCAGTCCACGGCAGTTCGCTTGTGCATATGAACGCAATTCTTCACGCTCGACACCGTACTCACGAGCCAGCCCGTCGACATAGCCTAGTGCATATCGAAAGGCGCTCGTTCGGGCGATGTCGACCACCGTGCGTTATGGATCCGTTAACGTAAACGGGCCGAGCTGCCATACGTCGCCCGGCCGCCAGCGTCGGTATTCAACGAATTCGTACATATCGCGTCTGGTGGAACGCGGCAGCAGCACTTGCACCTTGTCGAGAAGCGAATATGCAGAACCGATGCCATAGAGCAGTGCCGCCGTTGCTCCACAAAACACGGCATCCGGTTCAAAGACCGCAATAGCGGATGCCAATTGAAAGATGCGATCTTCGACGCCGAGGTCATTCCAATACGCGGGATCAGCGTAGACATGGTTGTAGAGTCGAATAATCATCTCTTTTTGCATGAGCGCGTAGGCACAGCGTTCATCCCATTTTTTGGTAGCTACAAACAGATGCCCGCCATGATGGGCCTCGAATAACCGGAAGAACAGCTCTACTTGCGGTTTGGAACAGCGTTTATCATGACTCATTTTCGACCCCATGGTCTCGAGGGGGAGTGAATGACACTACGCTATCCCATATTTGGTCCGCCAGACCTTGCCATGAACTGACCAAAAGCTTGACGGGGCAGGTCAGAGTCATGAGTCAGAGCCAAACATATCGGCAAACGGTTGATTAGTGCCCCTCGGCGGCACTTAAAACCACCCTTACAGAAAGTTGCGGTGAAATAGTTCCTGAAAAGCTCGAATAAGCCTTAATCCAGGAACTATTTCACCGCAACTTAGGAGGGGATGGGGCTGAGGGGCGGGCGATGCCGTTGGCTGTCGGTTAGTGGCGGGATTGGTGGCGGAGCTTGTCGATGGTGGAGTCGGTGCTGCGGTTGCGGGCTTCGGCTGCGGTTTGGCGCTTGCGGCGGTAATCGATCATGCCTTGGATGATGGGCTTGCCAAAGCTCACGACATCATCGTTGTAGATGGCGGTTCGGGCTGCGAGGAGGCAGTCGGTAAAGTCCATATGGGTCTTGCCAAAGAGTTTGACGGCAAGGGCGACAACGGTGGGCTCGTCGACCATGACGTCATCGAGCAGCCTTTTCAAGGCCGCGGCAATCTCAACGCGGGGAACCTTATAGACGTCGCGCAGCGTGACCACGACGCGCGTGATGATTTCGGGGTAGACACGAGCGGTGCGCGTGGCGATGACCTTGGCGGCACGCGGTGACAGAACTTCGTCGTCGTCAAGCAGGTAGCGCAGGATGACGGTCTCGTCGATGATGGTGCTACTCATGGATATCTACTTCCTCGGGACCCAAAACCGACTCGTCGCTTTCTGTGGCTAGGTATTCAATCCAGGCATTGCGCTCCTCGGAGCGGCGATTGGGGTCCCCATATGCTTTGAGCAATCCATAGGCGGCCGTGCCGTCCTTGGAGCGCACGGCGACCGGCTGAAAGGGGAGCTTGCGCATCAAAATACTCTGCGCGACAAATAGACGGACAGCCTCGGCGAGCGATGTGCCCATGGCGTCGTAGAGGCGCTCGGCATGCTGTTTGTCCTCTTCGCGAATGCGCACCTGCAGGATGGCTCGTTTTTGCGTTGATGACATCACTGCCCTCCCTTAGCTAGCGTGCAATATGAATAGTCAAATACAACATTGGATAATAGCCAATCTTATAACCACTGCTTTATTGCACTCAAGTTAATGAGCGCGAAATATATATCAAACGTATTACATCCTTTATAATCGAGCGTGAAATCTCTCCTGGATGTACGCATGTAATACACTCACCTTTATAGCAATCCGAGAATAGTTCCAACCTGCCAAAACCCCTGCAATACAGCCGTATTGCAGGGCCTATGCTCAAGTTTGCCACCTGCAACTGCGTATATTTAACCTGTATATCGTTGGAGGAATTCTATCGAAGTGCCTGTTTCGCCGCATGCGCTCGATACGTCGATGCCGGACCACGGGCGGTCCGGGGCAACGTCGACAGGGTCTCTCCGGCATGGGATTCAGGAGGGAGTGAACAACATGGGCAATAAACGAGTCGTAGCCGATTCCTCACGTTGCATTGGGTGCCAAACCTGTATGGCGGCGTGCATCGAGGCACACGATATTCCCGGCAACATCGCCGCGCCGCGCCTGCGCGTGACGCGTACGTACGAGATCTCCGCACCGGTGGCTTGCCATCACTGCGAGGATGCACCGTGTGCCAAGGCTTGTCCTACGGGCGCCTTGTTCTTTGATCCAAAGAACCATCGCATCGGCGTTAACGAGGACAACTGCATCGGCTGCAAGAGCTGCGTCATGGCCTGCCCCTTTGGCGCCGTGAGCGTGGCGACCACGCAGGTCCCCGTCTTGATGGGCGACGTTCGCGTGGGTTCGCAGACTAAGAGCTTCGTGCTCAAGTGCGACCTGTGCGTGGACCGTCCCGGCGGTCCGGCGTGTGCCGAGGCGTGCCCGACCAAGGGCCTCACCCTGGTGGACGAGGAGCGTCTGGCAGAACTGACTGCCGAGCGTGCCCGCGCCACCATCGAAAACGAGGCGTAAGCGTCGGGCGACAGGCCCAATGATTGTCAAATAAGTACCGAGTATTCGGTAGCAGAGAAAGGAAGGAGGGTGTCATGGAGAAGCATAAAGTGATCTGCCCGTATTGCGGCGCCGGTTGCCAGTTTAACCTCTTGGTCCAAAACGGCCAGGTCGTGGGTACCGAACCGCTCAACGGCATCATCAACCAGAGCGAGCTGTGCCTTAAGGGCATGAGCGGCTACGACTTCATCAACGACACCAAGATCTTGACTCCTCGCGTACTGCACCCGATGATCCGTCGCACCAAGGGCGCGGATCTTGAGCGCGTAAGCTGGGACGAGGCACTGGATTTCACCGCATCTAAGATGCAGGCCATAATTGACGAATATGGTCCTAACGCTGTCATGACCACCGGCTCTTCGCGAGGCGGCGGCAATGAGGCGAACTACGTCATGCAGAAGTTTACGCGTGCGTGCATCGGCACCCACAGCGTGGACAACTGCGCCCGTACTTGACACGGCCCTACTGTCCTCGGTCTGATGGACACGGTTGGTTCAGGTTGCATGTCATGCTCCATCCCCGGTATGGAGGATGCGGGCTGCATTTTCCTCTTCGGCTATAACCCTGCCGATTCGCACCCCATCGTCGCAAGGCGTATCGTGCGAGCCAAAGAAAAGGGTTGCAAGATCATCGTCGCCGACCCGCGCCATATCGAAACCGCGCGTATCGCCGATCTCTACCTTCCGATCAAGAACGGTTGCAATGTCGCGTTCCTCAACGCCTTTGCCAACTGCTTGGTCAACGATGGCCTCTACGACAAGGAATTCGTCGCCGAGCACACGAACGGCTTTGACGAATGGTGGGAGACCATCAAGAACTACACTCCCGAATCCGTACAGGACATCACGGGTGTCGAGCCCGCGCTGATCCACCAAGCTGCCGAGATGTACGCCACGGCGAAGCCCTCTGCCATCATTGGCTGGGGTATGGGCGTATGCCAGCAGAAGCAGAACCTGAAGACGGTGCACACCATCGCCTCCATCGCCTGCGTTGCCGGCCAGATCGGCAAACCCAATTCCGGCCTCGCGCCCGTGCGTGGCCAGAACAACGTCCAGGGCTCCTGCGATATGGGCATGCTGCCCAACCTGTACCCTGGCTACCAGAAGGTCACCGACCCGGCAGTGCGTGCCAAGTTTGCCAAGGCTTGGGGCGTGCCCGAGGAAAAGCTCCCGCTCGAGGAGGGCTACAAGCTCACCGACTTGGGCCACCTGGTCGACGAGGGCAAGGTGCACTGCTTCTACAACTACGGCGAGGACCCGGTGCAGACCGAGCCCGATTCGGCCGGTATGCGCAAGACGCTCTCCGAGCTGGATCTGTTCATCTGCCAGGACATCTTTATGACGCAGACGACCATGCTCGCCGACGTCATCCTGCCCGCTACCTCTTGGGGCGAGCACGAGGGTGTCTTTACCGCATCCGACCGTAGCTTCCAGCACTTTGACGCGGCCGTTCCGCCCAAGGGCGAGTGCCGTCACGACTGGGAGATCTTCGCGGACCTGTCTACGCGTATGGGCTACCCCATGCACTACGACAACACCGAGCAGATCTGGAACGAGTGCATTAGCCTGTGCCCCAACTTTGTGGGCGCGACCTACGAGAAGATGGCTCCCGAGGGCGGCTACGCCCAGTGGCCCGTCAAGAGCACCGATGTGAACGACCACGGTACGCCCGACATGTTCGCTGGTGGCAAGTTCACCACCAAGGACGGCCGCGCCAACCTGATGGCGCACGACTGGGAGGCGCCCTCCGAGCTTCCCGATGATGAGTACCCGCTCATCCTGTGCACCGTCCGCGAGGTCGGCCACTACAGCTGCCGCTCGATGACCGGCAACTGCAAGACGCTGGCACTGCTCGCCGACGAGCCCGGCTTTGTCCGCATGAATCCCGCGGACGCCGAGGCACGCGGCATCAAGAATGGCGACATCGTCTCGATTCACAGCCGCCGCGGCCAGGTATACAGCCGTGCCGACGTGAGCGATCGCATCAACAAGGGCACGGTCTACATGACCTACCAGTGGTGGATCGGCAAATGCAACGAGCTGACCATTCACAAGGTCGACCCGGTCTCGCACACGCCCGAGGACAAGTTCTCCGCCTGCCAGGTCGACGCTATCGCCGACCAGGTTTGGGCCGAGGGCGAAGTCGAGCGCCAGTACACCGAGCTCAAGCAGGCTCTGGTCGACGCCGCCGCTCCCCAGGACGTTGAGCCCGGCGCCGCCAAGTTCGACGACGAGGCGCACGTGAATCAAATCGTGTAGTCCCGTTCTCGTTGGCTTTTTGGGCCGGGCGTCCCGTACGTTCGGGAGCCCGGCCCGTTATTTTGAAAGGAAGTGGGGATGAACCGCTTCATCGACATCAACCCGGAGAGGTGCATCGGCTGCGGAACATGCCAGTCCGCCTGTGCCGACGCCCACCGGATGCAGGGTCTTCAGGATACGCCGCGCCTGGCGCTCGTGAAGACCGGCGGTATTTCGGCCGCCCTTGCCTGCCACCATTGCGAGGGTGCCCCCTGCGCCGAGGTCTGCCCGGTGAATGCCATCGAGCACGATGGCGACCGCATCCACGTCAAGGAGCAGGAGTGCATCGGGTGCAGGCTGTGCGCCATCGCGTGCCCCTTCGGTGCCATCCATCCCGATGGCACGTCTATCGCCGGCGTCGCAGGCATGTGCGACCCGACGCCTTCGTATCCTAAGTCCCTGAGCAGCCTGCTTACGTGGGCGCCCGGTCAGTACACCTGCGCCGTCAAGTGCGACCTGTGCGCATTCGATCCGGACGGCCCGCATTGTGTGGCGGCGTGCCCTACCAAGGCGCTGACCGTCATGGGTGGCGCGGCCGATCGCGAGCTCGACGAGGCCAAGCGCCTGCGCTCGATCGAAAACGGTCCGGTCGTCGACGTTACCGCTGTGGCCCAGGGCCTGTCCGAGAAAGCAGAAGGGAGCGTAAACAATGGATAGCATGATGCTGTTTATCGCATCGCTTGCCGTCTCGTGCATCGGTGCGCTCGCCTCGGTTCTGCTAATCAAGGCCGATAACGCCGCCAAGACCGCCGGCTGCCTAATCGGTGCCGTCGCCGCGGTGCTTTCGTTTGTGGCCGGTATCCAGGCCGTGCTGGGCGATGTCACGTCGGTCGACACCATCGTGTTCTTCCCGTTTGCCCATTTCCAGCTGCTGCTCAACCAGCTGTCCGGCCTGTTCGTGGCGCTCATCTCGGTGCTCGCGTTTGCCGGCTCGATCTACGGTCTCAACTACTTTGATGAGTACCCGGGCAAAAAGGGCCGCGCCGGCTTCTTCTTTAACACCTTCGTGGCGTCCATGATGCTCGTCATCACCGCCGACAACGTGTTTTGGTTCCTGGTCGCCTTTGAGCTCATGTCGCTGACCTCGTACTTCCTGGTCGTGATCGAGGAGAACGAGAACTCCATCCACGGCGGTTGGCTCTACTTCGTGATCGCGCACGTGGGCTTTGTGCTCATCATGGCGAGCTTCCTCACCATGACTAACTTCGCCGGCGGCTCGTTTGCCTTTGCGGATTTCCGCGCCACGCAGTTTAGCCCCGCGGTCGCATCCGTGTGCTTCGTGCTCGCCTTCTTTGGCTTTGGCGCCAAGGCCGGTATCATCCCGCTGCACGGCTGGCTGCCCAAGGCACATCCCGAGGCGCCGTCCAACGTGTCGGCCCTCATGTCCGGCGGCATGATCAAGATCGGTATCTTCGGCATCCTCAAAGTGGGCCTCGACCTGCTCTCCGCTTCGGGCGTTCAGGTCTGGTGGGGTCTTATGGTCATGGTCTTCGGTGCGATCTCGTCGGTCCTCGGCGTGGCCTTCGCCCTGCAGGAGCATGACATCAAGCGCCTGCTGGCCTATCACTCCGTCGAGAACATCGGCATCATTCTGCTCGGTGTCGGCGCCTCCATGGCCGCTATGGCGCTCAACTCGGTCGGCATCGCCGTCCTGGCTCTGATGGCCGCCCTCTATCACACGTTTAACCACGCGATGTTTAAGGGCGAGCTGTTCTTGGGCGCCGGTGCGCTGCTGTACTCCACGGGTACGCGCAATATGGAGAAGATGGGCGGCCTGTTCCGTCGTATGCCGGCAACGGCCATCTGCTTCCTCGTCGGCGCGCTTGCCATCTCGGCCATCCCGCCCTTCAACGGCTTTGTGTCCGAGTGGTTTACCTACCAGTCGCTCTTTAATGCCGCCATGCAGGGCGACAAGGCCGTCATGATTGTGGCCGTGTTCGCTGCCGTCGCGCTTGCCATTACCGGCGCTCTGGCCGTCACGTGCTTCGTCAAGGCCTATGGCGTCTCCTTTGCCTCCGCGCCCCGCTCCGAGGCCGCGGCCAATGCCAAGGAGGTTCCCGCCCCCATGGTGTTTGCGCAGGGGCTGCTCGCGGCCATCTGCGTCGTGCTGGGCATTGGCGCTCCCGTGATCGCGCCCGTGCTGGTCGATGTCGCCGCGTCCGTGCTGCATCCGTACGGTGGCGTGTTTGCCGCCGAGGGCATGGAGCTCATGAACCAGTACTCCGGCGCTGCCACCTCCACGCCCGCGATCGCCATTGCGCTCGTGGTGCTCGTCGGCCTTGCCTGCGGTTATCGCAAGCTCAAGACCGTCGGCAAGGTGCAGAAGTCCCAGCCGTGGGCGTGCGGCTATGCTCCCAACGAGCATATGCCCGTCGTGGCCACGACCTTTGCCTCCGAGGTGTCCTGGTTTATGCAGCCGCTCTACACGCTGCGCGACCGCTGCACGGCCGTCTGCTGGTCCATCGCGCACTTCTTCCAGAAGCTCACCGGTGTGGCCGAGGCTGTGGAGCCCGTACCCGACAAGGTTCTCGTCGATGCTCCGCATAAGGGTGTCGAGAAGCTCGCCGACCTCGCGACTAAGCTCGAGGGCGGCAACTACAGCATCTATATCTGCTATATCGTCGCGGCACTCGTGGTGTTCCTCGTGCTCGCCGTGCAAATGGGTTAAGGAGGGGAGAGCATGAACAACATCGTACTTGCCGTTCTGCAGGGCGTGGTCGTCATGGCCGTCGCACCGTTCTTCTCCGGTCTCGGCCGCGTGATCCGCGCCAAGATGCACAACCGTCGCGGCCCCAGCATCATGCAGGACTACCGCGACCTGGCCAAGCTCTTTGCGCGCCCCGAGTCCCAGAGCGAGGATGCGAGCTTTGCGCTGCGCATCATGCCGCCGCTGTTCTTCGCCGTCGCCTTTATGCTCGCGATGGGCCTGCCGCTCTTTACGGCACAAAGCCCCATCCCGGTCTTTGGTGACGCCATCACCATCATGTACAGCCTGGCGCTCGCCCGCTTCTTCTTCGCCCTCTGCGGTGTGGATTCGTCCAACGCCTACGCCGGTATCGGCGGCGTCCGCGAGCTGCTCATGAGCGTGCTCATCGAGCCGTCCATGCTGCTGGCGCTGTTTGCCGCCGCCCTGGTGTGCGGCTCAACCGACATCGCCACTATGGGTCAGCACATCATGACGGGCGCGATCGACGCGCCGGTCGCCGTGATCCTCGCCGGCATCGCCTTTGCGATTGCCTGCTACATGGAACTCGGCAAGCTGCCCTTTGATCAGGCCGAGGCCGAGCAGGAGCTTCAGGAAGGTCCGCTCGCCGAGCTTTCCGGCCCGTCGCTCGCCATGGCCAAGCTTGCCATGTCCATGAAACAGGTCCTGGTCGTCGCTTGGTTCTGCGCGATCTTCGTCCCCTGGGGCGAGCCCGCGACCGTGGGCACCGCCGCTGTTCTGGGCGCAGTCATCTTCCTGGTGAAGTGCCTGATCGACTTTGTCGTATGCGGCGTGATCGAGAACTCCTGCTCGCGCTCGCGTTTTAAGGTGCTCGGCAATCAGACCTGGGCCGTCGTGGGCATCGCCGTTCTGGCGTTTGTCTTCGTGGTCGTCGGCGTGTAGGAGAAGGGAGAAACAATGTCATTTGCAGTCAGTCTGTCCCTTCTCGGCTTGGTCGCTATCGCGGCCCCGATGGTGGCCTCGGTGCTCGTCGCCCTGTTCCCCCGTCCGTACGCCAAGTGGTTCAGCGTTTTGGGTGCCGCCGTCTCGACGGTCTGCACCATCGCCCTCGCCGCGAATTTCGCTGGCGCCGGCATGCCCGACACGCAGGTCCCCCTGATCTCGTTTGGGCAGACCCTCGTCATGGGATTCACCTTCGATCGCATGAGCACGCTGCTCGCGCCCGCCTTTGTGGGTATCGGCCTGCTTGTCGTGATCTATTCGATTCCCTATATGAGCGAGAATAACCGTGAGCATCCCGACGCGCCGCGTCGTCGCTTCTACGCGTACCTCGCGACCTTCATCGGCGCCATGGCCGGCCTTGTGTACAGCTCGACCCTTTTGGGCCAGCTCGTGTTCTTTGAGATCACGGGTGCGTGCTCTTGGGGCCTCATCAGCTACTACATGTCGCCTACGGCCAAGAAGGCCGGCATGAAGGCCCTGATCATCACGCATATCGGTGCGCTCGGCCTGTATCTGGGCGCCGCCATCGTGTTTGCCCACACCGGTACCTTCGCCATTACCGCGATTGCCGGCCTCGATGCCAAGCTCAAGGCTATCGTCCTTTTGCTCGTGCTGTTTGCGGCCTGGGCCAAGTCCGCACAGGTCCCCATGTACATGTGGCTGCCTTCGGCCATGGAGGCGCCGACGCCTGTTTCGGCCTACCTGCATGGTGCCTCGATGGTCAAGGTCGGCGTGTGCGTGTTCGCGCGTGCACTCGTCTCTGCCGGCGAGATTCCCGAGATCGTGGGCTGGGTCGCCATTATCGACGCCATGGTCACCATGCTCTTTGGTTTCCTTATGTACCTGCCGCAAAAGGACATGAAGCGCCTGCTGGCCTTCTCCACGATCGCCCAGCTCTCCTATGTGTTCTTTGGTCTGGGCCTTTCGGTCTTTGGCAGCCAGCTGGCCTTTGATGGCGCCGTGTGCCACATCTTTAACCACGCTTTCGCCAAGACGCTGTTCTTCCTGATCGCCGGTTCGTTCTCCTTTACGCTCGGCACGCGTATGCTGCCCAAGCTTCGCGGCATCGTAAAGAAGTACCCGATCTCGGGCGTGGGCTTTGGTGTTGCGGCGCTCGCCATTGCCGGCGTGCCGCCCATGAACACGTTCTTCTCGAAGTTCCAGATCATCGCCGGCGGCTTCTCTGTGGGTGCCGGCAACGTCGCGATCCTGGTGCTCGTGTGCATTATGGTCGCCGAGACCGTCGCCACCTTTGCCTGGTTCCTCAAGTGGATGGGCTATTGCCTGCCCGGCGAGCCGAGCGAAGAGGTCGCTGCGGGAGCCCCGCTTCCCCGCGCGATGGCTTTCGTGTTCATCGTGCTCATCATCATGGTCATCGTCAGCGGCCCGCTTTCGGCCAGCTGGATCGGTTAGGAGGTAGAACGACATGGGTTATTCGATCGTCAACATCCTTGGCGGCCTTCTGATCGTCACGTCCACCATGGTGGTCGTCTCCAAGAACATCAAACATTCCATCCACTGGTATGCGGTGCAGTCGCTGGTGCTCGTGGGACTGCTCGCCACGCTCGGTGTCACCACCGGTGCGCAGGAGCTGCTTATGTGGGCTGGATCTGCCTTTATCACTAAGGTCGTCCTGGTCCCTTATATCCTCAACCGCGCATACAAGAAGATGGGCGAGCCGAGCGACGCATCGCTCAAGGCCGGCCTTAAGCCCGCGTGGGCCATTTGCATCATCGCCGTGGAGGTCGCGATCTGCTTTGCCGTCGTGACGCAGATCAGCCTGCCCACGGCCGAGGTCGCAACGCCTGCGCTCGCTATTAGCTTCGCTCACTTCTTTGTGGGCCTCACCTGCATCATCTCGCAGCGCAACATCATGAAGCAGATCTTTGGATACTGCCTTATGGAAAACGGCAGCCATGTGACGCTCGCGCTTTTGGCCCCCACCGCTCCCGAGATCATCGAGATCGGTATCGCCACCGACGCCATCTTTGCCGTCATCATCATGTCCATCGTCGTGCGTCGCATTTGGGACGACTCCCACTCGCTCGATGCGCGCGACCTGTCCGAGCTGAGGGGGTAGTCCATGGAAACGTTGATTCTCGCCCTGCTCGCGACTCCTTTGGTGTTCTCGCTGGTCATGGCGTTTTTGCCCAAGAACACGTCCTATAACGTGTTCGCCGGTCTCAACCTGGTCTCCGTCGCAGCCGTCCTGGTGCTGTCGATTATGACGGCCGGTGACGTCCTTATGAGCGGCGACACCGCGAGCGCTCTTGGCCTGTGGTTCCACCTCGATTCGCTTGGCGCCATCTTTGTGCTGCTCATCGGCTTTATCGGTTTTCTTACGGGGCTGTTCTCGCTGCCCTATGTAAAGGCCGATATCGAGGAGGGCTCCATGCCCGCCGAGCGCGCCAAGCAGTATTTTGCGCTGTTTAGCCTGTTTGTGTTCACCATGCTGCTCGCGTGCCTGTCCAACAACATGATCCTCACGTGGGCCGCCGTGGAGGCAACCACGCTTTCCACCGTGTTCCTCGTGGGTATCTACAAGAACAAGACGGCCCTCGAGGCTTCTTGGAAGTATGCGATGGTCTGCACCGCCGGCGTGGCCTTTGGCCTGTTCGGTACGCTGCTGATCTACGCCAACGCCGCCGACGTGATTCCCAACGCCCACGAGGCCGCATTCCTGTCGTGCGTGCTGCCGTATGCCGACCATTTCGACCCGACGCTCATGCGCCTCGCCTTTGCGTTTATCGTGATCGGCTTTGGCACCAAGGCCGGCCTGTTCCCCATGCACACTTGGCTGCCCGATGCCCACTCCCAGGCCCCGAGCCCCGTCTCGGCCCTGCTCTCGGGCGTGCTGCTTAAGTGCGCCATGCTTGTGATCATGCGCTTCTACGGCTTTACTATCCAAGCCGTGGGCGCCGAGTATCCGCAACTTTTGCTGCTGATCGTCGGCACGCTGTCCATTTTGGTGGCGGCACTCTCGATGTTTCGCCAGGACGACCTCAAGCGCCGCTTTGCGTACTCGTCTGTGGAGAACGTGGGCGTTATCGCCCTGTGCCTGGGTATCGGTGGCCCGCTGGGTATCGCCGCGGCTCTGCTGCACTGCGTGTTCCACGGTTTTACCAAGACGCTTGCCTTCTGCGTGTCCGGCAACATTCAGCACGCCTTTGGCACTCGTAGCTTGGCCAAGATCCAGGGCGTCGTCGAGGTTGCCCCCGCAACCGCCGCGCTCGCCATCCTGGCACTGCTCGGTCTTGGTGCCTTCCCGCCCTTTGGCATGTTTATCTCCGAGTTCCTGACTTTTGTCGCCGGTGTTACCGCCGGTCCCATGTGGCTGGTCGTCGTGGTCGCCCTCGGCCTTACCGTGGCCATCTCTGCGCTCACCCGCATCGCACTCAAGTCGGTATTCGGCCATGCGCCCCAGGGTATGGGCAAGCATGAGGCCCCGGCGCTCATGCTTATCCCCGAAATCATCCTGGCTGTCATGATCTTGTGGTTTGGCATCGCCACCCCGTTGCCTCTCGTGCACGGTGTGGAGACCGCGACCGGCATCGTGCTCGAGCAGAGCACCGAGGAACTTCACGCGACGCCGATGTACCGCGCTGTGTTCGGTACCGAGACCGCTCAGAGCGAGGTGGAGTAACGAATGATTGAAACTGAGAACAAGGTGTATGCCCGTCGCTGCGAGAGCCATGTCGAGGCCCTGCGCCGCGCCGTTCCGGGCTGCATCGAGAAGGTTGAGTGGCAGTGCGAGGACCAGCTGACGATTACCGTCAAGCAGGACAAGCTGCCCGAGGCCGTCCACTACCTGTACTACGAGCGCTACGGCTGGATTCCCGTGATCATCGGCAACGATGAGCGCAGCCTGTGCGGCCGTTACGCCGTGTACTACGTCATCTCCATGGAGGGGGAGGACCCCGGCTGGGTGACCGTGCGCACCGAGGTCGATCCCGCTAAGATGACGTTCCCGTCCGTGACGCCGTTCGTCCCCGCCTGCGTGTGGGGCGAGCGCGAGCTGCGCGATATGTTCGGCCTGATTCCCGAGGGCCTGCCCGATCGTCGTCGCCTGGTGCTGCCCGACGATTGGCCCAGCGGCCTGTATCCGCTGCGCAAGGACTCCATGGACTACCGCTTCCGTCCCGCTCCCGCGAGCGACATGGAAAACTACGAGTTCTTGGCCGACACCAAGGGCAAGGAGACCACGCTCGTCCCCATGGGCCCGCTGCACATTACCTCCGACGAGCCTGGCCACTTTCGCTTGTTCGTTGAGGGCGAGACGATTGTCGACGCCGACTACCGTCTGTTCTACGTGCACCGCGGCATGGAGAAGGTTGCCGAGACGCGCCTGAACTATGACGCTGTGACGTTCCTCGCCGACCGCATCTGCGGCATCTGCGGCTGCGCCCACTCGGTGGCCTATGCCGAGGCCGTCGAGCGCGCCCAGGGCATTCATGTCCCGCCGCGCGCCCAGTACATCCGTGCCATTATGCTTGAGGTCGAGCGCCTGCACTCGCATCTGCTCAACATTGGTCTAGCGTCGCACTACACGGGCTTCGACTCCGGCTTCCAGCAGTTCTTCCGCGTCCGCGAGAAGTCCATGGACCTGGCCGAGAAGCTCTCCGGTCACCGCAAGACCTACGGCCTCAACGTGATCGGTGGCGTGCGTCGCGACATTTTGGCCGAGCAGAAGCTTTCCACGCTCACGACCATCCACCAGCTGCGCTCCGAGGTTCAAGAACTCGTCGACATGCTGCTCTCCACGCCCAACTTTATCGAGCGTACGAGCGGTATCGGCATTCTGGACCGCAAGATCGCTCGCGACTTCTCGCCGGTCGGCCCGCTCATGCGTGGCTCGGGCTATGCTCGTGACGTGCGCTTTGACCATCCCTTCGACGGCTACGCCGATCCGGACGTCCAAAAGATGCACGCCGCTACGGCTGACACCTGCGATGCCTTCGGCCGTACCGCCGTTCGCATCCAGGAGGTCTACGATTCGATCGACATGATCGAGACCATGCTCGAGAACTGCCCGTCGGGCCCCATCCTCACCACGGATTGGGAGTACACCCCGCACAAGTACGCCATCGGCGCCACCGAGGCGCCGCGCGGCGAGGACGTGCACTGGGCCATGCTCGGCAATAACCAGAAGTGCTACCGCTGGCGCGCCAAGGCCGCTACGTACAGCAACTGGCCGGTCCTGCGCTACATGTTCCGCGGCAACACCGTGGGCGACGCGGCGCTGATCGTCGGCTCGCTCGACCCGTGCTACTCCTGCACCGACCGCGTGACGGTGACCGATGTCGCCGCCAAGCGCGACCACGTGCTCGACAAGGAGCAGTTCGAGAACGTCTGGCGTGACAAGTCGCCGCTTGCGGGCGAGGGCACCATGGCCGCTCCGCTCGATGAGGAGGCGCTCTAATATGCTGAAGCTTTGGAAGGTCAACGCCAAGGCCGGCGACGCGACGGTCAAGTACCCGTTTGCGCCGTTCCCCACCAACAAGGACATGCGCGGCAAGCCCGAGCACAATGCCGAGCTCTGCATCGCCTGCGGTGCCTGCGGCGTGGCGTGCCCGGCCGATGCCATTCGCATGGACACCGACCTTGCGGCCGATACCATCACCTGGTCGATCGACTACGGCCGCTGCATTTTCTGCGGCCGTTGCGAGGAAGCCTGCCCCATGGAGGCCATCAAGCTCACCGAGGAGTTTGAGCTGGCCGTCATGAGCAAGGACGACCTCACCAGCAAGAGCGTCTACACGCTCGAGCACTGCTCGCGCTGCGGCAAGCCGTTTGCCCCGCATAAGGAGATCGACTACGCCAAGCGCCTGCTGCAAAAGACCGGCGGCATGGAGGCCATCCAGGCCGCCCGTACCGTCGGTATGTGCCAGGAGTGCAAGCGCGAGCTCGACGCCCTGCGCGCCGCCTCGGCCGTAAAGACCGGCAACGCTGCCGGCATGGCTGCCAACGAGACGCTTGCGTCCGGTGAGCCCCAGGGCCCCGGCATGGAGTATCTGGGCGGCCACGGCGTGAACCCGGAGTATATCGACCGCGAGCTCAACCCCGATGCGCCCGAGATTCCTGCCGGCCCGGCGCCGGTCGAGGGCATCATCATGGATTTTGAAACGAAGGAGGAGTAACCATGGCCGAACCCACGCTTTTGCCCGAGCGGCTCCAGTACCGCCCGACCAAGATCGAGCTCGACGAGAGCATCGAGAAGGCCAAGGCGACCCTTCTTAAGAAGATTAAGCGCTCGGTGTACGTCTACCGTGTTGACTGCGGCGGCTGCAACGGCTGCGAGATCGAGATCTTCGGTTCCATCACGCCCGTCTTTGACGTCGAGCGTTTTGGCATCAAGGTCGTGCCTTCGCCCCGTCACGCCGATGTGCTGCTGTACACCGGTGCCGTGACGCGTGCCATGCGCATGCCGGCCCTGCGCGCCTTTGAGGCCGCACCCGATCCCAAGATCGTGGTGTCCTATGGCGCGTGCGGCTGCACCGGCGGCATCTTCTACGACAACTACTGCGTCTGGGGCGGCACGGACAAGATTCTGCCGGTCGATGTCTACATCCCCGGCTGCCCGCCCAGCCCCGCGCAGACCATCTACGGCTTTGCCATGGCGCTCGGTCTGCTGGACCAAAAGCTCCATGCCGAGACCACGGTGGAGGCCGCCGGCGAGCAGGCCGATATCCTGCACCCCGGCGTGCCGTACAAGTTGCGCGTTGCCATTGAGCGCGAAGCTCGCGCCATGAGCGGCTACCGTTACGGCCGCGACCTGGCCAACGAGTTTATGGATACGCTCGAGGGCGCGCCCAAGGGCGATATCCGCGGTGCCATGGCGCTGCTCATCGACAAGCAAGATGATCCTCGCCGTGTTGAGGTGTACTCGGCGCTGCAGGATCTGGTGCTGGCCGGAGGTCGCTAGATGGAGCTCACGGACCGCTCTGGTTACTTTGCGGGCCCCGGCATGCTCGGCGGCTCCTTTGGCGATGCCTCGCGCGCAAGCGACGAGGCCGCCGAGGGCGTCGCCGACCCCTGCCTGGGCCACGCGCCCGACCAGGTGGTCTTCTACGAGCTCACGCGTAAGTTTGTGGAGACCGAGGAAGACGTTCCCCAGGAGGCCTGCGACGTGCTGTACTACACGCTCGCCGTGGGCCACCACACCGGCGTGCTCGACTGCTTTGAGCCGCGCCTGTCGGTGCCGGTGAACGTGTTCTATACGCTTATCGACGCGTTGCCGGAGGGGGAGGCCAAGACCAAGTTCGAGGCCATCCGCTCCTTTGGCGAGTGCCAGCTCGACAAGGCGGCGGTGCCGTCGCTGCTCGAGGCCTGCGATGCGCTGCTCGACGAGCGCGGTTTTCGCGGTTCTGCCAAGGCCGGCATCTCGGTGTTCGACGACGACTTTGGCTTGCATGCCCAGCAGGTCGCGTTCTTAATGAAGTTCCGCGATTTGGTGGAGCGCGTGCGCGATGTGTCGGGCGTGTATCTGACGGGAAGGTTGCAGTAATGGGTCACGTTGTGGATGGACGTGTGAACGGCGCCCCGTTTGCGGGTATCGTGCTCACGGCGGGAAGCGTGCTGCGTGCCGACGACGCCGCCGGCCCCGTGCTCTCCAAAAAGATGGAAGACGCACCCATCGCCGGTTGGTACACCATCGACGGCGGGCAAACGCCCGAGGACGACATCATCGAGGTCAAGCGCGAGCGTCCGCCGCGTTTGGTTTTGGTCGATGCCGCCGACATGGCGCTGCCCGTCGGCGCCATCCGCTTGCTCGACAAACGTGATGTGGCCCGTAAGTCGATGTTCACCACGCATTCGCTCCCTTTGTCGATTCTGATCGAAGAGATTGAGCAATCGTGCGAAGATATCGTCTTCGTTGGGATTCAGCCGGGCGATACGGAGTTCTACAACCCCATGTCCCCGGAGGTCTTTGACGCCGTCGACGCCGTGTACGACGCCGTGGCCGCCAACGACTTTTCCCACTTTGTCCGCTTGGGGCAGGAGCTGTAGCAGCGCTTGCCTCTGCTGAATAGGAAAGAAGTGATTGACATGGCAGATTCCAAGGTGGAGTACCCCGCTCCCGATTGCCTGGCGCCCGCCGCGATCGAGGCCAAGACCGAGACCGCCGGCGTGACCAAGGCAAACCTGCCGGTCGCTAAGGCCTTTCTGTTGGCAATGTTCGCCGGTGCGTTTATCGCCTTCGGCGGCCTGTTCTTTACCGTGTTCTTGAGCGATAGCACGCTGGGCTGGGGCGCCCAGCGCGTCGTGGGCGGCCTGTGCTTTTGCCTGGGCCTGGTGCTCGTGCTGGTGTGCGGCGCCGAGCTGTTCACCGGTAATTCGCTTATGGTCTGCGCGCTCAAGAGCAAAAAGATCACCCTGGTCCAGATGCTCAAGGCTTGGGTCGTCGTGTGGCTTGGTAACTTTGCCGGTGCCCTGTTCATCGTCTTTTTGGTGTACATGGCTGGCATTTACAAGCTCAACGGCGAGGCGGTCGCCAATTCCATGGTGAGCGTCGCCGCCGGCAAGGTGACGGTCGACTGGGTGACGATCTTCTTCCGCGGCATCCTGTGCAATATCTTTGTGTGCCTGGCCGTGTGGATCGGTACCGCCGGCAAGACCGTGGTCGATAAGGTCGTGGGCATTCTGCTGCCCATCGCCGCCTTTGTGGCCTGCGGTTTTGAGCACTGCGTTGCCAACATGTACTTTTTGCCCATGGGTGCCGTGATGCACGCGTGCGGCTATGGTGCCGACGTCGCCGGCGCCGATGCGCTCAACGCCGCGGGCATTGCGTTTAACCTGTCCGCCGCCACGCTGGGCAACATCGTGGGCGGCGCGGTTCTGGTCGCGCTCGGCTACTGGTTTATCTACGCCAAGAAGTCCGAGGCGTAAGATACCGTCTGTTTGACGTTGGGCCTCCCGCGGGGCGTTGCCGTGCGGGAGGTTTTTTGGGTCTGGGGCTCGTTGCCGGGCTTTTGGCCTGTTGTGTTTGACTGATGAAAGGGGTAATCGAGATGGCATCTGCTGCGAAGCGTGACGGTCGCGCCGTGGTGACCACATGCGGGGGATGCTATGCCGATTGCGCCTTTGCGGCACACGTTGAGGACGGTCGCGTGGTGGCCGAGCTGCCGGTGCCGGGGCATCCGTGCGCGGCGCGTGCCCTCTGCGCCCGCGGTCGGCATCGCCTGGCAATGCCGTTTGACGAGCGCGATCGCATTGTGCACCCCATGCGCCGACGAGCTGATGGTTCGGGGTTCGATGCGATTTCGTGGGATGAGGCGTTCGCGCAGATCGCAGCGCGCCTTGGGGAGATTGTTGACGGGCATGGTCCCCGTGCGCTGGGCATGACGCTCGGCGTGCCCTCGTTCGACCGCTACTGGGCGTATCGTTTTATGCATGCGCTGGGCTCGCCCAACGTATACGGTGCCGACGGCGCCTGCGAGGTGAGCCGTCTCACCGGCTGGGAGCACAGCCTGGGCTATAGTCCCGCCTCCGACCTGGCGCATACCGATTGCATCATGTACCTAGGGCGTTCCATTGTCGATTCATCGACGATGGGGGCCGTTGATGCGCTCAACGATGCCCGTCGCCGTGGGGCGAAGATTATCGTGGTCGACCCCCGGCGCAGTGGCTCGGCTGCGCTTGCCGACCGCTGGCTGCGCGTGCGTCCGGGCTGCGACTTGGCCTTGCTGCTGGGCATTGCGCATGTGCTCATTGCCGAGGGCCTGTACGACCACGAGTTCGTTGCCCGCTACACCACAGGTTTTGACGAGCTGACGCAGGCGGCCCGTGCTTGGACGCCCGAGTGGGCCGAGTCGATGTGCGACGTGCCGGCCGCAGAGATCGCCGCCACGGCGCGCGATCTGGCTGCCGCCGCGCCTGCTGCCGTGGTGGACGCCGGTTTTCATGGTGGCATTGGTATCGCGTATGCCAATAGCACCCAGACCGCGCGTGCTATCTGCTTGGTCGATGTGCTGTTGGGCTGCATCGGGCATGCGGGCGGCGCGCTCAATCCGCCCACGCCGCTTGTGTTGGGCGACCTCGATCCCGCACGCTTTGCGACGCCGCCGGTGCCGCGTGAGCCCAAGCTGGGGTCCGAGCGCTATCCACTGGTCGATCCGGTGCGCGGCCTGTGCACGACCATCGGTCAGTCGATTCTTGCCGGCGATTTGCGTGGGCTCATCGTCTATGCCAGTAACCCCGGTGCGGGCTATGGCAATGCGCAGGCTTGGTTGGACATCTTGCAGCAGCTCGACTTGCTCGTGACAATTGATATTCGCTGGTCCGAGACGGCGCGCGCTTCCGACTTCGTGCTGCCCGACGTGACGTATCTTGAGGCCGACCGCGGCGTGGGTGTGGTCGTGGGCCGCAACGACGCGCGCGTTTTCTACCGCAACGCCGTGCTGCCCGTGCAGCATGATGATACGCGTCCCGGTCGGGAGATCTTTGCCGGGTTGGCGCAGGCGTGTGGCGCGGGCGAGTACTTCCGGTTTACGTCTGACGATCTGGCGGCTGCCCAGGTGGCGCCTTTTGGGATCAATCTGGACGAGCTCAAGGAGCGCGGCTGGGCCGACACGGGTGTTGCGTTGCCGTCGCGTACGGGCGATCCGGCGATTTTCTTGGATGGCGGCAAAATTGCGCTGGCAAGCGACGTATGGGAACGTGCCGGCCTGGGTCGTGTACCCAACTGGATCGCGCCCATGGTGGAGCCCGGTCCGGGGATGTTTCGCCTCATTAGCGGCAACCGTCCCTTTGAGTCGCATACTTCGCGCAGGCTCGCGGCCCAAGGTGCCGCCGAGGCTGGATCGGACCTGGATGCCGTGCAGATGAATGCCGATGCTGCTGCGCATATGGGCATCGCCGACGGCGAGATCGTCGAGCTCGTGAGCGATATGGGCCGCGACCGCGTGCGCGTGGAGACGACGCCGTATCTGCATCCGGCGTGCATCTTCACCTCGGCCGCCCCCGGTGGGCGTTCGTTTGGCGCCGATGCCGGTGGCGCTCAGGCCCTGGGCGTCGGGCCGCTCGACCACACACCGCTGCGCTGGGACCCGTTGACGGGTGCCGCGCTTACTCAGGAAAACGCCGTTCGCGTGGAAAAGATCGCAGAGTACGAGGATAATGACGAGTAATTGACTCAGCTGATGTATTCGACTGATCCACGTTTCTTTTGAAAGGCCGCACATGAGCGATAGCCAGAACATGTCCGATGAGGTGCGCGCCCGCCTGCGCGCCATTCCTTCTGTCAACGAGCTGCTTGCCGAGTGGCCGGTAGTGAAGGCGGCGGGGGAGACCTGCGACGCGGTGGTGCATGCCGCTGTCACGGCCGAGCTTGACGAGGAGCGCGCTGCGATTCGTGCCGGTGCCGCTCCACGCTCTAAGCGCGAGCTGGCCTCGGCCGTCGAGTGGCGTGCCCACCGCTCTGCGCTGCCGAGCTTGCGCCCTGCCGTCAACGCCACGGGCGTGGTCATCCATACCAACTTGGGCCGCGCCCCGCTCGCGGAGTCGGCCGCCAAGGCCGCGGCCGAGGTCGCGCGCGGCTACAGCACGCTCGAGTACAGCGTGGACACCTGCTCGCGCGGGTCGCGCAAGGAGCACGCTGCACAGCTGATTCGCTCGCTTACCGGTGCCGAGGACGCGCTTGTGGTCAACAACAACGCCGCCGCGGTGCTGCTGGTGCTTGCCACCCATGCCGCGGGCAAAGAGGTTATCGTCAGCCGCGGCGAGCTTGTCGAGATTGGCGGCAGCTTTCGCATCCCCGATGTCATGGCGGCTTCGGGCGCCAAGCTTGTCGAGGTCGGCGCCACCAACCGCACGCATTTGGGCGACTACGAGCGCGCCATCACGACCGATACGGCGATGATCCTTAAGGTCCATCCTTCCAACTATCGCATCGAAGGTTTTCACGAGGAAGTGAGCTCAAGGGGGCTCGCCGCACTGGCCCATAAGCACGGCCTGCTGTTCTATGAAGACCAGGGGTCGGGCGCGCTGTTGCCTGACGACATCCTGGTTCGTGGCGGCGAGGAGACTACACCCACTTCGGTGGCGGCGGGGCTCGATATCGTGTCGTGCTCGGGTGATAAGCTGCTGGGCGCCGCGCAGGCGGGCATTATCATGGGCCGTCGCGATCTGGTCCAGGCCTGCGGTGCACATCCGCTCATGCGCGCTCTGCGTCCGGGCAAACTGGCTCTGTCGGCGCTCGAGGCCACGCTGCGCATCTACATGGATGGCGCCGATGTTGCCCATCGCGATATTCCGGTGCTCAGCATGCTTACGCTGCCGCAGGCTCATTTGGAGCGACGTGCCCGTAAGCTGCGTGATCGTATGGTCGCCGGGCTCGATAAGGCTGGTTGCCCGTGTGCCGTTGAGTTGGAGATTGTCGAGGAATCGTCGACCCCCGGTGGCGGCTCGCTGCCTACCGTGGAGCTGCCCACGATGTGCGTTGCCGTGCGTCTTGTTGACGAGCGCCTGACGGTCGACGCGCTCAAGCGCTCGCTTGTCCAGGACTTCGACACACCGGTCGTCACGCGCACCTCGCACGACCGCATTCTGTTTGATGTGCGCACGCTCGTTGGCGACCGCGATATCGAGACGGCGGCATCGACGCTCGTCGCGTGCGTTGAGAAGGCGATTGCTCGATGAGTGAGGTTCAAGCGCTGGTGGAGTGTCCCGTTATCGTTGGCACGGCGGGTCACGTCGACCACGGTAAGTCGGCACTGATCGAGGCACTGACCGGCAAGAATCCCGATCGCCTGGAGGTCGAGCGTCGCCGGGGCATGACGGTGGAGCTGGGTTTTGGCGAACTGGCACTGCCGAGCGGCAAGATCGTTGGCCTTGTCGACGTGCCGGGCCACGCGCATTACCTGCGCGCTATGGTGCAGGGTGCGACAGGCATCGACGTTGCCGTGCTGGTGGTCTCTGCCGTTGAGGGCGTAATGCCGCAGACCCGCGAGCACGTGCATGTGCTGGAGCTGTTGGGCGTTACGCATATGGTGGTCGCGCTGACGATGTGCGACCTGGCCGACGCCGAGATGACCGAGCTTGCCGAGCTCGATGTCGATGACTTTTTGTCGGGTACCGTGTTTGCGGGCGCGCCGATTGTGCCCGTGTCGTCCAAGACGGGCGAGGGGATCAACGAGCTTCTTGCGGTGCTCGACGAGCAGGTTGCCGCTTGCTGGGATGCCTGCCGTGCTCGTGCCGAGCTCACCGATGCCGCACCGCGTCTGCCCATCGACCGTTGCTTTACGATCAAGGGCGCCGGTACCGTGGTGACGGGAACGCTGCACGATGCGCCCGTCGCGGTGGGCGACGAGCTGATGGCTTTGCCGTCGCGTACGGTCTGTCGCGTGCGCGGGATTCAGGTGCATGGCGATACGCCGCGGGCGTTGCCCGGTCAGCGTGTGGCGCTCAACTTGGTGGGCGATGCTGTCGCCGCGCTCGATCGCGGTGAGATGCTCGGCGTGGCGGGCCGCTCTGGCCAGACGATGCGCTTTATGATGACGTTTACGTATTTGGGTCGCGAGGGCGCCAAGCCGCGTGTGCTCGAGTCGGGTGCGCGTGTGCACGTGATGGCCGGTACGGCCGAAGTCGTCGGCCGCATCATGCTTTTGGAGGGCGAGGCCCCCATGGCGGTGGGCGAGACCCGTACCGTGCAGGTGCGCCTGGATGATCCGCTGCCGCTGCGTGCCGGAGACCGTGTCGTGGTGCTGTCGTATTCGCCCGTTATGCTCATCGGCGGCGGGCGCGTGCTGCTATCGCGCTGCCGTCGCTCGCGTGAGCTTTCTGCCGGCGAGCGCGCGCTGTATATGGCGCTCGAGGCTGGGGATGTTGCGGGCGCGGTGGATTCGTGGCTGGCGCTGCAGGCGCTGCCGGTGGCGGCTGCTGATGTTGTTACTGCGCTGGATATGGCTGCCGGCGATGTTGAGGCCGCGTTGCGTGCGCTGGTGGACCAGGGCACGGTGCGTGCGCTTGCAGCGGGTGACGTGGCGCTGTACACGAGTACCGCCGTGCTCGACACTGCGATGGACACGCTCGCGACGACCCTGTCGGCCATGCACGCGACGGCTCCCAAGGAGACGGGCTTTACGCCCGGCGCCGTCGCCCATGCTGCCTGGCCTGCTGCCGACGATGCCGTTGCCGCGGCCTTGATCGCCGAGGGCTGCTCGCGCGGCGTTTGTGCTGCCGAAGGCGCCGAGGTGTTCGACCCGCACTCTGCAGCCGCCGCCGCGCGTGTGGTGCGCGAGGCCTGCGAGCGTATCGTTGCCTTGCTGGATGAGGCCGGCCTCGATGCGCCGACGTTGTCCGAGGTGGGCGTGCAGCTGCAGCTCGATCGCGACACCATGACGCGTGCCCTGCGCGAGCTTTCGCTCAACCGCTCAATCGTGAAGGTCGAGCGCGATGTGGCCCTGTCCGTTGCTGCCGAGGCCCATGCGCGTGAGCTTGTTGCCGCTGCCATTGAGGCAGCCGGCGGCGCTGCCACCACGAGCGTCCTGCGCGAGGCTCTGGGGGTGTCGCGCAAACGTGCTATCAGCATCCTGGAACATCTAGACGCCGTGCGCTTTACGGTGCTCGACAAGGATGCCGGCGGCCTGAGGTCCCTGCGCTAGATTGACTGCTCGGTTTGGTAAAATACCGCCGCACTTGGGAACGGATGGGCTCCGGTGGGCTCCGCGGTCCTCAAAACCGTTGCGAGGCGTGCAAAACGTCTTGGATGTGTTCGATTCACATACGTTCCCGCCATACGCTACCAGCGCTTTTGTGCTCGCGGTCTTGCTGCGTGCCGCAAAGGCGCTGTTTTGTTTTAGTACGGGGTCGTCGTGTTGCCTACTTTGTCGGAGATGGCGTTTGGCCTCGCGCACCGGGTTTTGAGCATGCCGATGGGGGTGTTTTGTCGTATGACTACCGTAAGACGGGCCGATCTTTCTTGCGTCGTCCAGGCGGGCGGGCTGTCGTCGCGCATGGGCTGCGACAAGGCGCGCATGCCGTTTTGCGGCGAGCCGCTCATCGAGCGCGTCCTGGGTCGGCTGGCGCCAGTTGCCGGCGAGTTGGTCGTGACGACTTCGCGTCCCAGCGAGCTTGCCTATCTTGAGGAGCGCGCGTTTGGCGGCTTGGTGCCGCGAATAGTGCCGGACCTTGAGGGGTCGGCGGGCGCCATGCGCGGCATCGCGAGCTCGTTGGCCGCGGCCCGATTGCCGCTCGTGGCGATCGCCGCCTGTGATATGCCGTTTGTCTCGCCGGAACTCATCGCCGCGCTTGCCGATCGTGTTGAGGTCGAGGCGCTCGACGTGTGCGTGCCGCGCGAGGAGCGGGGGATTGAGCCGCTTTGCGCCGTCTGGCGCCGTGACGCGTGTGCGCCGGTCGCCCAAGAGCTACTCGCCTGCGACCGTCAGCGCATTCGCTGCCTGATTAATCGCGTTCAGGCTGGTTATATGGATGAGCCGCAGATCGTTAAGGTCGCAGGCTCGACGCTCTGCTTCGAGAATGTCAATACGCCCGAGGAGTTTGCGGCAGCCGAGCTGCTCACCTAGATCTGCACACATCAATGACGGGAGATGCCGTGTCACATGATATTTGCCCCGATACCGGGGAACCTTGCACTTGCGATGGGTCCGAGCCTTGCACCTGCGGCTGTGGCGGCTGTGGACATACGGCCGAGGAAGAGGCAGCGGCGGCTGCGTATCGCGAGTCGCACCGCGAGGCCTCGTCCGGTGATGCCCCTGATCACGAACGCAAGATCATCGTTTCGTTCGATAGCACCTTCGATGTGATGGAATGCGAGCAGCTGTGCCTGGATGCCGGCGTGCCCGGGCGCATTATGCCTTTGCCCGGCTCCATTACCGCCGGCTGCGGGCTGTGCTGGGCCATGCCGTTCTCGGGCGACGCTCTCGCCGCCTTCCGCGCCGCCACCGAGGGCCGCATAACCCCCGCCGACTACCATCAACTCGTCCTCTAACCACCACACCACCACAAAGGTGCCTGTCCCCAATGTGGTGGTTTGGGACACGTGGACGAAACAGCTTCGAAACACGCGATTTGCGCGTCGGGTGCTCAAAAACGCTTCTACCTGCATCGTAATCAAAACGAAACATCTGCTCGTCGGCTTATGCGAAACTTTGCTGCAACAGTGCGATATTATCCATATTCGATAAAGCTCGCGGCGCATGGGGCGCCTCGAACGACATTTTTCTTTTCCATCAATTGGAGGAAGCATGAGCTACACGCAGAAAGTTCTCGAAGAGCTCAAGGCCCGCTATCCCGAGCAGCCTGAGTTCATCCAGGCCGCGACCGAGATCCTCGGCACCATCCAGCCGGCGCTCGACGCCCATCCCGAGTACGAGGAGGCCGCCCTGCTTGAGCGCCTCGTCGAGCCCGAGCGTATCGTTATGTTCCGCGTCCCCTGGGTCGACGACCAGGGCAAGGTCCAGGTCAACCGCGGTTACCGCGTCGAGTTCAACTCTGCCATTGGACCTTACAAGGGCGGCCTGCGCTTTAACCCGACGGTCACCCTGGGCATGCTCAAGTTCCTGGGCCTGGAGCAGATCCTCAAGAACAGCCTGACCACCCTTCCCATGGGCGGCGGCAAGGGCGGTTCCGACTTTGACCCCAAGGGCAAGTCCAACAACGAGATCATGCACTTCTGCCAGTCCTTCATGACCGAGCTCTATCGCCACATCGGCCCCAACACCGACGTTCCCGCCGGCGACCTGGGCGTTGGCGGCCGCGAGGTTGCTTACCTGTTCGGTCAGTACAAGCGCCTGACCAACGAGTGGACCGGCGTCCTTACCGGCAAGGGCCTCTCCTTTGGCGGCTCGCTCGCCCGTACCGAGGCCACCGGCTACGGCTTGGTCTACTTTGTGGACGAGTACCTCAAGAGCCGCGGCGAGTCCTTCGAGGGCAAGAACGTCGTCGTTCACGGCTCCGGTAACGTCGCCATCTACGCGGTCCAGAAGGTCGCCCAGCTCGGCGGCAAGGTGCTGGCCTGCTCCGACACCCACGGCTGGGTCGAGGATCCCGACGGCATCGACTACACCGTGCTCGAGCATGTCTACAACAAGAAGCGCTCCGGCCACGACAAGGGCGTCACGCTCGCCATGTACGTTGACGAGAAGCCCAACGCCGTGTGGCACGAGGGCGACGGCCGTGGCGTGTGGCAGCTGCCCTGCGACATCGCGCTGCCCTGTGCTCGCGAGAACACGCTGCTGCTCGAGGACGCCCAGGCGCTCGTCGCCAACGGCTGCAAGGTGGTCGGCGAGGGCGCGAACATGCCCACGACCATCGAGGCCACGACTTACTTCCAGGAGAACGGCGTTGCCTTTATGCCCGGTAAGGCTGCCAACGCCGGCGGCGTGCTCGTGTCCGGCCTGGAGATGAGCCAGAACGCTGAGCACCTGTCTTGGACCTTCGAGGAGGTCGACGGCAAGCTCGAGCAGCTCATGCGCGGCATGTTCCACAACGTGGACGACACCGCCAAGGAGTACGGCGAGGAGGGCAACTTCGTCATGGGCGCCAACATCGCCGGCTTCCTGAAGGTCGCCGACGCCATGCTCGCCCAGGGTGTCTGCTAAACCTTGCCTGACATAGCATGTTATGAGGCTTCCTGCTATCTGGTTGGGAGCCTTTTTCTATCCCGGAGGATTCCTCATAACTTGCGGTGATATACGGACTGTTTAGCGCCCCAGAACGGCTAATCAGTCCGTATATCACCGCAAGTTATGGATGGGTGGGTGGATTTTGTCCTAAAACGGTGTGCGGCCCCTCGTTTGGTACACTTAAAAGTACTGGACAAGTGGAGAGATGGGGGAGAACGTGCTCAAGTTCGGTACCTACGTCCGTGTTGGAAACGCGGCCGAAGCCTATGAGCTCTTACAGAAGAACCGCAACAACAAGATTGTGGGCGGCGGCATCTGGATGCGCCTGGGTTCGCGTCGCGTGGCGACGGCGATTGACCTTTCGGCCTGCGGACTCGATCAGATCGAGGAGACCGAGACCGAGTTTCGCATCGGTGCCATGTGTACCCTGCGCCAGCTCGAGCGTCATGCCGAGCTCAACGCGCTTGTCAACCATGTCTTTGAGTTCGCCGTCCACGATATCGTAGGCGTGCAGCTGCGCAACACCGCCACGGTGGGCGGCAGCATTTACGGTCGCTTTGGCTTCTCTGATGTGCTCTCGGCCTTTTTGGCGCTCGATTCGTACGTTGAGCTGACGGGTGCCGGCCGCGTGCCGCTCGCCGAGTTCGTGGACATGGGCTACGTGCGTGACGTGATCGAGCACGTCGTGGTCGTTAAGCACGACTACCGCGCGAGCTATGAGGCTGTGCGCAAGGCCGCGACCGACTTCCCCTCCTTAAACGTCACCGCCGCCTGGTGGGATAACACCTGGCATGTCACCGTGGGCGCCCGTCCGCTGCGCGCGACCTTGCTGCAGGGCGAGGCGTGTGGCCTGGTGAACGAGCAACCTTCTGAGGACGAGCTGCGTGCCCTAGCGGCATCCGTGCGTGCCCTGAGCTACGGCACCAACCTGTGGGGCTCTGCCGAGTATCGCCGCCGCATTTCGGCCCCGCTCGCCATCCAGGCTGTGCGTCGCGCCGCCGGCATCGAGCTTTCCGCCGCGCTTGCCCGCGAGCTCGAGACCGTGCAGATCCCCAAGTTTGCCACGGACGAGTATTCCTGCCGCCGCGTGCCCGGCGTCGATTCTAGCGAGGTGCGCTAATGGCTGCCAAACTCATCGATCTTTCCTTTACGCTCAACGGCCGCAAGGTCAAGGTTCAGATTGCCCCCGACACCATGCTCTTTGCGCTGCTGCGCGAGCAGGGGTGTGCGTCGGTGCGCTGTGCCTGCGAAACCACCAACTGCGGCCTGTGCACGGTGTGGCTCGACGGCGACCCGGTGCTGAGCTGCTCGGTTCCCGCCGCGCGCGTCGAGGGCCGCTCCATCACCACGCTCGAGGGCCTCAAGGCCGAGTCCGAGGCGCTCGCCCGGGCGATGGCTGCCGAAGGCGCCGAGCAGTGCGGTTTTTGCGCCCCTGGCCTTATCATGAACGTGCTGGCGCTTGCCCGCGCCGCCAAGGAGGACCCGAGCCTCGTCGCCACGCGCGAGGAGCTCTCGCGCCAGCTGGCCGGCAACCTCTGCCGTTGCAGCGGCTACGAGAGCCAGCTGCGCGCCATCGTCCGCTTCCTCAACGAGTCCGGCGTGCAGGTGGGCTTCGAGATGCCCGAGCTGCCCGTCAACGACACGAGCTCCGACGGCGTCTCCTACAAGCAGATCACCCACAAGCAGCCCAAGAAGGACTCGAAGGCGCTACTCGAGGGTCGTCCCGTCTACACGGGCGACCTGGTGCCCGCCGGCGCGCTCATCGTCAAACTCAAGCGCAGCCCGTATGCGCGCTCCAAGATCCGCTCTATCGACACCTCGCGCGCCCTGAAGGTGCCCGGCGTCGTGGGCGTCTACACCTACGAGGACGTGCCCAAGCGCCGCTTTACCATCGCCGGCCAGAGCTATCCGCAGCCGAGTCCCTACGACCGCCTGATTCTCGAGAACCTCGTGCGCTACCAAAACGAGGAGGTGGCGATCGTTGCCGCCGAGACCGAGGAGGCCGCCGACAAGGCGCTCAAGCTCATCAAAGTCGACTACGAGGTGCTCGAGCCCCTGCTCGACTTTACCCAGGCGCTCGATAACGACATCGTGGTCCACCCCGAGGGCGACGTGACCTTTATGTTCCCGCAGGGCGGCGACGTTGCTCGCAACCTGGTGTGCAGCGGTACCAGCGATTTTGGCGACTTAGACGAAGCGTTCGCCCAGAGTGACATCGTCTTCACCCGCACTTACACCAGCCAGGCCACGCAGACTGCGCCCATGGAGACCTTCCGCGCCTTCGCGACGACCGACGCCTTCGGCCGCATCTCGGTGACCACCTCTACGCAGGTGCCCTTCCACGTGCGCCGCATGGTCGCGCAGTCGCTCGATATCCCGCAGTCGCAGGTGCAGGTTATTAAGCCGCGCATCGGCGGCGGCTTTGGCTCCAAGCAGACGGGCTGCTGCGAGATCTTCGTGGCATTCGTTACCCAGCAGACCGGCCGTCCGAGCTATTGCTGCTACACCCGCGAGGAGACCATCACCGCGGGCAACTCGCGTCACCAGATGCAGATGACCGTAAAGCTGGGCGCCATGAACGACGGCACCATTACAGCCATCGACCTGCATACGCTGTCCAACGCCGGCGCGTACGGCGAGCACGCCACCACGACGATCGGCCTTTCGGGTCATAAGAGCCTGCCCATCTACAACCACGTAAAGGCGAGCCGCTTTAGGTGGGACGCCGTCTACACCAACACCAACCGCGGCGGCGCGTATCGCGGCTATGGTGCCACCCAGGGCCAGTTTGCCGTGGAGAGCGCCGTCAACGAGCTCGCCGACATGCTGCACATGGACCCCGCCGATCTGCGCCTTAAGAACATGGTGCGCGAGGGCGAGGTCATGCCGCAGTACTACAACGAGAAGCTCAACGCCTGCGCGCTCGACCGCTGTCTGCTGCGCGCGATGGACATGATCGGTTGGCGCGACAAGCCGCTGGCCGTCGATCTGGGCGACCGCGTGCGCGCCCTGGGCTGCGCGCTCACTATGCAGGGCTCGGGCATCTCCAACGTGGATATCGCCGGCATCGACATGCGTCTGGAAGAGGACGGCTTCATTACCATCGGCACCGGCGCCACCGATAACGGCATGGGCGTCGATACAATCCTGGCGCAGATTGCCGCCGAGGAGCTGGGCGTGGAGAGCTCGCTGATCGTGGTGCGCGGCGTGGACACCGACGTGTCGCCGTTCGATGCCGGCTCGTACGCGAGCTCGGGCACGTACGTGACGGGCCTGGCAGCCAAGAACGCCGCGACCGAGCTGCGCGAGAAGATCTGCGCCAAGGCCGCCCAGATGTGGGACGTGGACGCCGCCGACGTGGTCTTTGATGGTCAGTACGTGCGCCTGTCCGACGAGCGTGCCGCGCGCGAGCAGAACCGCTACCTCACGCTGTGCGACTTTGCCAACCTGTGCGTCAAGAACATCGCGGGCGGCGACGCGCTCACCTCGCATGCCTCTGCCTGCCTGCCCGTTTCGCCCCCGCCGTTTATGGCCGGCATTGCCGAGGTCGAGGTCGACAAGGCCACCGGCAAGGTGACCGTGGTGGACTACGTGGCGGCCGTCGACTGCGGCACCGTGATCAACGAGGCGCTCGCGCGCGTCCAGGCCGAGGGCGGCATTGCCCAGGGCATCGGCCACGCGCTCTACGAGATCGTCGAGCACGATGACCGCGGCCGCCTGCGCACCGGCAACTTTATGAGCTACAAGCTGCCCACGCGCCTGGATATCGGCAGCATTCGCGTGGCCTTTGAGCCGAGCTACGAGCCGACGGGCCCGTTTGGCGCCAAGTCGATCGGCGAGGTCGTCATCAACACGCCGCTCGCCGCAGTTGCCTCGGCCGTGGCGCACGCCACCGGCCACCAGGTCCGTTCGTTGCCCATCACGCCCGAGAAGGCCCTGTTGGGGGAGTAGCGGGTCAGCGAACAAGCCGTACTGGGCGGGGCGGGGCAACTCGTCCCGCCTTTTGCACTCGTGGTGAGGTCGTGAGCCTGTAAAACGTGTGCGTGCGCTTGCCGTTCGTATCTGCTATCATTCCTAGTCTGTGCGCTCATGCGGGCGTGGCGGAATTGGTAGACGCGCCAGATTTAGGTTCTGGTGGGATTCCCGTGAAGGTTCGAGTCCTTTCGCCCGCACCATCGCACCTGCGTCGGCTTCGGCCGTCGCGACTCTTTGTTGCATAAAGGTACCAGCACCTCAGATAAGCTGGGCAGTATGAGGAGGAACGTGTTGAACATCACCGCTTCTGACGTCAAGGACGCCAAGCTCACCGCTACGGTCACCATCCCGGCCGCCGACGTCGACGCCGCGATCAAGAAGGCCTACAAGGACACCGCCAAGAAGTACCGCTTCCCGGGCTTCCGCGCCGGTAAGGCCCCCCGTCCGGTCATCGACTCCGCTCTTGGCGCCGAGGCTACCCTCGCTCAGGCCACCAACGACCTGATCGCCGCCAACGAGCCCGCCGTCCTCAACGAGCTGGACATCGTCCCCACCAAGAACGGTGACTACAAGGAGCTCGACCTCGCCAAGGATCACGAGGACTACACCTACACCGTCGAGTTCTCCCTGCGTCCCGCCGCTGAGCTCTCCTCTTTCGACGCTGTCGAGATCGAGATGCCCCCTGCGGAGGTCACCGAGTCCGAGATCAACAATCAGGTCGATATGCTCCTCAACTACCGTGCCACCTTCGAGGACGTCGAGGGTCGCGCCGTCGAGGCCGAGGACTACGTCACCGTCGACCTCAAGGCCGTCGAGAACGCCGACAACTTCGCCGCCGAGGGCCGCATGCTCATCGCCGGTAGCGACAGCAACCCCAAGGAGTTCAACGAGGCCCTGATCGGCGCCAACGTTGACGACGTCAAGTCCGTCACCTGGACCGACGAGGTCGAGGAGGGCGAGGAGGCCGAGACTCACACCGTCGAGGTCACCGTCAAGGGCATCAAGGTCCGCAACACCCCCGAGCTCACCGACGAGCTCGTCAAGTCCGACTTTGGCTTCGACAGCATCGACGCTATGCGCGACGCCATCAAGCTCGAGATCGAGCAGGACAAGGCTTCCCGCCTCCCGGCCGAGAAGGAGAACCGTTGCGTCGCCGCCCTCGCCGAGCGTCTGCAGCTCGACGAGATGGACGCCGACTACGAGCAGTCCGTCTTTGAGGAGCTTGGCCAGAACTTCCTGTCCAACCTCGCTGCTCGCGGCATGACGCTGGACACCTGGCTGCCCGCTTCCGGCCTGACCATGGAGCAGTTCATCGGCGACCTGCACAAGCAGGCCAACGACGTTGCCCGTGAGTCCCTGGCTCTGGACGCCCTCGCCCGCGAGCTCAAGATCGAGGTCACCGAGGACGACATCAACGCCGAGTTCGAGAAGGCCGGCGTCAAGGACGTCGAGGCTTCCAAGGCCGAGTTCATCGCCGATGGCCGCATGCCTGCCGTCCGCGAGTCCATCCGTCGCTCCAAGGCCGTTGATCACCTGGTCGAGAACGCCAAGGTGACCGAGGTCGACGAGACCGCCAAGGACGCCGAGTAATTCTCGCCACCTTGCCCGCGAGCGCATGCGTGCGCCCGTGATGGGGTAAAGTTATACACCGGTTATCCGGTTGCTTCGTACGGTGCCAGCCAATGCATAGCATGCGGGCACCGTACGTTTATCTAGAACCAATTTGGTCCGCAAGAGAGAAATGGAGATGCGTATGATCGCTAAGTTCGATTCCGCCCTCGTGCCATACGTTATCGAGCAGACGCCGCGCGGTGAGCGCAGCTACGATATCTATTCGCGCCTGCTCAACGACCGCATCATCTTCTTGGGCGAGGAGATCAACTCCGTCAGCGCCAACCTGGTCGTTGCCCAGCTGCTGCATCTTGAGAGCCAGGATGCCGAGAAGGATATCTCGCTCTACATCAATTCGCCCGGTGGCGAGGTCTACTCCGGCCTGGCGATTCTGGACACCATGAACTTTATCAAGCCGCAGGTCTCCACCATCTGCGTCGGTATGGCCGCGTCCATGGCCGCCGTGCTGCTTTCGGCCGGCGCTAAGGGCAAGCGCTTCTGCCTGCCGCACTCCAAGGTTATGATTCACCAGCCCAGCGGCGGTGCCCAGGGTCAGCAGACCGAGATCGAGATCGTGGCCGAGGAGATCAAGAAGACTCGCCGCGAGCTCAATCAGATCCTGTCTGATGCCTCGGGCCAGCCCATTGAGAAGGTCCAGGCCGACACCGAGCGCGACAACTACCTGACCGCTGCCGAGGCCCTCGACTACGGCCTGATCGACCGTATCGTCACCTCGCGCGATCTCGCCGCGAAGGACGCCTAGGATGGCAGGTAACATGCAGGACAACTTTGACGAGAACGGCAACCCCATCCGCTGCTCCTTCTGCGGAAAAGAGCAGGGGCAGGTTCGCCGCCTTGTAAAGGGTCCGACCAACATCTTTATCTGCGACGAGTGCGTCGCCGCCTGCTCCGAGATTTTGGAGGAGTCGCTGGCTTCGGACTTTATGGACGCCGCCCGCAACGGCAAGCTGCCAGGCTTCCTCAACGACCACGGCCAGGCTGCTGGGCAGCCCGCCGTGGACCCCGAGACCGAGGGCTTTGAGCTCGAGGACGACCGTCAGGTCATCACGCACGTGCCGACGCCGCACGAGATCTATGACGAGCTTTCGGCCTATGTAATGGGCCAGGAGGACGCCAAGCGCGCCATGTCGGTTGCCGTGTACAACCACTATCGCCGCGTGATCGAGGGCGGCGCTGCGGTGTCTGCCTTTGATGACGACATGGGCTCGCAGTTCGATGACGATATGGACGAGGTAGAGCTCGCCAAGTCCAACATCCTGCTCCTCGGTCCCACCGGTACCGGTAAGACCCTGTTGGCCCAGACGCTCGCGCGCATCCTCGAGGTGCCGTTTGCGATCGCCGACGCCACCGCGCTTACCGAGGCCGGTTATGTGGGCGAGGACGTGGAGAACATCCTGCTCAAGCTTATCAATGCTGCCGATGGCGATATCGAGCGCGCTCAGGTTGGCATTATCTACGTGGACGAGATCGACAAGATCGCCCGCAAGGCCGAGAACCTCTCCATTACCCGCGATGTCTCGGGCGAGGGCGTTCAGCAGGCGCTGCTTAAGATTCTTGAGGGAACGGTGGCCAGCGTTCCGCCCACCGGCGGTCGCAAACATCCGCAGCAGGAGCTGCTGCAGATCGACACGACCAACATCCTGTTCATCTGTGGCGGTGCCTTTGTGGGTCTGGACAAGATCATCGCCGATCGCGTGGGAAACAAGGGCGTGGGCTTTAACTCCGAGATCGCCGGCCCCACCTCGGTCGACGAGAACGACCTGCTGCGTCAGGTGCTTCCGCAGGACCTCAACGCCTTTGGCATGATCCCCGAGTTTGTGGGACGTACGCCCGTCGTCACCCAGACGCAGGCGCTCGACGAGGACGACCTGGTGTCGATTCTGACCGAGCCCAAGAACGCCGTGGTGCGCCAGTACCGCAAGATGTTCCAGCTCGAGGACGTTGAGCTTGAGTTTGAGGATGCGGCCCTGCATGAGATCGCCCGCATGGCGCTCGCCCGCAAGACCGGCGCCCGCGGTCTGCGCTCCATCTGCGAGGACGTGCTGCAGCAGACGATGTTCGACCTCCCTAGCGAGGAGGGTGTCGTCAAGGTCATCGTGACCGAAGCCTCCGTAAAGGGCGAAGAACAGCCCCAACGCATCTACGGTTAAATAGCTTGAATCCAGGCCCCGCGGCAACCACCGCGGGGCCTGCCATTTAGGGACAGGTTTATTTTGGTCGGTTTTTATATGGGCAACTGTCGTTTCCCCTGATAAAACCTACCAAAATAAACCTGTCCCTTTTCGGCAGGTATGCCTGTGCTATTCTGTGAGATTGTCAAGTTAGTACCTTCAGACTGAAGTAATCGATACCTAAGGCGTGTCCGCCTGCTTGGTTTTCGTAGATTCCGCACGAGCCGAAGAGCACTAAATGTGCTCTTCGTGCGAGCCCAGGACCTGACCGAGCGAAAACCAAGCAGGCGGACACGCCGACGGGCAAGGGAGAGATATATGGAAGAAATGCCCAAGAACTACGATCCGTCGACCAACGAGCCGGCGATCCTGCAGAAGTGGCTCGACGGCGGCTACTACAAGCGCCGTGAGGGCGTGGGCGACTGCACCGTCACCATTCCGCCTCCCAACGTGACCGGCAAGCTCCACATGGGTCACGCCACCGACGACTCCATCCAGGACGCCATCATCCGTATGGCCCGCATGCGCGGCAAGTCCACGCGCTGGGTGCTCGGCACCGACCACGCCGGTATCGCCACGCAGACCAAGGTCGACAAGAAGCTCAAGAGCGAGGGAATCAGCCGCTTGGAGATTGGCCGCGATAAGTTTGTCGACGCCTGCTGGGATTGGACCCACGAGTACGGCGGCATCATCGTCGAGCAGATCAAGCGCATGGGCTGCTCCGTCGACTTCGACAACGAGCGCTTCACCATGGACGAGGATTACGCACAGGCCGTGCGCAAGGTCTTCTGCGACTGGTACCACGACGGCCTGATCTACCGTGGCAAGCGCATCGTCAACTGGTGCCCCAACTGCACCACCGCCATCTCGGACGACGAGGCCGAGTACAAGGACGAGAAGGGCCATCTGTGGCACCTGCGCTACCCGCTGACCGAGCCGGTCAACGGCCAGGACTACATTGTCGTCGCCACCACGCGCCCCGAGACCATGCTCGGCGACACGGGCGTCGCCGTCTCCCCGAAGGACCCTGAGAAGGCCGCCTTTGTGGGCAAGACCGTCAAGCTCCCCATCGTCGACCGCGAGATCCCCATCTTTGAGGATTGGCACGTCGACGCCAACTTTGGCTCCGGCTTCGTTAAGGTCACGCCTGCTCACGACCCCAACGACTACGCCATGGGTCAGGCCCACGACCTGCCGCAGATCAATATCTTCGACGAGCACGCGGTGGTCGTCGAGGGCTACGGCGAGTTCACTGGTATGAACCGCGACGAGTGCCGCGAGGCCGTCATCAAGTGGTTTGAGGAGCACGATCTGCTCGACCATGTCGAGGAGCTCGATCACTCCGTCATGCACTGCTACCGTTGCGACTCCGCCTTGGAGCCGTGGCTGTCCGAGCAGTGGTTCGTGGCCGTTGACAAACTCAAGGGGCCGGCGCTCGACGCCGTCAACTCCGGCAAGGTCACCTTCCACCCTGCGCGCTGGACGCAGACCTACACCACCTGGATGGAGAACCTCAAGGACTGGTGCATCAGCCGCCAGCTGTGGTGGGGCCACCGCATCCCCGTGTTCTACTGCGAGGACTGCGGCTGGGAGGACGCCCTGACCGAGGACACCGACGTGTGCCCCAAGTGCGGCGGCCATCACGTGCATCAGGACGAGAACGTGCTGGACACCTGGTTCAGCTCGCAGCTGTGGACCTTCGCCACGCAGGGCTGGCCGCAAAAGCCGGAGCTGCTCGAGGGCCATCACCCCACGACGGCGCTCGTCACCGCGCGCGACATCATCGCGCTGTGGGTCGCCCGCATGGTCATGAGCTCGCTGTACTTCCTGGACGAGGTGCCGTTTAAAGACGTCGTTATCTACCCGACGATTCTTGCCAAGGACGGCAGCCGCATGTCCAAGTCCAAGGGCAACGGCGTTGACCCCATGGACCTCATTGGCATGTACGGTGCCGACGCCATGCGCTACAACCTGCTGACGCTCTGCACCAACAACCAGGACGTAAAGTTCGACGCGAACATCGACAAGAAGACCAAGAAGCTTATCGACAGCCCGCGTACCGAGCAGGCTAAGTCGTTTGTGACCAAGATCTGGAACGCCAGCCGCTTCCTGCTTATGAACATGGAGGGCTACACGCCCGGCGAGCCCGTCGTTGAGACGCCGGCCGACGCCTGGATGTTCAGCCGCCTGGCCAAGGCCGTGAAGATGGTCACCGAGGGTATTGAGAACTACACCTTTGGCGACATGGCTCGCGGCGTGCAGCAGTTCTTCTGGAACGAGGTCTGCGACTGGTACGTCGAGGTCACCAAGGCCCGCCTGAAAGGCGAGGGCCGTCTGCAGGCTCAGCGCAACCTGATCTTTGTGCTCGATACCTCCATTCGCCTGATGCACCCGCTCATGCCGTTTGTCACCGAGGAGATCTGGGACAACATGCCGGCGAGCGTGCTCGACCTGGACGCCGAGGGTAACGTGGACCGCGCCGAGGCGCTCATGATCGCCAAGTGGCCCGAGCCCGCCGACTACGCCAAGTATGTTGACGAGGACGCCGAGCGCGCGTTTGAGCTGTGCCGCACCGTCGTGTCTGCTGCCCGCGCTACGCGTTCGCGTTATCGCTTGAGCCCCAAGGCCGAGCTCGACGTGGTCGTGCGCGCCGGTGCCGAGGACATCGAGAAGCTCGAGAGCCTGCGCTCCACGATTGAGCCGCTGGCCAACACCGCCTCGCTGGTCATGGGTACCGACGTCGAGAAGCCGGCTGCGAGCATTGCCGTGGTCGACAGCGGCGTCGAGGTCTTTGTGGTGCTCGAGGGCAAGGTCGACCTTTCGGCCGAGAAGGCGCGCCTGGAGAAGGAGATCGCCGCGGCCCAGAAGGAGCTCGCCGGCTGCGAGAAGACGCTGGCCAACGAGGGCTTTGTGGCCAAGGCCGCGCCTGCGGTGGTCCAGAAGAAGAGGGACCGTGCAGCTGAGCTCAAGGAGATCCTGGCGGCGCTGACTGCCCAGGTGGCTGACTTCTCGTAGACGGTACTGGGGGACGCGGTTTGGGGCATTGCTCGCTACTGCGAACAGTCCTGCTCGCACGAAGGCCACATTAAGTGGCCTTCGGCTCGTGCGGAACTTGTATCGAGCAAAGCCCCAAACCGCTCCCATAGCGGTTACGGGGGCGTCCGCTGCCTGGTAGGGCCACTGGGTTGTGGCCTTCAGGTCGCTGCAAAGCGGTGTTTGGCTGAGATTTTGAATGGGAGGGGCTCGTTGTTTATTACGGGCCTCTTTTTATGTTGAGGGGACTTTGGGTTATGGCTAAGCGTTCTGGGTCGTATGTCGTTCCTTTTTCGTTTGATTTGCTTTCGTTTGATGAGGCTGTGGGGCTTGCTGCTGATACGGGGCGGATTTCTGGGGATGCTGGGCCTCTGCTCGAGACGGTTGTCGATATGCTCGATGAGTTGGGGCGTCCCGATGAGTATTTCGATTGCATTCAGGTTGCCGGTACGAATGGTAAGACTTCTACGACGCGTTTCTCGGCTGCTATCTTGCGTGGCGAAGGGCTCAAGACGGCGCTGTATACGTCGCCGCAGCTGGTGCGCTATCCCGAGCGTATGGAGGTCGATGGACGCGTCGTGAGCGACGAGGCCTTTGCTCGTGGCGTTTCTGCCGCCGTCGAGGCGGGACATCGCGTGAATGCGCGCCGTGTGGCGGCGGGGGAGCGCGCCTATTCCATCACGCCGTTTGACCTGCTGACGGCTGCCGCACTTGTAGTGTTTGCCGAGGCCGCGGTGGATGTTGCCGTGCTCGAGGTCGGCATGGGCGGACGTTGGGACGCCACGAGTGCGACCGATCCTGTCGCCGTTGCCATCACGGGCATCGGACTCGATCACACACGTATTTTGGGCGACACGCTCGAGGCCATTGCGGGGGAGAAGGCTGCGGTTATCAAGCCCGGGCGCTTGGTTGTTTTGGGCGAGGGCACGCATGAGGCGAGTGTTCAGCGCGTGATGGATGCGCGTTGTCGCGAGTGCGGCATTGTGCCGCTCGTGGTGAACCATGCCACGACCAAGGTGCCGGAGCATGTGGGCGACACGGTTGAGTTTAGCTGCACCACGCCGCGTGCGATCTATACGTCGAGTATGGTTAAGCCGGCGTATCAGCCGCAGAATGCCGCGTGCGCGATTATGCTCTGCGAGGGGTATCTTGGTCACGAGCTCGATCATGACAAACTCGATGCGTCGCTTATGGGCTGCCCCACGCCGGGTCGCTTTGATGTGCTGGGGACCGATCCGCTCAAGCTGATCGACGCCTGCCATAACCCCCAGAGCTGCGAGAACTTTGTGAGCGCGCTGGACGAGATCGATCCGTGCGTAGAGAATCGCCCCACGCTGCTATGCGCCGCGCTGGCCGACAAAGACGTGGCGGGCATCGTCGACGTATTGATCCCTGCCTTTCCGCGCGTAGCCGTGACCCAGACCGATTCCGATCGCGCCCTGCCGGCAGAGGAGCTCGCTGCCTTGGTGGACGCTGACAAGCTGGCGGGCGTGTACCCCAGCGTGTCCGAGGCCCTCGCGGCCCTCGATGCCGCCGGCGAGCCTTTCGTGGCCGCCGGCACCATTACCTTAGCCGGCGAAGTAGCCGGCCTGCTGCGCTAAACCATCCCCTCATCAGTTGCGGTGAAATACGGACTGTTTTACAAGCCAGAAGCTTCAACCAGTCCGCATATCACCGCAACTCAAAAGCAGCCAATTTGGGACGGGGCTTTTTTAGCTGCCCTGTGCCCCGAGTTGACTCGCTTGCCACGAAATGGGCCTATCTACTACGTTTGACCGGTTACCCTCGACCACGCCGAAAAATGTAAAATTAAAACCGCAGGTAGAAGGCTTGCCAGTTTTACGAAAACCCGGTTATGGTCGACCCGTGCGGGTTAAACGTAGTAGATAGGCCGTTTTTGTGGCGAAGCCTTGGCAGGATGCGGCAAAGGGGTTGTCCCTTTGCCGCATTGCCTAGTCTAGGCGGAGCGGATCGTGGGGGTAGGCGTTGAGAATCTCGACGCCGTTCTCGGTCACCAGGGCCAGGTCCTCGATGCGGACGCCGGTGCGGCCGGGGAGGTAGATGCCCGGCTCGATGGAGAACGTCATGCCCGGCTCTACGACCTGCTCGTTGACGAGTGAAACGTCGCCCGGCTCGTGGTCCTGCAAGCCGATCGAGTGTCCCAGGCGATGCGTAAAGTACTGCCCATAGCCCGCATCCTCAATCACGTCGCGTGCGGCGCGGTCCAGGTCGCACATGCGCACGCCCGGGGCGATGAGCGCCTCGGCGGCCTCGTTGGCGCGGCGCACGATGTCGTAGATGCGCGCCGTCTCCTCGTCTGGCTCGCCCCAAGAGAACGTGCGCGTCATGTCCGAGCAATAGTTGCAGTGACGTCCGCCAATGTCGAACAGCACCACGTCGCCGCGCTTGAGTACCGTATCGTCGGGTTCGTGATGCGGGTCGCCGGCGTTGGCACCAAAGCTCACGATGGGCGGAAAGCTAAAGCCCTCGCAGCCGTGCTTGCGATACAAGCCGAGCATCTGGTCGGCGATCTCGCGCTCCGTCACACCCTCGTGGACGAGCTTGATGGCGTCGGCCATCACGGCGTCGTTAGCGGCCGAGGACATGCGCATGAGCTCCTGCTCGGCGGCATCCTTGTGGGTGCGCGCGGCGGTGACGGCAAAGTCGCCCAGGAAAAACTCGCTTGCGGCGTGGCGCTCCATGAGCGGCATCAAAAAGCCGGAACGCATGACGGTGTCGATGCCGAGCGGTTTGTTCGGATCGACCTCGCGAACGATGGCGTCGGCCACGACGTCGGTATCGGTGTGGTAGGCAACGCGGGCATTGTCATACTCGGGCAGCTGATGCAGCGCGTTGACCAGGATCACGGGCTCGCTATCGCGTGCGAGCAGCACGCCGCAAAACCGCTCGAACATATCGGCATAAAAACCGGTCAGATAGTAAATCGACCACGGGTCGTTTACGAGCAGCTGCGCGCCGGGGCGCTGAGCCTCGAGCGCGTCGAGCACGCGCGCCACACGCTGGTCATCGACATGTGCCATGAAACATCCTTTCGCTAGGGTAGTTAATTTGGGACGGGGCTATTTTAGCTGCCCCAATATGCCAGCTGATAC
>CAUATU010000013.1:0-60182 GCA_958432255.1 uncultured Collinsella sp.
TCTGCCCGGCTGCCTAACTTGGTTCGGCGGGCCCCTGCCCGTTAGCCCCAGAATCGTCCTCGGACATGTCGGAGGCCCCGTTGCGCACTACGTGCGGCGGGGCCTCCTTCTGTCCTGCGGAAAGATTCTGGGGCTAACGGGCAGGGGCCGCCGGCTCGTTATCGTGACGGGCGCTGCTCTGAGAAGCTCGATGGGTTGTCTCGCTAGGTAAATAATTGTGCGTGGTGGTATTGTTGCTGTGGGTTTAATTCGATATGAAAGGGTGACTTTGGTGTCCAAGATGGATTCTATGCTCTCCTATATTACTGACCAGCTGAAGGCGCTTACCTCGATTGCTTCGCCTACCGGCTATACCCGTGCGGCGACTGATTATCTAATGGAAACATTGCGCGATATGGGGTTTGGGCCTGAGCGTTCTAATAAGGGCAACGTGCTCGTTGAGCTTGGTGGTGAGGGTGAGCCGCTCGTGTTGGCGAGCCATGTCGATACCCTGGGCGCTATGGTGCGCTCTATCAAGGACAATGGTCGTCTGCGCCCCACGACGATCGGCGGGCATCAGTGGTCTACGGCCGATGGCGAGAACTGCACCGTCTACACGCGCGACGGCAATGTGTACACGGGTGTGGTCCTCAATACCGAGCCTTCGGCGCACGTGGCCGACGAGCCGGTCAAGACTATCGAGAAGAACATGGAGATCCTGCTCGACGAGAACGTCGACAGCAAGGACGATGTGCTCGAGCTGGGTATTCAGACTGGCGACATCATCGCTATGGACCCTCGCACGACGGTGACGGAGAGTGGCTACATTAAGAGCCGCTTCCTGGACGACAAGCTTTCGGCCGCCATTTTGCTGGGCTTGGCGCGTGCCGTCGCCGCTGGCGAGGTGACGCTTTCGCGTAAGGTTTCGCTGCTCTTTACCGTGTACGAGGAGGTCGGCCATGGCGGTGCCTTTGTGCCGGCCGACACGCGCGAGATGATCAGCGTGGACATGGGCTGCGTGGGCGACGACCTGGGCTGCACCGAGCGCATGGTGTCGATTTGCGCCAAGGATTCGGGCGGCCCCTACAACTACGATCTGGTGACCACGCTGTCCAATATCGCGCGCGAGCTTGAGCTCGATTACGCCATCGACGTGTACCCGCATTACGGCTCGGACGTTGAGGCCACGCTCTCGGCCGGCTACGACATTCGCCATGGTCTGATCGGCCCCGGCGTGTACGCGAGCCACAACTACGAGCGCAGCCACATCGACGGCGTGCGCAACACCTTCGAGCTCGTCCGCGCCTACGTACAGCGCTAGCGATGCAGCGGCCTCGGCTGATACGGCAGTACCGACCGAGGCCGTCCTCTCTAAGTTGCGGTGAAATAGGGACTGTTTGGCGGTTTTAAACGCTTAAACAGTCCCTATTTCACCGCAATTTATGAAGGGGATGGGGCTACTTAAGTGCGCCGGTCACGGTGCCGCCGCCCAGGACGACGTCGCCGCGGTAGACCACAACGGCCTGTCCGGGGGCGATGGCTCGTTGTGGCTCGTCAAAAGTTAGCAGCATTTGCCCGTCTTCGTCACGCGTAAGGGTCGCTGCCTGGTCTTTCTGACGGTAGCGGTACTTGGCGCCTACGCGAATGCCGCCGGCATCGAGCTCGGCCTCCATGCGTGCGTCCGGCGCGCTCCAGATCCAGTCGTCGGCCGTGAGTGCTGTGGCCGTTAGGTCCTCGGCCTCGCCCAGATGCACGGTGTTGTTGGCGGCATCGACGCCCGTCACATACACGGGATGCGCCATCGCGACGCCCAAGCCCTTGCGCTGGCCGATGGTATAGCGCAACGCGCCGTTATGGCGTCCGACCACGCTGCCGTCGCGCCACACAATGTCGCCCGGTGCAGCGGGATGTCCGCAGCGGCGCTCGATATAGCCCGCGTAGTCACCGTCTGGAATAAAGCAGATGTCCTCGCTTTCGGCCTTCTTGGCGTTGATGAAGTCCTGCTCGGCGACAATGCGGCGCACGTCGCGCTCCTTGTTCAGGCCTGCCAGCGGAAAGATTGTGCGTGCCAGGCGCTCTTGCGTGAGCGAATACAAAAAGTAACTCTGGTCCTTTTTGGGGTCCTCGCCGCGATGCAGCTGCCAGGTGCCGTCGGGCGCCTGGCTCGTTTTGGCGTAATGTCCCGTTGCGATGTAGTCGCAGCCCATGTCCAGCGCCGCATCGAGCAACGCGCCAAACTTAATGTGGCGGTTGCAGATGATGCACGGGTTGGGCGTCAGCCCCTCCTGGTAGGCGTTCACAAAACGCTCGATAACACTGTGGTCGAAGGTCTGCTGCAGGTCGAGCACATGGTGGGGTATCCCCAGGCGCTCGGCGACGGCCTTTGCATCGGCGATGTCGCGGTCGACCTTACTCGTGCCCGTGGCGGGGTCGGGCGCGGGGCAGGTGAGGCGCATGGTGGCGCCGACGCATTCGTAGCCCTGGCTTTTGAGCAGGTACGCGGTCACGCTAGAATCGACGCCGCCGCTCATGGCGACGAGCACGCGCTTGTTGTGCATGGGGAGGTTCTCCTTGGTGGCATGTGGCCAAAAAAGAAAAGCGGCGCGGGAGGCTGGTTCCGCGCCGCAGACATTGTAGCAAGTTCGGACGTCTCGTGGGACACCCTAACGAGATGGGCTCAGGCAGCCAGAAGAGAGGATAGGCCGGCATGCCATGGGCCTATCGACAAGTGACGGGCCCTTAGTCCTGGAAGAGCGCCGTGGACAGGTAGCGCTCACCGGTGTCGGCGAGCAGCGCCACGATGGTCTTACCCTCGTTCTCGGGGCGCTTGGCCAGCTGCAGCGCGGCCCACACGGCGGCGCCGGACGAAATGCCCACGAGCACGCCCTCCTTGTGGCCCACGGCGCGGCCGGTGGCAAAGGCGTCGTCGTTCTCGACGGGGATGATCTCGTCATAGACCTGGGTGTCGAGGACGTCGGGCACAAAGCCGGCGCCGATACCCTGGATCTTGTGCGGGCCGGCCTGGCCCTTAGAGAGCACCGGGGAGGTGGCGGGCTCGACGGCGACAACCTGAATCTGGGGGTTCTGCTCCTTGAGGAACTCGCCCACGCCGGTCACGGTGCCGCCGGTGCCAACGCCGGCGACGAAGATGTCGACCTTGCCGTCGGTGTCATCCCAGATCTCGGGGCCGGTCGTGGCCTTGTGGATGGCGGGGTTGGCGGGGTTCACAAACTGGCCGGCGAGTATGCTGTTGGGAGTCTCCTTCTGCAGCTCCTCGGCTTTGGCGATAGCGCCCTTCATGCCTTTGGAGCCGTCGGTGAGCACGAGCTGTGCGCCGTATGCCTGCATAAGCTTGCGGCGCTCGACGGACATGGTCTCGGGCATGGTGATGATCACCTTGTAGCCGCGGGCGGCCGCCACCGAGGCGATGCCGACGCCGGTGTTGCCGCTCGTGGGCTCGATGATGGTGTAGTCGCCGCCGCGCACGAGCTTGCCTGCCTTCTCGGCCTCGTCAATCATGTTCTTGGCGACGCGGTCTTTAACTGACCCGGCGGGGTTGAAGTATTCGAGTTTGACGAGCACACGAGCCTTGAGGTCCTCGTCGGCCTCAAAGTGAGTGAGCTCCAGGAGCGGGGTGTGGCCGATAAGCTGATCGATGGACGTGTAAACCTTGCTCATGGTGAACCTCCAAAGTGTTCAAGTTGCTGGTTGCCGTGTGGTTTCACGGTGCGTGTAGCAGCTAAACCCATAAACCTTATAGGTTGTTCGTTTAGCTGTTGGGAAGCATACTAGACACTAAAGCCTAGTAATGCAATAGGAAATAGAAGATTATTACGAGCTGATTAACCATCTTGACCGGAACGGGTATTTTCAAAACCAATTTTTCGGCTAGAATTTCTACGGACTAAATGACCGAAAGGCAGCACTATACATGTTGGTTTCTACAAAGGGCAGATATGCCCTGCGCGTTATGGTCGATCTGGCCGAGCACCAGGCGGCCGGTCGCATCCCGCTCAAAGAGATCGCGGCGCGACAGGGGATTTCCGAGAAATATCTCGAGAACATCTTGGCTACGCTCGTGCGCGCCAACATGCTTTCGGGCATGCGCGGCAAGGGCGGCGGCTACGTGCTCACGCGCCCGCCCGAGCAGTACACGGTGGGCGAGATCCTGCGCCTGACCGAGGGCAGTCTGGCACCGGTTGCATGCCTGGATGGCGACTGCAAGGGCTGCTCACGCTCGGATGAGTGCCCCACGCTCGACGTGTGGAAGAACCTGGACAAGCTCATCAACGACTACCTCGACGGTGTGACACTCGATCAACTTGTCGCTCCCAACCATGGCTACGACTACGTCATCTAACCCACACCTGCCATTTGGGGACGGGGTAGAAATGGTAGATTCTCTCGCCCTTTGAGACTTGACAAATAAGAAGGCCGCCCATTTTTGCGATGGGCGGCCTTCGTTTTGGGCTGTTGAGACGGGCACGGCCGGAATGGCCGTTTTAGTCCTCGGCGATGCTGTCGAGGATGCTGCGCGTGATGGATACCAGGATACTGCCCATAAAGGCCGATCCAAAGCTGGCGATGGAGATGCCCGCGCCCAGCAGATTGACCGACAGGTAGCTGGCCAGCTCGAGCATAAAGCTGTTGACTACGAGCTGAAAAACACCAAGCGTAATAATAGTGAGCGGCAGTGAGATGACGGTCAGGAACGGCTTGACGAGCGAATCGACAATGTTCAGGAACAGTCCCACAAAGGCAAAGCAGACCCAGGTCTCGGCAAAGCCGAAGGGTTGGATACCGGGGACGAGGAACGTGGCGATCGCGATGGCGATCGAGGTGAAGAGCCAGTTAAGCATAAAGCGCATGGCGTGAATCCTTTCTTGCGCCGGGATTGCTGGCGTCGCGTGAAGCGGCTTACGGCGGCGACCTGGATGGTTGCGCGGGCGCGCCGCGGTGTTTGGGCGCCCATTGTCTCAAATATTCGTGGAGCTTACGTGCGCATATGGTTTCTAAACGGCGTTCGTCCTGAAAAACGCGCCGCTGGCAGAGAGTCTTGTCGCTTTAGTTTGGTGGTGTGCTACACTGCTACGGGCAAAAGCCACAGGCGTTGCCCTATTGCATAGAACGGGTGAACGATGCCCGATGTCAGTATCAACTTCGATGCCTTTTGGCGGGTTTGGCGGTGATCGATGAATATCGAGAACATGTTTGACAAGCCTGATGTCAAGCAGCTGGTCCACGCATTTAGCCTTTTGGACGACGAGAAGGATATCCAAGCGTTTTTGACCGATATCTGCACGCCGCGCGAGATTTGCGACCTTTCTCAGCGTTTGCAGGTTGCGCGCTATTTGGACGAGGGCGAGCCTTATGTTGAGGTTCAGGCCCGCACCGGCGCTTCGTCCACCACGGTGAGCCGCGTTTCAAAGGCGCTGAACGGCGAGTACGGTGGCTACCGCAAGATCCTCATTAAGTTGGAGGATGGCGAGTAGGCCAGCGACAACATTGAATTACGAAGAACCGTCCCTCCGGGGGCGGTTTTTATATGCCCGCAATCGGCTGGTGCGTTGGGGTCAGGTTGCTTTGTACCAAAAGATGGAGCTGCGGTGGCAATGTGTCCGCTTGGGCGGGTAGGATGGATGCATTGATTATTGCGAACAGTTTGAGCGGAGGACCATGCCTGTTCGAATCTATACCACCAATGCCGGCACGGATTTGAGTGATGCCGAGTCGGCGCTGCTTGCCGACCTTGTTGGCTGCCACGGACGTGCCGTGCTGCTGGCACCTACGTTTGCCGAGCTCGACCTGTGCCGTCATGATGCGGCGGAAGCCGGGATTTCGCTGGGTATTGACTACAAGACGCCTACATCGTGGATTCGCTCGCTTTGGGAGCTTTTGGGCGACGGGCGCGGTTTCGTTGACAACCTGCAGCGCCAGATGCTGTTCTCGGACATGGTCACGCGTCTCGACGATGCCGACCTGCAGCCGCTTTCGCGTAGCCAGGGCACGGTGCGCATGCTCGCGCGCATGGCCCGCGATGTGCTGCCGGGTGTGGCGGGGACGACGGCCGAGCGATGCGGTGGCAACAATTGCCAGCCTGAGCCAAAAAGCGATGCCGAGGCTCGTGTGTTTGAGCTTTTGCGTGCCTACGCGGGCGGTTTGGACCGTCGAGATATGGTCGAGCCCTGCGAGGCAGCTGACATTATGGCCGGTGCCCTGGCCGATAGCCTGCCGGCGTGCGCCCGCGCCGTATGCGTGCGCGGTACCACGTCGTTTACGCACGGTCTACTCGAGCTGCTGTCTGCCGTGGCGAACAATGGGGGAGAGGTCGTCGTGCTGCTTGCCCGCGAGCAGGCGGCGATGCGCGAGGAGCTTGCCACGGCATTTGATGCCCGCGGTGTGCTGTTTGAGATCGCGCCGCTGGGGGAGGACGCCGTCGCGTCTGATGTCGTTTGCGGGGCCGCCGCTCAGCCTGTCTTTATTGAGGTCGCCGGCCCCCATGCCCGTGCTCATGTCTATGCGGACGCCATCGATAAGTTGGTGAAAGCGCGCAAGGAGTCCAAGGCCGATAAAGCTACTGCAACGCCCGCCGACCCCGTGCGCGTGCTCGTCGTTTCTGCCCGGGCACCCCAGCTGTTCGGCGAGCTCGCCGCCCGTTTTGCGGCGCGTCACATTGCGGCCGAGACGACTGAGTTCACGGCGTTTTCCCAGTCCATCGCGGGCAGGCAGTTTACGGCGCTCGCCAACCTGATCGAGCGTATGAAAGCCGCCGACGAGGGCACCGCTTCCAAGACCGAGTGGTGGCCCGCGCCGGAGCTTACCGACTGGATCTACAGTCCGCTTTCGGGCGCTGATGCCGTCAATGCCCGTACCTTCGATAAGAATATGCGTCTCTCGCGCAACAAGACTACCGCGGGCGTCAAGAGCCTGCTGCAGAGCGTTCAGGGCCAGGTGAGGGGCGCGCGCAAGGCGACGAGCGACGATAACTGGTTTAAGAACGTACCGTGTGTGGTCTCGGACGTGTTCCAGGCGCTGTGGCGTGACAAGCCCGTGACGGCGCTTAAGGCCATGCTTGCCGTTGCCGAGGCGTTGCCCGATCGCGCTCTAGGCGGCCTTGACGGCCAGGCCCGTCGCCAGGCAGAGACGGCTTTGCTGCGCCATGCCATCGACATCCTTATGAACGATGCTCGCGCGCTCGACGTGTCGCAGGCCGCGACCGTGCCGGTTCTCGACGGCGTTCGAACCAAGGTGGACAAGCGCAGTACCGCCTACGATTACGAGACCTACGAGGTCGATCGCACACCACGAGCACAAGTGCGCTTCGTGTCGCTTGCCGATGCGTCGGTTTTGCGTCCTGGCGGCTACGATGCCGTGCTGTTTGCCGATGTCGACCTGGACAGCTATCCGCTTTCGCACGAAGAGGGCCCGCTTGCCACGTTGACAGCCGAGCTGCGCCGCGACGGCGTGTCTTTGGAGCCCGCTGCCCTGCTGCGCGTGCGCTTTGGCCGTGCGATGCAGGCGGCGAGCGGTCCGGTCGCGCTCGCCCGTGTGACGCACGATCGCCAGGCACGCGAGTGCTACCCGGCAGCCGTATGGACCGAGCTGTGGGCACATGCCGAGGCCGCTGGCGCTGCCAAGCCCATGCGCGTGGGCGAAGGCGATATCATCGCCGACTTTGATCCCGCGGCAGGCGAAGGTCTCAAGCGCGAGCGCGTGACCTGTGAAGCCCCTCAGCATCTGAGTGCCGAGGCCGTGCCGTATTTGGTCCTGCGTCGCCGCGATGGCGAGGGCGAGAACGCGCCGCTCGTGCCGCGTCTGACGTCCGCCTCGCAGATTGAGGCGTACTCGACGTGCCCGCTGTGCTGGTTCGTGTCGTATCGCGTCAAGCCCCAGTCGATCGACGCGGGCTTTGGCAACATGGAGAAGGGCAACTTTGTCCACGACGTGCTGGAGCATCTGCATGCCCGTCTGCCCCAAGAGGGCATGAAGCGCGTGACGCCCGAGAATCTGCCGCGTGCACAGGAGCTGCTGCACGAGGTCTTTGACGAGACCTTGGCCGAGCACGCCGGCAAGCGCGGCGCCGAGGGCCCGCTGGTGCCGCTCTCCCCGGTGGAGGAGCGTCAGGTGGCCGAGATCTTGCCGCAGTTGGAGGGCGTGCTTGCCTACGAGTCCGAGGCACTTGCCCCCTTTGCCCCGCGCTACCTGGAGTTTGCGTTCAACGAGCTCCAGGTCGAGTATGCCGGTTGGCCGCTCGGCGGGCGCATCGACCGCGTAGATGTGGATGCCGAGAATCGCGCCGTGGTAATCGACTACAAGCATCGTTCGGGTGTCGAGGAGTTTAAGCTTGCCGACCCCACGGTGCGTGACGAGGAGACGGGCGAGGCTCCCATCGACGACCCGCGCTGGCTGCCGCCCCATACCCAGACACTCATCTACGCGCAGGCCATGCGTCGGGCGCTGGGCCTAGATACCCGTGCTGCGCTCTATTTCTCGACCAAGGGCGGCAAGCCCGCGCTGCGCGGCGCGGCGAGTGCCGAGTTGCTCGAGGAAGAGCGTGGTGACGGTCGCATCCCGGGCCTCAAGAAGGGCTTCCCGGGCGAGGGCGGCAGCATGGACTTCGATGCCCTGCTCGACCGCGTGGAGACCGGCATTGCCGAGCGCCTGCGCGAGCTCGAGGCAGGTGACGTCGCCGCTGTCGACCCGACATCGGCGCAAGCCGCGCATGCGCGCTGTTCGTATAACCACCAAGGAACGTTTGTAAGGAGGGACGTGTAGACCATGGATCTTTCGACTTTGATGCCGCAACAGCTGCAGATTGTCAAAACGCTCGACCGTCCGCTATTTGTCTCGGCGGGCGCCGGTTCGGGCAAGACCTTTACCCTTACGCGCCGCATCGTCTACGCGCTCTCGCCCGAATCCGGTCCGTTCGTTGAACATCTGGATCAGGTGCTCGCTATTACCTTTACCAAAGATGCCGCGGCCGAGATTCGCGACCGCGTGCGCCGTGCGCTTATCGACGAGGGCATGGACGAGGAGGCACTGACCGTCGACGACGCGTGGATCTCGACCATTCACGGCATGTGCTCGCGTATCCTGCGCGCGCATGCGCTGGAGCTGGGCATCGACCCCGAGTTCACGGTGCTCACCGATACCGACGAGCTCATGGACCAGGCTGTTGAGCATGTGTTGGCCCGCGCGACGGCGCCCGATGCCGCCCCCGAGCTCGCGGCATCGCTCAAGGCCCTCTATGCCTGGTATCCCATGGCGGGCGAGGGCGGTTCCTTTGGCGCTGGCGCGACCATCAAGGGCCTGGTGCGCGACCTGCTGGAGCTGTCGAGCCAGTTGCCGGGCGGTATGGACGACGTGTGCGTGGCGCGCGGGCAGGCCGATACCTCGGCACTCGCCGATGCCTATCGCGCGGCGCTGGGCGCAAGCAAGGCCGCGACCGAGAAGGCGCAGATGGCACTCGACGCCATTGACGCGTTCGAGGCGAGCGGCAAGACCATGGCCGATGCAGCGCGACTCATGATGTCGTGCACCATGCCGCGCGCGAGCAAGGCATTCCCTAAGGAGCAGGTCGAGCTGCTCAAGGCCGAGGCCGCCGATGCGTTTATCAATATCGTGCTTGCCTGCGGTGGCCCGGCGCTCGATGCGCTGGTGGGCCTGGCCCGTTCCGTGGAGGCTGAGTATCGCGCGCTGAAGGCTGCCCAGTCCGCCCTCGATAATAACGACCTGCTGCGTATGGCCTACGAGGCCCTGCGCGATTACCCTGCCATCCGTGCTGCGTACGAGGGCCGCTTTAAGATGGTCATGATCGATGAGTTTCAGGATACCGACCAGATGCAGGTCGATCTGATACGCTACCTGACGGGTGCGGGGGAGCGCGCGCTGTGCACCGTGGGCGATGCGCAGCAGTCCATCTATCGCTTCCGTGGCGCCGAGGTCGAGGTGTTCCGTCGTCAGGAGCGCAAGGTGGGCTCGTCTGCCGCGCCCGAGGCGACTGCCGTGGCCGATGCCCCTGCCGGCGAACTCGTCAAACTCGTGCGCAACTTCCGCAGCCATGACGAGGTGCTGCGTTACGTGGCACGCGTCTTCGACGGCGATGACGGCGGCCTGATGCAGGGCTTTTTGGATCTTGAGGCGAGCGACGGCCGCAAGGACACGCTGGTGGCGGACGCCTCGCGCCGCCAGGCCCTCTTTGTTGCCGGCGGCAGTATGCAGGAGCGCACACAGGCCAAGGCCCGCGCGATCGCCGAGCGCTTCCGCGCGCTTGCCGATGCCGGCCAGCCCCAGGGCGGCATGGTACTGCTGCTGGGCCGCATGACCAACGCCGATGTCTACGCCCAGGCCTTCCGCGATCAGGGGCTCGACTGCGTCATCGCAGGCGGCTCGGTCTTTGCCCAGGCAGCCGAGGTGCAGACGGTGCGTGCCCTGGTCTGCGCGCTCGCCAATCCGGCCGATACGGCGCAGGGCCTTATGCCGCTGCTCGCCTCGCCGATGTTTGCGCTCGGCGCCCAGGAGTTCCTGGCGCTGGCGACCAAGCTCGATGGCGAGACGGGGGAGACCTCGCGCCGGAATATCGACATGGGCATCATGAGCGATTCCGATGTGCCGGGCTTGCAGGGCTTGCCGCTTGTGACGCGTGCCCGCGAGGTGCTGCGCTACGCACTGCGTCGCGTGGGGCGTGATTCGTTCGCCGCCATCGCGCGCGACGCGGTCAATGCCTCCGGCTGGTTCGTGCGCCTGGCGCAGCGCGGCCCCGAGGGCAAGGCCATCGCCGCCAACGTGCTCAAGGCGCTCGACGCCGTGGCCGAGGAGGAGGCCGAGTTCGGCAACTCGCCGCGTTCCATCGCGCTGGCCTTCGACCGCTTCTTGGCGGGCAAGGAGGCCCCGGGTGCCCTCAACGAGGAGGGCGACGGCGCGGTGCGCATCATGACGGTGCATGCCTCCAAGGGTCTGGAATATCCGGTCGTGGCGGTCGCCGAGTGCTTTGGCGTGCGTAAGTCCTCGGGTGCGGCACAGATGGGTCGCGTCGAGGGCGGAGCGCAGGTCGTGGCACTGCCGGCACGCTTCGACGGCGTTAAGCTTGCCGACGGTACCTTTGTGAAGGGCGACGACGTCAAAAAGCAGTTTGAGCACGCGTTTAAGGGCAAGGGCACGTCGCTGTGGCTGCCGCCGGAGCTCATGGAGGACGTCTGTGCGACGGGTTCTCCCGCCGAGGCATTTGCTCGCCTGCGCAACGACGACCTACAGCTTTCGCTCGAGGAGCGGGCCCGCTTGCTCTACGTTGCCATGACGCGTGCGCGCGAGCTGGTGATCTTGGCGATGGATGCCGGCGTGAGCCGTGGCAAGGTGACGGCGCCGACCTTCGATGTCGAGACGGATCTGACCTACGATGTCCTGCGCCGCATTCTGCCGACGGACGCTCTGGACATGCCGCAGCTCGATGCCGACCGCCTGGTGTTCGACAACTCCCAACCGGGCGACTACGAGCTCATTTCGCTTTCGGACTTTACCTTTGGCGAGCAGGCGTTTGAGGCCAACGCTTCGCTGGATGTCGAGGGCAGGCTTGTTCGTGGCGATGCCGATACAGATGCTGCCGACGATTCGGCCAGTACAATCGTCCCCGGTCCTGCCGACCCCAAGCCCGATTCGTTTGAGCTTGTGTATCCCCAGGCAGTGGGCGTGCGCATGGGCATCTGTCCGTTCCCGGCGCGTGACTCGTATAGCTACTCGTCAATCGCCGCGGCGCTCCATGCCGAGACAGAAGACCGTGCCGCCGAGGCGCGTGTGCCCATGGACGAGTCCGGCGATGATGCGGAGTCGGATGGCTCGGAGATGGCCGATGCAGACGTGGCTGCTGTCGAGCCTGTCGGCAATCCCATGGCGCTGGGCTCGGCCTTCCACGCCGCCTGCCAGTGGCTCATCGAGATGGGTGCCGATGCGCTGCCTGCTGAGCGTGCCGACGCCCTGGCTCGCCTGTGGTGCCTGACGCCGGAGCAGCGCGAACGCTTCGATGTTGCCCTGGACCGCTGGCTCAAGTCGGCTGTTCGTGCCGACCTGCTCGCGTGGCCGTGCGTTCGCGCCGAGGTGCCGTTCTTTTCACTGGGCTGCGAGGACGAGGACATCGCTCGCTACGGTGCCTATGCCGAAGGCGCCATCGACGCTTTGGCGACGAACCCGGCGGATTCGTCACGCGCGCTGGTCATCGACTACAAGACGGGCGGCACACCGGACGAGACGCCGGACCAGCTGCTCGAGAAGCACGCCCTGCAGGCGCGCGTTTACGCCGACGTGTTGCACAAGGCGGGCTTTGAGACGGTGACGGTCAAGTTTGTTCGCGTGGAGCAGGCGAATCCAGCCATCTTCGTCGAACCCGCCGAACCTCAAGTAGTCATCTACAATCTCTAGCCCTCAGATAACTTGCGGTGGAATACGGGCTGTTTTGGCCAAAAAAGCCGCCAAACAGTCCGCATTTCACCGCAACTGCAAGAGGAGCCGTGTTGGTTTGGCTAGGTTCGGGTGCTGTCCGTGCCGTGCGGTAAAATCGTTCAGTCAGAACACGAACCCGCATCGGAGCTCATCACATGGCATTCGTCCATCTGCACAATCACACTGTCTTTTCCATGCTCGACGGCGCAACCCGTATCCAGGATATGGTCAATCGTGCCGTTGAGCTTGGCATGCCCGCCGTGGCCATTACCGACCACGGCTACATGTACGGCGTACCCGACCTGGCGCTGGCCTGCGACGCCGTCAACCACAACACGCCCGAGTACAAAACCTGGAGCCACGACAAGGCCTTCTTGGAAAAGGACCGCCGCGACGAGCTGGTGGAGCCCGATCCTGAGTCAAACCCGCGCGAGCATGCCCAGTATGTGAAGGACATGGCCATGTGGGACGAGAAGGGCAACATCGACGAGCTCAAGCCGCCCCTGGTCATTAAGCCCATCTTTGGCTGCGAGGTTTACTTTACGCCGGACGAGACGCTCGCCCGCGACCACAAGCCCGAGCTCTACCACATGATTCTCCTGGCCAAGGACCAGGAGGGCTACGTCAACCTGATGCAGACGGTTTCCGAGGCCGCCGTGCAGGGCTTTTACTACAAGCCGCGCGTGACGCTCGACAACCTGCGCCGTCACGCCAAGGGCATGATCTGCACGAGCGCCTGTATCGCGGGCATCATCCCCAAATACATCGACCGCGGCGACATGGAGGGCGCCATCAAGTGGGCCGAGACCTTCCGTGATACCTTCGAGCCCGGTGACTTCTACATCGAGATCCAGGAACACGGCATCACCACCGACAACGGCCTGACTGACGAGCAGATGGACCGCACGCTCATCGACATCGCCAAGCAGGTGGGCGTCAAGGTCATCGCCACCAACGACTTCCACTACCTGCGCCGCGAGGATGCGCCCGTGCAGGACGTCATCATGTGTATTGGCATGAACGCCAAGGTCGATGACCCCAACCGCATGCGCATGACCGGCTCGGAGTTTTACATGAAGACCGAGGAGGAGATGCGGGCGATGTTCCCGTATTGCCCCGAGGCCTGCGACAACACGCTCGAGATCGCCGACAAGTGCTACGTTGAGCTGGACTGGGACTCTATCATCCTGCCGCGCTTTCCGTTGCTCGATCCCGGCGAGACGCACGAGAGCCAGTTCCGCCGCGAGTGCGAGAAGGGCCTGCGCCAGCACTATGGCGACGACTGGGCCACGCGCGAGATCGGTGGCGTCAACATCAAAGAGCGCTTTGAGTACGAATACAAGGTCATCTGCGACAAGGGCTTTGCCGCCTACTTTTTGATCGTTGCCGAGTACGTGCAATGGGCTAAGGACAACGGCATCGGCGTCGGCCCCGGCCGTGGCTCGGCCGCCGGCGCTATCGTCGCCTACGCCATGAACATCACCGCGTTCGACCCGCTCGAGAACGGCCTGATGTTCGAGAGGTTCCTGTCCCCGCAACGTACCGAGATGCCCGATATCGATATGGACTTCGACGATGAGCGACGCCTCGAGGTCGTGGAGCACGTTCGCCAGCTCTACGGCCCCGAGAAGGTCACCCACGTCATCACCTACTCGACCATCAAGGCCAAGCAGGCCATCAACGACGCCGCGCGCGTCCTGGACTACCCGGTCTACATGGGCCAGCGCCTGTCCAAGATGGTCTCGAGCGACCCCAAGGTCAAGCTCAAGCAGGTGCTCGAAAAGCAACCCGGCAAAGAGGATCTGTTTAACCCCGATTTTGCCGAGGCCTATAAAAAGGACGACGACGCTCGCCGCATCATCGACACGGCGCTCTCGATCGAGGGCCTCACCCGTGGCGAGGGCGTGCACGCGTGCGCCGTTCTGATCTGCCGCGACCCCGTCAACGAGCACGTGCCCACCAAGCTCGACACCAAGGGCGGCGTCGAGATTACCCAGTACGAGGGCCATACCGTCGCCGACATGGGCCTGCTCAAGATGGACTTCTTGGGCCTGCGCACGCTGACGGTTATCTCCAAGGCCAAGGCAAACATCAAAAAGAACTTCGGCATCGACATCAAAGAGGAAGAGATTCCCTTTGACGATCCCGAGATCTTTAAGCTCATGGGCTCCGGCCACACCGCCGGCGTCTTCCAGGTCGAGTCCGCCGGCATGACGGCCACGATCAAGAACATGAAGCCCACCGAGTACAAACACGTCGTGGCATTGATCGCCCTGTACCGCCCGGGCCCGCTGGGCGCCGGCATGGTCTCGTCCTACATCAACCGTATGAACGGCAAGGAGCCGGCCGTCTCCTACGACGACCGTCTGGACGACATCCTGGGCGAAACCTACGGCACCATGGTCTACCAGGAGCAGGTTATGCTCATCTCCGTCGAGATGTGCGGCTTCTCCAAGGGCGAATCGGACTCGCGTATCCGTAAGCCCGTGGCTAAGAAAAAGATTAAGCTGCTCACGTCGACGGTGCTCCACTGGGAGGATGGCTCGGACGAGACCACTTACGACCACTGGATGAATGGCGCTATCAAGAACAACTACACGCGCGAGGTCGCCCAGAAGATTTGGGACGATGTCCTTGAGTTCGCGTCCTACGCCTTCAATAAGTCGCACTCCGCCGGTTACGCCATCCTGGTTATGCAGACGGCATGGCTCAAGGCGCACTATCCGCATGAGTACATGGCGGCCGTTCTGACGTCCTATACGGGTAAGACCGACAAGATCGTGCACTACGTCTCGGCGTGCCGTCACGACGGCATCCCCGTGCTGTCGCCAGATGTCAACGAGTCCGGTACCGAGTTCACGGCTACCAAGGAAGGCGTGCGCTTTGGTCTGGCCGGTATCCGCGGCGTGGGCACCGGCGTGGCGCAGGCGATTATCGCCGAGCGCGAGGCGGGCGGTCCGTTTAAGACGCTGCACGACTTTGTCGAGCGCGTGGACTCGAGCCAGGCCAACCGTCGCGTGATCGAATCGCTGATCAAGGCAGGCGCCTTCGACTCCACGGGGTATCCGCGTCGCCAGATGATGCACTTTGTGGACAAGAACAACCCCGAGAACATCATCGATGCCGCGGTAAAGCGCCAGAAGGACCGCGCGAGCGGCCAGACGTCGTTCTTCGATATGTTTGGCGACGTTGAGGGCTCGGGCTTTGAGGTGAGCGTACCCGATCCGGATGGCCAGGAGTGGGACCGCCACCTTAAGCTGAGCCAGGAGAAGGAGGTCCTGGGCATCTATGTCTCGGACCACCCGCTGCGCCCGTTTGAGTATGCACTTAGCAAAGCGCGCGACTTCTCGTTCTCGCAGATCGACACCGGCTACGAGGTTCAGAATCCTACGGGCGGCACCATCAACCAGGAGATTCCCGAGGGTAAGGCGCTGTGGTGGGCCGGCATGGTCTCGAGCGTGTCCAAGCGCGTGACCAAAAACGGCGACCCCATGGGTATTGTGCAGCTCGAGGACATGGAAGGCGAGGCCACGGTCGTGGTGTTCCCCAAGACCTACAAGGAGGCCGAGGGGTACCTGTACGGCGAGGTCGATCCCGAGACCGGCGCGCAGCTGTCCGATGCGTTTGTGCGCATTAAGGGCAAGCTCGAGCGCTCGGACCGCGGCGACCAGATCATCGCGCAGGAGATCGTGCCGCTGGAGCTTAACGAGGAGAACAACAAGCCCAAGGTGTTTGAGGTCATGGTGCCCAACAGCCGCTTTAGCCAGGGCAATATGGCGCGTCTTGCCACGGTGCTTACCGCCAACCCGGGCGGCGACCGCGTGGAGATCTTTATCGAGCAGGTGGACGGGCGTGTGCTGCGTGCCGAGGTTCCGGCCAAGGTCAACGCACGCTCGATTCCGCTGCTGGCAGAGGCAAAGGCCATCGTTGGTAACCAAGGCAGAGTGACGGTGATCTAAGAGCGACCTTGCTGGTCCGCGCGAGATTGGAGGAAGTGATGGCGCAGGGGACGTTTGTGCAGGCGCTTCGTAAGGAGGCGGCGCTTGGCAGCACCTTTATGAAGGGGCGTTCGCTCATGCTCAACGGCGCCGTGCTGTCGTTTGAGGACTCCGGCTCGCGCTTCTCCAAAAACGTGAACATCGAGGGTTCGGTGCGCGGCTCGCGCGGCGACCTGTACAAGACGCACGTGGCGCTCGACATGGACGAGCACGAGGTTATCGACTACGACTGCGATTGCCCCGCTGCCTTCCGCTATTCCGGCATGTGCAAGCACGCCATCGCCACGGCGCTGGCGTATCTGGATGCCAGTGGCGCCGAGCCCGTCGAGGGTTTGCGCACGCCGGTCCGCACGTTTACAGTACCGCCCGCACAGTCCAAGCAGCCCACGCGCCCCGCGCCCACCGCATCTGCGGTCAACCCCAACTTTCCCTTCCCGGCGCCCGTCCCCACGAGCCCGAGCCTTGTGGCGGCGCTCTCCGATCTTTCGGACGCACGCATGGATGAGCTGGCGAGCATGCGCCGCAAGCTCGCTGGCAGTGTGGATCCCGATGCCCCCAAGGCGGTGTTGGAGCCCTTGTTGGTGCCGTACTACAATCCACTGTTTGCCGACCGCTTTAGTTGGGCGCTCGAGCTTCGCATTCGTTGTGGATCGGTCTCCTACGTGGTCAAGGATATCGACGGCATGGCCGACGCCTATGTCCGAGGCGGCACCTTCTCGTACGGCAAGAAGCTCACGTTTGTCCATACGCCCGAAGCCTTCGAGGACGTGTCGACAAAGCTGCTCAACCTTGTTGTGACGACAGTTGCCTATCTCGATGACATCACAAGCTCGCGTTCGGCGTCGTACGACTTTGCCCGCAGCGGTTTTGTCGCCGAGCGTCAGTTGCCGCTGTCCGAGCATAGCATCGTATATGTGCTGGACCTGCTGCGTGGCCAGACCATCTCCTTTGAGCCCGCCTGGTCGCGGGGGACGACGACGCATCGCGCCTATGACGTGGCGGCTGAGATGCCTCCGGAAGGGGAGGACGAGGCTCTGTCTAAGCGCCCACCGCTCCTTGCCGCCAAAATCGCGCCGGCGGCTGGCGGCAGCTACGATCTACGCCTGCCGGCCGATGCATACTGCTTTGCTTCGGGCGACGTTGCCTATCTGGTCGACACCCGCCGTGCGCGCCGCGCCGATGTAGCGTTTGCCCAGCATGCGGCGCCGTTCCTATCGCGCTTACTGCCCTGTCGCACGCCGATCCATATCGCTGTCGACCAGGTGGGGGAGTTCTGTCGTATGGCGCTGCCCATTTTGCGCGACTACACCGACCTTACCGCGCCCGCCGTGCTCGACACCGTGGCGCCCGAGCCGAGCTTTGCCATGGCAATCGGTGTCGACGACGGGCTCGTGACCTGCAAGATTACGGTTTCCTACGGCGACTGGTCGGCAGATCTCTTTAGCCTGGGTGCTCCGGGAAGCCCCTTCGAAGAACAGCGCCCGGGCGTGCCGCCGCGCGACGAGATAGCAGAGTTTCGCGTTATGGACACGGCGGCCCTGTATTTCGACTTTTACGAGGGCGGCCTGGCGTTTGAGGAGCGCGACGACGAGAGCCTGTTCTGCTTGCTGACCGAGGGCCTGTCTGCCCTGTCCGAGCTGGGCGAGGTCATGCTCAGCGACCACCTACGCCAGATCTCGGTGCGCCCTGCGCCCAAGCTTTCGGTGCGTGCCACCGTCAAGAGCAACCTGCTCGATGTTGAACTGGGCGCGAGCGGTCTTTCGGCGGCAGATCTTGCCATCTACCTCGACTCCTACAAGCGCCATCAAACGTTTGCGCGCCTTACGTCCGGCGACATCATTCGCCTGGACGAGGGCGCTCGAGCCGCGTTTGGCCTCGCCAAGGACCTGGGCGTCGATGCCGTCGACCTGATCGACGGCGTGTCGCTTTCCGCATCGAGCACCCTGTTCGTCGATAGCATGCTCGCGCGCACGCCCGCGCTCGAGGCCGATCGCGACGCTGCGTTCCGCCGTACCGTCGAGCGCCTGGACACGCTCGGCAAGATGGACTTTACGGTACCCGCCTCGCTCAAGGCCACGCTGCGTGGCTACCAGGTCGACGGCTACCAGTGGCTCGGCTCGCTTGAGCATCTGGGCCTCGGCGGTATCTTGGCCGACGATATGGGCCTGGGCAAAACGCTCCAGATGATCGCGCATATCCTGGTGCGCGTGGAGGCGGGGGACAACAAGCCCACGCTCGTGGTATGCCCGGCCTCACTCGTGTACAACTGGACTGCCGAGCTGGAGCGCTTTGCGCCCTCGCTGGATGTGTGCGCCATCGTGGGCGCCAAGGCTCAACGCCGCGTGCAGATAGCAGGCGCCGACGAGCATAACGTGGTCGTGACGTCGTATGACCTCATGCGCCGCGATATCGACGAGTATGCCGAGCGGGACTTTGCCCGCGTGGTGCTCGATGAGGCCCAGTACATTAAAAACCCGCTCACCCAGGTGGCGCGCGCCGCAAAGCGCCTGCCTGCCGGCGTGCGCTTTGCCCTGACGGGCACGCCCATCGAAAACCGCCTATCCGAGCTCTGGAGCATCTTCGACTTTTTAATGCCGGGCCTGCTCGGCACGCGCGAGTCGTTTGCCAAGCGCTTCGAAAGCCCGGTCGAGCATGCCGAGGGCGACAGTGCCGCTCGCCTGCAAGCGCTCGTGTCGCCGTTTGTGTTGCGCCGTGTCAAGGAAGACGTGGTGGCCGACCTGCCCGAGAAGATCGAGGATACGGTCATGGCGCAGCTCACCGGCGAGCAGCGCAAACTCTACCTGGCCAACCAGGACCGCATCGCCCAGCAGGTGCAGCATCGCGAGGCATCCGAGTTTAAGAAGGACAAGCTCAAGGTGCTCGCCGAGCTCACCAAGCTGCGCCAGATCTGCTGCGACCCGCGTCTGCACTACGAGGATTACAAGGCGGGGAGCGCCAAACTCGATACGTGCATGGAGCTCGTGCACGGCGCACTCGACGGCGGACATCGCATCCTGTTGTTCAGCCAGTTTACGGGTATGCTCGATATTATCGGTAAGCGCCTGGCCAAGGAGGACATCGCCTTCCTTAAGCTCACGGGCGCTTCGTCTAAGGAGAGCCGCGCCAAGATGGTCGCGCAGTTCCAAGCGGGCGAGGTTCCGGTCTTTTTGATTTCGCTCAAGGCGGGCGGCGTGGGCCTTAACTTGACGGCTGCCGACGTGGTCATCCACTACGACCCGTGGTGGAACGTGGCGGCGCAGGACCAAGCAACTGATCGTGCACACCGTATTGGCCAGCAACATACCGTGACCGTGTACAAGCTCATCGCCAAGGACACGATCGAGGAGCGCATTATGCAGATGCAGGAGTCCAAGCGCGACCTGGTCAACAGCGTGCTCGGCGGCGACGGCATCTCGTCGGCACTGTTCACGCGCGAGGATGTTCTGGCGCTGCTCGGCGGCGACGGGCGCTAGCCGCGCGCGGGGTGGGACTGCTGGAGTGGGCAGGACGGTCGACGCATTTTGGTCCGACCGCTTGCCTGATCCGTTATGTGTTCATTTGCAATGCCGTGGATGGTTTGTCTGCCTTTGGGCATAAGAACCATCAAGAACATTGGCATATCAGCAAAGGAGAACATCATGGCGAAATTCTTTAAGGACCCCGACGGCAAGCTCATCGCTGCCCTTGGCGACGACGTTGCGACCCCTGCCGGTTGCACGGAACTGACCGCAAACACTGAGGACGCGGCGCACGAGAAACACGTGCCTGTTGTCGAGACCGAGCGCGACGGTCACGTGATTCGCGCACGCGTTGGCTCGGTCGAGCATCCCAGCCTGCCCGAACACTACATTGAGTGGATCGCCCTTGAGGCCGAGGGCCGCTTAGAGGTCCATTACCTTGAGCCCGGCATGAAACCCGCGACGTTTTTCGCGGGCGGCTCCAAGACCGGTACCGTCTATGCCTACTGCAACCTGCACGGGCTGTGGTCCGCGACATTCTAGGAGCGCGCTCCCGCTCGGGGTATCATAGCTAGCATATGCACATGCAAGCGCCGGCTGCATTATGCGGCCGGCGCTTTTACTACGATTTCGATGGTTTACGACGGAAAGGGCTGGGCCATGAAGCTCGCGCTTGCACAGATCGATATGCGCCTGGGTGATATTGAGGGCATTTGCGGCCGCATCGAGGACCAGGCTCGTCTGGCCCACGAGCGCGGGGCGCGCGTGCTGTGCGTTCCGGCTCCGCTCTTTATGGGCGCCATGCCCGGTGGCCTGGTGGGCGCTGCCGACTTTGAGCACGACATGCTTGCCGGCTTGACTGGTGTCGCCGAGCGTATCCAGGAGCTTGACATGATCTGCATCGTGCCCGCGGCGGTTTCGTTTGAGGGCCAGCCGTTGCTCGACTACATGATGCTCAAGGACGGTCATGTGGTGCCGGCGCGTTCGAGCATTGCCCTGCAGCGTGGCGAGAACAACGACACACGTTGGGCGCCGCCGGTGTTCGACGTGGACGGCGTGCGCATCGCCGTGATTTTTGACTTGGACCGCGAACTCGAGATGTTGCCGACCGGTGTTGACCTCATTGCGTATTTCCAATTCAACGCGTTTGACATGACCGACCGTGAGACTGCCGCCATTGCCGCCGTTCGCAGCGGCGCCTACCGCAAGATCGCATCCAAGCGCAGCGTGTGGTTTGCCTGCATGGCGCCGGTCGGTGCCTATGACGAGTCGGTGTATGCCGGCGGTTCGTTTGTGCTCGACGACTGCGGTCGCGTGGTGGCCCAGGCGCCGTGCTTTGAGGAGAGCCTGCTGGTTCAGGAGATTCAGCGCGGCGTGATGCTCGATGCCCTGGAAGACCACGAGCTGCCCGAGTTTCGCTCCGAGGAATGGCTGTGGCAGGCGCTGGTGCTTGCCGTTCGCGATAACGCCCGCGCCCGCGGTGCGTCGCGCGCCGTGGTGGCGCTCGAGGGCGACTTGCCGTCGTCCCTGCTGGCGGCGCTGGCCGTCGACGCTCTGGGCCCGCGCAATGTGATTGGCCTGGTGCTGGGGCGCAACCGTATCTTTACGCCGGCGCAGGAAGAAGCCGAGGCTGCCCGCTGTGCCGCCGTCCGCGCCATCGCCGAGCGTCTGCACATTCGCACCGTCGAGCGCGATGCACCGGATGCGGCGCGCGTGCTCGATCGCGACGTGTCGGCGGGCGATGCCGAGCGCCTGCGCTCGCGCACGCTGGGCCTGATGCTGGAGGATACGGCGCTCGAGCTGGGTGCGATGGCGCTGAGCCCGCTGTCCAAAACCGAGTACGCGCTGGCGGCGCCGGCGCTTTGCGGCGGCTACCAGGGCGACTTTGCGCCCTTTGGCGATGTGTACCTGTCGACGCTTGAGTTTGTGGCGCGTGTGCGCAACCGCACGTCTGCCGTGGTGCCCCAAGAGCTCGTGACGCTCAACGCAGTGGAAGATTGTATGGAGCGCGTGCTGGCGCAGGCGCTCTCGACGCTCGACGGTCCGGTCGATATGCTCGATCGCGCGGCACAGCTGCTCGGCGGGCTTGAGCCGGGTGAGGTCGATGGCGCGCTCGAGGCGCACGTAGACCGCAATCGACCTTTCGACGACATCCCGATGGCCGCTGGCAAGCCTGAGGCCTGCTCGCTGCTGCTGATGCTCGTTCGACAGGGTGAGGCTGCCCGTCGCATGCTACCGACGGCGCCGATCGTCTCGGCCCGTTCGTTTGCCGAGCGTGCCTGGCCGTATATGCTCGCGTGGTCCGACCTGGGGCTTAACGGCAAGGAGCGTATGACGGTCGATTCGCTGGCGCGCGCCGAGGTGCGCCGTTTTGCTGACGAGGATACGAGCGAGCGCGTGCGAAACGAGATGATGGGCGTGCTGGGCGAGCTACTGGGTATTTCGCCCGAGCAAATGGAGGAGCTGCGCTCTGAGGACGGTCAGCGTCGTTTGCACGAGGGAATGAAAAAGTTCGAGGGCGAGGTTCAGGACGCCATCGATAAGATGATGGGCGGTCAGGGCGGCTCGCAAGGTAGTCCCCAGGGTGGCCCGATGCCGCATCCGCCGGTTGATCCGAGGCAGTTCCCCTTTTTCTCGCAGAACTAACTATGGGATAGGATTCGCTTCCAACCCCGATACTTCAACTAAGCATCTTGGCCCCGTTGTGTTATTCTAGAACAGACGTTCGTGAATGATGCGCGGGGCCTTGTCTTGCGCTGTGCTTGTGGCGAGGGGAGGTTGGCTTGGTTATCTTGGGCATTGACCCCGGTTTGGCTCATACGGGCTGGGGGATTATCGAGGAGCGACGTGGCGAGGTTCGCTGCCGTGCCTATGGCTGCATCGAGACCAGTGCCGGAAGTCCGCTCGCGGTGCGCCTGTCGCATATCGCCCATGACCTTAAGGATGTCGTCGAGCGTTATCGACCCGACACGGCTGCTGTCGAGAGCATCTACTTTGGCGCCAACGTTCGTTCGGCCATCCCCACGGCGCATGCCCGCGGCGCTGCGCTTGTGGCGCTTTCGGAGTGCGCGCTCGAGATTGGCGAGTACACGCCCATGCAGATCAAACAGGCTGTGGTGGGCACCGGCGCCGCGGACAAGCGGCAGGTCGCCTACATGGTACGCACGCTAACGCAGCTCGACCACGACCCGCATCCCGACCATGCCGCCGATGCCCTGGCCTGCGCCATCTGCCACGTAAATCTCAGCCGCACCCGCGCCCTCACCGGTGGCGAGTTCTATCAACAGAGAGGAACCGGATACTGATGATTTCCCAGCTCCACGGAACGCTTGTCGAGTCCACGATGAGCTCTGCTGTCGTCGATGCGTCGGGCGTTGGCTTTGAGCTCGGCATCTCGGGCAGCACTGCGGCCACGTTGCCGACGCCCGGCGGCGAGGTCCGCCTCTACACGCGTATGCAGGTGCGCGAGGACGCCATGACACTTTTCGGTTTTTCCTCAAAGGATGAGCGCACGATGTTCGACCGACTCGTGTCCGTTTCGGGCGTTGGCCCGCGCCTGGCGCTCGCCGTGCTTTCCACCTATACCGTGGGGCAGCTGTATTCGCTGGTGATGGCCGAGGACGACAAGGGCATGGCCAAGGTACCCGGTGTGGGCAAAAAGACAGCTCAGCGCCTGATCCTGGAACTCAAGAGCACCTTTGCCAAGGATAAGGGCTTTGTGCCGGTCGACGTGATTCCCGGACAGGTTGCGATGCCCGTGCCCGCTGCCGCTCCCTCGGCGATCGATGATGCCCGTGCGGCACTCCTTTCCATGGGCTTTAGCCCGCAGGAGACCGATGTTGCCCTGAGCGGGTATGATGGGCAGAATATGCGTGTCGAGGATCTGCTCGGCGCGGCGCTTAAGCGACTTGGAATGGATGCGTGATGTGGGAAGCCGATGACTCTCAGGACCTGTGGGCGACGCCCGGCAACTCGCCGGCGGCATCCATGGCGCACGGCGAGCGCATGGTGGGCTCGGAGCTGACGGCCGAGGACCTCGATGTCGACCGCACTTTGCGCCCCCAGCGCCTGGACGACTACTGCGGCCAGGAGCACATCAAGCAGAGCCTGCGCGTGTTGATCGAAGCGGCGCAGAACCGTGGCGAGACGCTCGACCACGTGATTTTCTCGGGTCCTCCGGGCCTGGGCAAGACCACGCTGGCCACCGTTATCGCCAACGAGCTGGGCGCTCAGATCAAGACCACGAGTGGCCCTGCCATCGCGCGCACGGGCGACCTGGCGGCCATCCTTACTAACTTGCAGCCGGGTGATGTGCTGTTTATCGACGAGATCCACCGCCTCAACCGTTCGGTCGAGGAGGTCCTGTACCCCGCGATGGAGGACTTTGCCCTCGATATCGTGATTGGCAAGGGTCCGGCGGCGCGCTCGATTCGCCTGGATATCCCCAAGTTTACGCTGGTAGCGGCAACGACCCGCTCAGGCATGTTGACCGGCCCGTTGCGCGACCGCTTTGGCATTTCATATCGCCTGGATTACTACACGGTCGAGGAACTCGCGCAGATTGTGACGCGTTCGGCGACTATCCTGGGCGTGACGATCGACCATCCCAGTGCGCTCGAGATCGGCTCGCGTTCGCGCGGCACGCCACGTCTTGCCAACCGCCTGCTCAAGCGCGTGCGCGATTACGCACAGGTGCGCGGCAACGGCCCCATCGAGCTCGATATCTGTCGCCAGGCGCTTGAGTTCTTCGAGATCGACGAGCTCGGTCTGGACTGGATGGATATTCGCATTTTGGAGACGCTCGCTAAGACGTTCTCCGGTCGTGCCGTGGGACTTACGACCCTTGCCAGCGCGGTGGGCGAGGACCCGGGCACGCTCGAGGATGTCTATGAGCCCTATCTGCTGCAGTGCGGCTTGATGATACGTACGCCGCAGGGCCGTCAGGCAACGCTTCGCACCTTTGAGCACTTGGGCATCGAGCCAGCCGTTTAGAGACGGGTTTGTTTTGGCTAGTCTGTAGGCTATCGCTGAGCATTGGATAAACATATCGCCATTCATCGGTTACGGGTGTTTTACTATTGCGCGCCCGTGCTATGCTGAATTGGTCTTTTTCTCATTCGGTAACGAAAGGACCGCCCATGCCTACTGACATCGAAATTGCACGTTCTGTCACGCCGCTGCCTATTACCGAGGTGGCTAAGAACGCCGGCGTCGACGTTAAGCACCTGATTCCGTACGGCTTCGACAAGGCTAAGGTCGACTATTCACTGCTCAACGAGCCGACTGATCACCAGGCCAAGCTCGTCCTCGTGACCGCTATCAACCCAACGCCTGCGGGCGAGGGCAAGACCACCACGACCATCGGTCTGGCCGATGGCCTGCGTCGCCGCGGCGTCAAGAGCGCCGTGGCCCTGCGCGAGCCTTCGCTCGGCCCTGTCTTTGGCGTTAAGGGCGGTGCTGCCGGTGGCGGCTGGGCTCAGGTGATCCCCATGGAGGATATCAACCTGCACTTTACCGGCGACTTCCACGCTATCGGTGCTGCCAACAACCTGCTGGCCGCCATGCTTGATAACCACATCCAGCAGGGCAATCAGCTCGGTATTGACGTTAAGCGCATTACTTGGAAGCGCGTCGTCGATATGAACGACCGTCAGCTGCGCCACGTTATCGACGGCATTGGCGGTAAGGCCCAGGGCGTGCCGCGCGAGGACGGCTTCGATATCACCGTCGCCTCCGAGGTCATGGCAATCCTGTGCCTGTCTACGAGCATCAGCGACCTCAAGGAACGCTTGGGTGAGATCGTCGTCGGCTACAGCTTTGCCGGCGAGCCCGTCCGTGCCCGCGACCTTAAGGCCCAGGGTGCCATGGCCGCGTTGCTTAAGGACGCGCTCAAGCCCAACCTGGTGCAAACGCTCGAGGGCACGCCCGCGTTTGTCCACGGCGGTCCCTTCGCCAACATTGCCCACGGCTGCAACTCCATCATGGCCACGCGTATGGCGATGCGCTTTGGCGATGTCGCCATTACCGAGGCCGGCTTCGGTGCCGATCTGGGTGCCGAGAAGTTCCTCGACATTAAGTGCCGCATGACGGGCGTTCGCCCCAGCGCCGTCGTGGTCGTCGCGACCGCTCGTGCGCTGAAGTACAACGGCGGCGTCGCCAAGGCCGATCTCAACGAGGAGAACCTCGAGGCACTCAAGGCTGGCATGCCCAACCTGCTGCGTCACGTCGACAACATCCAGAATGTTTATGGTCTGCCCTGCGTGGTCGCCATCAACCGCTTCCCGACGGACACCGAGGCCGAGCTTGCGCTCATCGAGTCCGAGTGCCAGAAGCTCGGCGTCAACGTTAAGCTTTCCGAGGTCTGGGCCAAGGGCGGCGAGGGCGCGCTCGAGCTGGCCGATGAGGTCATGCGTCTGATTGAGCAGCCGAGCGAGCTCAAGTTTGCCTACGAGGACGGTGCCGATGTTGCCGATGCCCTCGAGGCCGTTGCCACCAAGGTCTACCGCGCCGATGGCGTCGACTTTACCCCTGCTGCCAAGCGCCAGCTCGCCGAGCTGCGCGAGAACGGCTTTGGCAACCTGCCGGTGTGCGTCGCCAAGACGCAGTACAGCTTTAGCGACAACGCCAAGGCCCTGGGCGCTCCCGAGAACTTCCGCATCACCGTGCGTGAGCTCAAGGTTTCTGCCGGCGCCCACTTTGTGGTCGCGCTGACCGGCAGTGTTCTGACCATGCCGGGTCTGCCCAAGGTGCCCGCGGCCGAAAACATCGACGTCGACAACGACGGCAACATCACCGGCCTGTTCTAAGCCTGCTGTCCATAGCTGCTAGCCCGCCCCGCCGCGCCCACAAGGCACGGCGGGGCTTTTTGATTCTTAGGCCCGCGCATGTCTTGTAGATACCGACGGACTCTGCCCATCATAGGCTTTTGCGCGGGTAGAATGCATGGATAACTTGATGCTCACGCGCGACGGAAAGGAATCGTTGCATGGATCAGGACAAGACAACCGTGATGGGCGGCTACGGTTCCGCGCAGGCTGGCGATAGCGCCGATGCGACCCGCGTTGTTCCCAACCCCGGTTATACCGACCCCGCGGCGACGCAGCCTTCTGCCGAGCCCACCCGGGTTATGGGCTATGGCGACACGGCGCAGGATTCTTACGCTGCATCTTCGCAAGGCCCCTATGGCAACGCAGCTCCGGATCCGTTTGATTGCGCGCCGCAGGATTCTTATGCCGCCTCGACGCCGAATCCCTATGATGACCTGCCGCAAAATCCCATTCCGCAGCCTCAGCAGACGACGTATATGCCTCGCTACGAGTCGCGGGAGCCGTATCGCGAGTACCCCAAGTCGATTCCGCAATATGGCGAGGACGAGGAGAAGAAGCCGTCGCGTTCGTCGAGCGCGATCAAGAAGATCCTCATCGTGCTGGCGATCTTCTTTGCGCTGTCGGTTGTGTTTGCCATCGTGTCGGGCATGCTCAACAAGCGAGGGAGTTCAACGGCCGATACCACTGCCGAGCAAACTGAGTCCGCCTCGTCTAGCGCCGTCGATCTGAGCGATATCCCGGGGCAGTACTGGTCCAACGCCAAGAAGATCCTCAAGTCGCGCGGCGCCGATCTTTCGAATGCCGTGGTCCTGACTGATGATGGCTCAACGCCCGTCGTCGATGCCAACTGGGTCGTTACTTCTGCCTACTATAACGACAACGGCAACCTCGAAATTCAACTCACGCACAAGAACAGCTCGGGCAACTCGTCCGACGGCCAAAGCGGTACCGACAGCTCGAGCTCCAATACGCTGGAGGACTTGAGCAACAAGGCACAGGAGTTGGGAGACAAGGCGCAAGAGCTGGGCGATACGGCCCAGAACCTGGGCGACACCGCGCAGAACTTGGGCGACATGGCGACGGATGCCTGGAACGCCCTGCAAAACGGCATCTCGGGCGCGCAGGGAAACTAGCGGACGAGCGGAGCGGGGCTACAGCTGCTCGGCCGGACGCTCGGGCGAGCTAAAGCCCGAATCGAACGTGACGACGCACGAGACGTCGGGCCGGCGCTCATGCACGATGCGCGTGACGAGCTCCAGCAGCTCCTCGTCGGATATGTCAAAGCCGTCGGGACGCACCAGGTCAAACGAAACGAACCCGTCGTGCTCGTGCAGGTCGTGGATGGAGAGCGCGGGATCGATCTGCATGACGCCGCGCTTGACCCAGCCGCGCAGGTCGTCGCCGGTTGTCGCGATGGGGTCGCAGTGCAGCGTGATCCCAATGCCCATCTGGCGCTTGATGTCGTGCTCGATGGTGTCCAGGATCTCGTGGTGCTCAAACGCGTCGCCCTCGCCGGGCATCTCCACGTGGGCGCTGGCAAACTGACGACCGGGGCCGTAGTCGTGCACCATCAGGTCGTGTGTGCCCAAGACCTGCGGATAGGACATGATCTTGTCGCGGATTGCCTGGACGAGCTTGGGGTCGGGCGCTTGCCCCAGCAACGGGCTGATGGCGTCGCGCACTAGGCCCATGCCGCTGATGCAGATGAAGATGCCCACACCCAGGCCTGCCCAGCCGTCGAGGTCAAAGCCTGTCGTCTGCGAAATAAGCGCCGCCACCAAGACCGAGCCCGAGGTGATGACGTCGTTTTTGGAGTCCTGTGCCGTGGCGATGAGCGTCTCCGAGTCGATGCGGTCGCCCAGCGTGCGGTTGAACGCTGCCATCCAGAGCTTAACGAGCATGGACGTAGCCAGTGCCGCAAGGGAAATAAACGTGTAAGCGGTGGGCGAGGGCTTGATGATCTTAGTGACCGACTCGAGGATCAGATTGATGCCGACGGCGCAAACCAGGACGGCGACGAACAGGCCGGCTAGGTACTCATAGCGACCGTGGCCATAGGGGTGGCCTTCGTCTGCCGGGCGGCTGGCAAGGCGGAACCCGAGCAGACTCACGATGTTGCTCGAGGCATCGGAGAGGTTGTTGAAAGCGTCGGCGATGAGGGAGACGGAGCCGGCGAGCAGGCCCGCGATGCCCTTGGCCAGGCACAGGGTGATGTTGAGGCCAATGCAGACGAGGCTTGCGGAAAAGCCCGCGTTGGTGCGGCAAGATGCATCGACCGGCTCGCTCTCGCTGCCGGGAACAAGCGTATGTACCAGCCGATTTACAAATAGCATAGCGGTCGTCCTCACAATCATGTTTAAGGGGATAGTGTAGCTCGCGCGGGGGCGCCGTGCACCGATGCTCAGAAAATGCAGCAATAGTCTGCCGGTGCTAACGAGCGAGCCTTCTCGTCTGCCTGGGTGGTCCATTTTGGGCCACATGGGTATGGGCATGTGCCTGCTTGCTCGACATACTTAATGTCGACAGCCCCTGTGCAAAGGAGGACGTTTCCATGGACGAGATGTTTGCCATTAAATGTCAAAACTGCGGCGGCCCTATGTACTCGCACCAGGCTAAGCGCAGCTTTGAGTGCGCCTATTGCGGCACGGTCGTTCCGTGGCAGGCTGATGCGGGGGAGCCCAAGAGCGCCCTGGGCATTCGCCATACGCCGCTGACGGTGGTGGATGGACTGCTCAAGCTCACGCATGTGTCGCAACTCGAGCGCCCGGAGGACCCGGACTGGTATTTCTTCAATTCGCACTGGCGCAATCAGTCGGTCCTGGAACATCTGCTGTGGGAGGATCGCGGCACGGCGCAGGAGTTCCAAGAGGCCACGCATGTGAGTATTCCTTGCCCCTTCTGTGGTGCGTCCTTTGAGGGCGAGTCGACCCAGCGCGTGTTTGAGTGCCCGTCCTGCGGCAACAAGATCGGCATTGCCGACCTGCTCAAGCCGGGGACGTTTAGCAAGCGTCTGACCATGGGCGTGGGTGCGGAGTATGTGCCGGATCAGGGTATTCCCTGCGAAATCTCGCCGCAGCAGGTACGTGCCAACGCGCTGCAGCTGGTGCGCCAGTACCCGGATGCCTTTGCCGGGCACGACGTGGAAGATGCGATCCAAAACGACATGATGCTCTTCTATTTCCCCATGGCGCTGGCGGACCTGCGCATGATGGCGAGCTTCCCGGGCAAGGGCCTGAGCAAGGAAACCCTGGTGTACTACGAGGTGCTCGACTGGGCATACCCCAGGGCAAACTACCTGGACGTTCGCCTCATGGGCATTTTGGAGCCGTGGGACTTTGCCAAGGTCGGTCCGTTCGATCCCGCCATGCAGGAAGGCGACTTCCGCGTCGTCTCCGTCGATGCATCTACCAAGGACCATGTGGTCATTGATAAGTTGGCGCTCGACGTTGCGGGCAACGATGCCGAGGCCGTACTGGGGCTCAATAAAAAGAGCATCCGAACCTGGGCGCGCAAGGCCCGTAAGCATAAGGATGGCCTGGTGATGGTGCCGGTCTACTTTGTCGATCGTCCGGCGACGGACAGCCGCGATGGCGAGCAGGTGCGCATTGCCGTAAACGGACAGACGGGCCGCGCGGCCGCGGTGGTGTTTAGTGACAAGCGCGAAACGCACGTCGTGGCGCCGCTCAATCCGAGCCTGCATCTGTCCGGTGAGAGCACCGTGCATGCCACGCCCATCGAGGTCAAATACGTTAAGTCGCCGTTTCTGTACCAGATCGTGCGCCGTGGAGGCGGCGAGCAACCGCGCCAGGTTGCAGCGGTTGCCGAGGGTTCCTACCGAGAAGAAAAGCCCAAACGTAAGGGCTTGCTCGCTGCGATCTTTGGGAAGTAGGGAAGCGCAGCACGGGACGGCTCGCAGGCATGGGGGCTGCCATCCGGTAGTTTGGCAGGGGGTAGATGTAAATAAACGGTGGACCGGCTGCAAAAGGGCCGCCTCGCTGGGCAAGATCAGGTTGTGCCACGGAACCCGCTCCTCAGTTAGTCACACTTCGGAAGCGCGGGCAACGCAGGTGCAAGTGTCTTGAGGGCCGGCTGCAACCGGTCCTTTTCTGTGGCAGCCAATGGCCCACATCAGACGAAGGCCGCGTCTTTGCCTGTCAGGTCACGCTCGCCAGCCACGGCTAGAATGTCGTTGCCGGCGTCCATGACCGGTATTGTTTTGTAGCGTGCGCCTCAACCGCGGGTGCGCCTGCGATGGCTGCGGTGGTTTCGGTCGCAACGTGCTGCTATCCTTGCACTTCGCCATTAGTCGCTTCGTTGATGGCGCGGTACTCGGCACTCAGCTCGCGCGCCAGCTCTTCCTTGCTTGGAAGATACGGCAGGTATTTGGCGGCAAACACTTGGTCGTTGTCTTCGGGCAGCGTGTACTCGACGATTGAATCGCTTTTGTCCACGCAGAGCACGATGCCTATGGGCGGATTGTCGCCTTCGTTCATGAGCTCACGCGTGTAGTAGTTCACATACATTTGCATCTGGCCCAGGTCCTGATGCGTAAGGTCATCGGTCTTAAGGTCGATGAGCACGAAGCAGCGCATCAGATAGTTGTAAAAAACAAGGTCAATATAGAAATGGCGCCCATCAAAGGTGATGCGCTTTTGGCGCGCCTCGAAAGCGAAGCCACGGCCAAGCTCCAGCAGGAACTTCTGAAGATGTGTGATGAGCGCCTGCTCTAGATCGCTCTCGCGAAACGCAGTATCGTCCGAGAAACCTAAAAACTCCAGTACATATGGATCGCGGATGATATCCTCGGGGCGATGGGTCGGGGCGCTCTTTTGGATTTCCTTGGTGACGGCCTCTTTGTCTTTGCTGGCAAGTAGGCGCTCGCGGAACATGGTGTTGATCTGGCGTTCGAGCTGACGCGTGCTCCAGCGAGAATCGGCACATTCGTTCATGTACCAGGTGCGAGCTTCGGGGTCAGGAATGCGTATTAACCTGCGGTAATGTGTCCAGCTCAATTCGGGACGCAGTGAGTCCCGAATTGGAAATGCAAGATAGAACTGACGCATTTTGCGCAGCTCTCTTGCTTCAAAACCTTTACCAAAATCCTTGGTAAGTCTGATTGCGAGGGCCTTGAGCAGCGCCTCTCCATACTTGGCGCGCTCCTCTCCGCCCTGCTCATCAACTATGCCCTTGCCGATCTCCCAATACGCCTCAACCATCGCAAAGTTAACGGCGGTATAGGCCTTGTCGCGAGCGGCGTTGAGAATCGAGGAAACCTGCTTGTAAAATCCTTCGGGCACGATTGCCGATTCTCCACGGTTTACCAGTTCGCCCATCACTGTCGCCCCACTTTCCTCTTGTGGAATGCATCTTTATCGCATCTAGTTTAAAGCCTCGCGCGGACACGAATTGCTGTGCTGTCTGACACCTTCGCATGGGAGCCTTGCGGTGACTAAAATGTGGCAATAGAGACAGTTTTAGCGAACCCCACGGGAGTGACGCGTATGGACAACAACACGCTGCTATTCCAGGACAAAGGTTCGGGTAGGTTTAAAGACGTTAAGATCTACCCCAATCGTATCGAGGTGCTCAAGAAGGGCACTTTTGGCGGCAGGCACACCGAGATTGTCTACCTTAAGGACATCACGGGGGTCAACAGGATCAAGGGTCGCGACGTTTTCCTGCGTAACAGGCTGTTGACCGCTTGCGTCTTTAGCCTGAGTAGCCGTGCGAAGGCCCAGGAATTTGTGAAAGCGCTGAACATGGTGATGTAGCCGATAGCGGCGTTCGGGCCAAGGTAAAAATCGGGGCGCAGAACGGTATTCTGCGCCCCGATTGAGTTAATGCGCCCAAAAGACTGGCTTGCCTATTCGTTAACGTCCTCGGTATTGTCGCGGTCACTGGCAAGCATTGCTGCACCTGCGACCGTTGTCGCCACGGCGGCGGCAGCGAGCCCGGCGGCAACGCCAGAGCCGTCGCCCGTGTTGGCGAGCTTTCCGCCCGAGCTCTTGCCCTGGTCTCTCTTGTTGCTCTTGCCGTTCTTGTCGGCGCCGCCTGCGTTGGAACCCGTGCCGCTGCCGGTGCCGCCCGCACTGCCCGAGGCCGCTACGGTAAAGCTTGCGGCTCCGTCGCTGGCGAGCGTGTAGTTCTGCGCCGCGTCGCCCAAGAGACCGTTCACGCGCACCCAGTACGTTCCTGCGGCAAATGTTTCGCCCTCGGCCATTGCCGTGCCCGGAGCGCCGTCCGCGTCGTGCACAAACTCGAGCTGGGCCGTGCAGGCATCGGTTTCGAGCTTGCCCTCGAGTGATGACGCAATCTTGGCGCGCACGTCTTCGCCGGCCTTAAGGCCTTCGAGTCCCTCAAAATGGGGCGTCAGCGCGCGTGGATCGATATCGATGGGCACAGAGCCCTGCAGCCCCGTAACGGTCTCGTTGCCCAAGGCGTCGACATCCACGTATTCGATGGTAAACGCATGGCCCGAAGCCGCCACGTTGAGTACGTTGCTGCTGTCGACAAGGCGGAAATGGCCCTCGCCAACGGTCTTGCCATCCTGGAGCGAGGCATCGCTCAGCGAGTCGCCGTACGTCATGCGCATGCGGGTCGGGAGGCAGCACGAAGCCGACTGCGTGTGCTTCGTATCGTAAAATTGTAATTGCGCTGATAGATGCTCCGGGCCAGCGCCGCATCAACAAAGTCGGATGCGATGATGCCAATGTGCTTGAGGTAATCTGACTTTGTATCCTCGGTGCCGCTGGGATTGATGTACGGGCTCTTGTACAGATGCTCGTTGACTACTCGTGCCGAGGTAAAAGGATTGCCTCCGTGCGACAAGCCCGTGCAGCTGGTGTAGTTGATAGACCAGCAACGCTCCTGGACTTGCACCTCGGCCCCGGCATCGTCCACGACGTCCACCTTGTTGCACGTGCGCCCGGTCGTTTCCTTCAGCGCATTATCGACCCAGCTGAGCTTGTCGGTTCCCGTGAGTTTGTACTTGTCCTGGGCATATACCTTGGTGCAATAGGGCTCTTCATTGCCCGTTTCCCCTATGGCTTCAAATCCCCGCGCGTCTTGGACGAGACACATCGACTGCCCGGAATGCGCCTTGATCTTGTCATCCCATTGGGTGAGGTCGAGGCCCCACGTGTGGCCGCTTACGCTGTTGCCGGCAAGCCCAAATCGACGCAGCAGGACGATCTTTCCGCGCACCTCGCCCAGTGTGGGGACGTGGCTCGACGTGTAGAACAGGTTGGGGTTATCGGCCATAACCTTGGCGAAGGCCGTCGTTATGCTTTCGTCGGTAGCCTCATCGTTGCCGCGCGATGCGAGCATGATGAGCGCTTCTGACGGGTTTTCGTTCAAAAACGTTTTGAAGTACCCGATGACATCGGAGAGATGCAGATAGTTCCCGTCTTTTTTGAGTAGGTAGAAAATCCCGTGGTCGATGCCGGGGTCATCGCCCTTTCCGAGCCGGATATCAAAATAGCGAATGCCTTCGAGCAACTGCGTGGGAATGTAATCCTGCTGGCATTTTACTTGCGAGGATTGGGGCTCAGTGTCGTTGTCCACGCTGCAGGTGCCCGAATCGTGCGTACCCGGGATGCTCAGCTCGTCGAGGAACTTGTTGTCGTCGACGTATTTCATCCAACATGGTCCGTCGACGTAGCTGCTGTACGTGATCCAGTCGAGGCTGCTAACCGTGGCATCGTTCTTTTTCATGTCGTAACCGATAAGTTCGAGCTCCCACGGAATGCTCTTACTCTTATGGCAGATCTTATTGTTGTCCTGGTCTTTGCCGTTCGATTCTATTGCCAGGTACTTAATGTCTTTTTTCTCGGTTTCTTTCTCGACCGTGCGATCTCGGATGATGTAGGTTCCGTTTGATTGACGCTCGAACGCAAAAGCGCGGCTGGGCTTGTTGTCATACTCGCCGCCCCATACGTGGATGACCTTTCCATCTTTGTCCGAGTCGTCGTCGACCGACCAAATGCTGTAGCCTGTCTTTTTATGCTCTTCAAAATTGAGCAAGGTGCGGATGGCGTACCAGTTTGTATCGTCATTCTTGGTCGTTACGTTCTCAAGGATGAGCTTGCTGGACGTGCCGTCGTTAAACAGGTGACAGACGTTGCCGCGAACGTTGCCGTCTTGGTTGACGCTCGCGGTGCGAAAATAGCCCGCGGGGCGAAGGCGAATGACGAAATTGTGGAGGCTGTCCGACGGTGCGGGTGTGTTGTCTGCAAATGCCGCTCGCAGGGGAATGCCCGGCGCTGCGGTTTCGGGCAGGCTTGCAAGTGGTGACAACGCCGCAAGCCCTAGGCCCAGCGTAAACGCTCGGCGGCTGATGGCATGGTGTTCGGTCATAACTTCTCCATTCGCAGAGTGCGGTTATGCGATAGTTTTGGTCACTATACTGCCCAGATGTTTAAAGATGCTGGTTTAATTGTCTGCGCGGCGCAATAAATCGGTGGGCGGACGTGTTGGGGTGTTTGTCGTTTTCGTACTGTTGCCACATTTGGGGCGGTTCCGGCGTCCGGCATCCTCGCGTTCGTCGGCTACAGGCATAAGAAAGGGAGGGTCGGTTTACCGGCCCTCCCTGGGTACGAAGCGCTGGGGTACCGTCGCTTGTTTGCACTGCGACCGTGTTTCCCGTTGCGCTCGCCAGTCGCTTAGCGCTTGATCTCGATATCGTCGAGCTTGACGTCCATGGCCTCGGTCTTGGCCTCGGCGATGTCGTCGGCAAATTCCAGAGACTTCATCATGGTCTCGACGGCGTCCTTGTGCTCCTCGACGTTGTCGATACGCACATACACACTGCCGCCGTCAACGTCGGTGAAGTATTCGGTCGTTACGCCGCCCGAGTGTGTATAGGAAGCGTTGCGCCAAGTCTTGCCGTTGTACTTGACGGGGTCATTCTCGGTCCACTCAAAGCTGGCATTCCACTTTGCCTCGTAGTCGAACAGCTCGTCGGCGTTCTTGTCAGGATCGAAGACGGGGATGAAGCGATCGCTGGCGTGCTCGCTCTCGGTGAACTTAAACTGGGCCCTGTCGGCAGTGTCGCCTGCGACGTCGGTGATCTCGACGCCCTCGGGGACCTCGACCTTAAACCAAATGAAGTCGGTCCTCATATCCACGGCTGGCTTTTCTGCTCCGCCGCCACCGCCACTGCCGGTAGCGCCACCGCTTCCACCGCAACCCACCAGGGCAACTGCGGCAAAGAGACTGATGCAGAGGGTGAGAATCGCAAAGGCCTTCTTTTTCATGGTCGTGTCCTCCTCGATTTGTAACCGCCCATGGATTACCTGCCTTTACTGTACGCGCGAGCAGCTCATTCGGGTGGGCCATGTGTCCCATTCTGGGGGCAGGATTTGCGCCGACAAGTGTCAATATGTTCGGGCGCAAAAGAGGGGAGGGCCGATGCTGTCGGCCCTCCCCGGGTTGGGCGCCCGTTGTTTTAATGGGGCGCGCCTACGCGGGTTCGCGTAGGCGCGTACGGGTGCCCCGTTACTTGATCTCGATGCTCGAAATCTCGACTTCACGTGCCTCGTCAACTGCTTTCTTCATGTCGTCGGGGAACTCGATGGAGTTGAGAAGCGCCTCGGCTTCTTTCTTGTGCAGGTCGAAGTTCGCGATGAGAACGCAGACGCTTCCCGGCTCAACGTCGGTAAAAAGCATGGTTGAGATGCCGCTGTTGTCCTCGTATGTTCCGACGAGCCACGTCCTGCCGTTATACTCGACGGACCCGCCATCCTTCCACTGGAACGTATCCCCCTTCTTTTCCGCCTGGTCGGCGTGGGATTCCTCGGCCGTCAGCGCTTTTTTCCAAACGGGGATAAAGCGATCGGCCGAGGCGTTCTCGTCTTCGGGGAAGGTGAGCTGGACCCTGTCGGCATTCTTGCCGGCAGAGTCGCTTACGCCGACGCCCTCGGGCATCTCGACCTTAAACCAGATGTAGTCGGTCTTCTTGGCGACGGGGGCCTTTTCCTTGCTCTCGCTCTTGGGGGCGCTGCCGCCGCCCGATGCGCTCCCGCCGCAGCCCACAAGGGCGAGCGCGGCAAAGAGGGCGATGCAAAGGGAAAGGATTGATAGGGTCTTTTTCATCATGGTGGCGTCCTCCTTGTCTGCTGATGACATCACGGCGCCGCATGCTGTTGGGGTACTGATTGCGCTGGCGGCGGATGTCTCTGTGTACTGTGCGACTTATGCCTCCGTTCATCGCTTGTGGCCGTTGCGCGGCCGTTCCCCAACGGGTTCCTTACTTATAGATATGCCCCAGCTTGTGCTGCTCGGGAGTCTCGAAAGGTGGGCCATGTGTCCCATGTTTGCGTTGTCGACGCCTATCGCGTGCCATAGAAATCTGCGATGGCCAGGTGCGCTGACGCTCATGTACTTATGGGCTAGACTTAGCACCATTACGTGATCGATGCGGTTGGTCGGCGATTCCGCCCGACCGATGTATATGACTTGAAGGTGCATGCGTATGAGCCAAGAGATGATGGACAAGACCTGCCGCGGGTTTGCCGAGGCGCTGGCCGCGCGCGAGCCGGTTCCCGGCGGCGGCAGCGCGAGCGCCTTTGTGGGCGCGCTGGGTGCCTCGCTGTGCGGAATGGTTGCCCGCTACGGTGCGACTAATCCCGCGCTTGCTGATCGTGCGGATGACCTGACGCGCGCGTTTGCCCAGGCTGATGAGCTGGCCCAGGAGCTTGTCGAGTTGGTTTCCGAGGACGTTCGTGCCTACAGGCGGGTGTCCGCGGCGTACGGTATTCCGCGTGACGATCCGGCTCGAGCGACCGCGATTCAGGATGCGCTGCATGTGGCCGCTATGCCGCCGTATCGCATTATGGATGCCTGCGGGCGTGCGCTGGCGCTGCTCGAGGACATGGCCGACAAGGGTTCGCGTCAGCTGCTGTCCGATGTGGCGTGCGGCGCCGTGTTCTGCCGTGCCGCTATGCAGGGCGCGAGCTTGACGCTCTTTGCGAACACCACGTCTATGAAAGATCGCGTTCGTGCCGAGGAGCTCGAGACGGCGTGTGATGAGCTGCTCGACACATGGTTGCCGCGCGCCGATGCGCTGGCGCGCCGCGCCGCCGACGCTGCAAGGAAGAGAGGATAGCCATGGCTGAGCTACTGAAGGGTGCTCCTGTTGCTCGCGCGCTGACCGAGGAACTTGCTGTTCGCTGTGCCGCTTTGCGTGAGCGCGGCGTTGTGCCGACGCTCGCCATCGTTCGCGTGGGCGAGCGCGAGGACGACCTATCCTACGAGCGCGGTGCGCTCAAGCGCTGTGAAAAAGTGGGGATTGAGGTTCGTCGCGTTTTGCTTCCCGCCGATGTTTCGCAGGACGAGCTGTTGACGGCCATCGAGGACATCAATACCGATTCGGCTGTCCATGGCTGTCTGATGTTCCGCCCGCTGCCCGCCGGCCTTGACGAGAACGCCGTCGCCGCAGCGCTCGATCCCGCCAAGGACGTTGACTCCATGACGCCGGCTTCGCTGCTCACCACGCTTTCGGGGCGCGGTGAGGGTTTTGCCCCCTGCACAGCCGAAGCCGTGCTTGCTTTGCTGGATCATTATGGCGTTGAGCTGGATGGAGCTAAGGTTGCTGTGGTCGGGCGCTCGCTGGTGATCGGACGTCCTGTTGCTGCCATGCTTACGGCGCGCAATGCGACCGTGACGACGTGCCATACGCATACGCGCGACCTTGCTGCCGAGTGCCGTGCGGCTGATATTGTGGTTGCCGCCGTTGGACGCGCGCGCACGATTGGCGTGGATGCCGTTCGCGAGGACCAGACGATCATTGATGTGGGCATTAACTGGGATGAGGACGCTGGCAAGCTGGTGGGTGACGTCGATTTTGTTGCCGCGGAGCCGGTTGTTGGTGCCATCACCCCCGTGCCGGGCGGCGTGGGCGCCGTGACAACGGCGATTCTCGCCAAACACGTGATCGAAGCGGCCGAGCGCGCATCGAAATAGGCGTTTTGAAGCTGTTTGAGGGGTTAGTTCTATACCCCGTGGACAAAAAATGCCAAATATGAGTAGTGTTGCCAAGATAGTCACATATATTTTAGGTTAATTTGGCTCTCTAACGATATATATTATCGATAGAGAGCCTATTTTATTGGACCTATGGGGAATTACATCATCTAATTTTTGAACAAATGTAGACTTCCGGCACCCATGCGTAGCAAAAATGCTGTTACTAAATTGGTGACAGTACTCATATTTGGCATTTTTTGACCACAGGGGTTGCCGGTGCCGTGGTTTCGCCCTTTCTGCTCCGAAGCGATACACTGTTGCCGTTTGATTTCTTCGCTCAAGGAGGATGCGCATGCCGTGCACAACGATTCTGGTCGGTAAGAACGCAAGCTACGACGGGTCGACGCTTGTCGCCCGCAACGAGGACTCGTCCAACGGGGTGTTTGAGCCCAAGCGTATGCGCGTGGTGCATCCCGACGAGCAGCCGCGCGTCTACACGAGCGTCCTGAGTCACCTGACCGTTGAACTGCCCGATAATCCCATGCGCTATACGAGCGTCCCCGATGTTGTCCCGGGCCACGGCATCTGGGCCGAGGCCGGTTTCAACGAGCTCAATGTGGGCATGTCTGCAACCGAGACGCTCACCACCAATGAGCGCGTTCGCGGCGCCGATCCGCTCGTGGACTACGTGCCCGCCAAGGGCAACGAGGGCGAGGACGGCTATGTGCCGGCGCAGCCTGGTGGCCTGGGCGAGGAGGACATGGTGACCCTGGTCCTGCCGTATGCCAAGTCCGCCCGCGACGGCGTGCGCATCCTGGGCGACCTGCTCGAGCGCTACGGCACCTACGAGAACAACGGCATCGCCTTTAGTGATGTGGACGAGATCTGGTGGCTCGAGACCATCGGTGGTCACCACTGGATTGCCAAGCGCGTGCCTGACGACGCCTATGTGACCATGCCCAACCAGCTGGGTATCGACAGCTTTGACCTGGATGACGCCGAGGGCGCCCAGGCCGACCACATGTGCTCCGCCGACCTGCGCTCCTGGATGGCCGAGTGGCATCTGGACCTGACGCTGGGCGTTAAGGGCGACGGTCCCGCTGCGGTCTTTAACCCGCGCGAGGCCTTTGGCTCGCACAGCGACAGCGATCACGTCTACAACACGCCGCGCGCCTGGTACATGCAGCGCTGCCTCAACCCCAGCGATGTGTGGGACGGTCCTGACGCGGACTACACGCCCGAAAGCGACGACATCCCTTGGAGCCGCGTGCCCGAGCGCAAGGTGACCATCGAGGACATCAAGTACGTGCTTTCGAGCCACTACCAGGGCACGGAGTACGACTGCTACGGCAGCAAGGGTACGCCCGCCACGCGCGGCGCCTATCGTCCCATCGGCATCAACCGCAACAGCCAGCTCGCCGTGCTGCAGCTGCGCCCCTATGCGCAGCCGGCGTATCGCGCCGTGCAGTGGATGGCGTTTGGCTCCAACTCGTTTAACGCGCTCGTACCGCTGTATGCCAATGTCGAGACCATGCCCGAGTACTATGCCGACACGCAGGCTCGCGTGACGTCCGAGAATTTCTATTGGGCAAATCGCCTGATCGGTGCCTTGGCCGATGTTCGCTTCCATGAGTGCGGTCGTGCAGTCGAGGATTATCAGGAGAAGCTCGGCGGCATGGGCCACAAGCAGATTCACGACGTTGACGCTGCCGTTGCTGCCCTGCCCGATGCCGAGGTGCCTGCCGAGCTCGCTCGCGCCAACGAGGCCTTTGCCGAGCTCGTACGCGTGGAGACCGATGCCCTGTTGGGCAAGGTGCTCTACACCACGAGCTGTGCCATGAAGAACTCCTTCGCGATGAACGACAACGTAAGGTAACGACAACCTTGCAGCGAGCGAGCGGGGCAAACGCCGTCAAAGGCTTTGCCCCGCTCGATTCCTATTTTGGCGGTAAAACGATTTTGTGTCGTTCACCCAATCTTGGGTACAAGAACGCCAATGCAGTTGTTTGTGATTGGAGACAACCATGGTTATGAAACTCGATCAGCTTGTTAACGGCGCCATTAACGTGGGCTTTGGCGCTGCCGCCGTTGCTGTTGAAGGCGGCAAGAAGGTCCTCGACGACCTTAATACCAAAGGCGAGCAGGTCCGCAAGGACACCGCCACCCCCGATATCGCCCGCAGTGTGTCCGACATGTTCGAGCAGGCCGGCGGTACCATCTCCGACCTGACCGAGCGTCTGGGCATGCAGGGCGAGACCGCGGCCCAACGCGTGCTCGACGAGCTCATTCTGGCTCGCGTCCGCGTTATGACTGCGCCCGAGCGTACGGCCTTCCTGGCCCATGTGCGCGACATCGTCGATTCGGTCGAGGACAACGTGACCTCGGTGCCCGTCGAGTCCGTTGAGCCCGACGATGCGAAGGATACCGAAGAGGCCGAGTAGCAGCGCAGATGGCAGATTCCACCACCGATTACAACAATCTAGATCCTCTGGGTGACGAGGCGGCGGTTGTCGATGAGGTCGACGCTGCCGTCTCGGGCGCTCGCAAGAAGCCACGCGCTGTCGATATGGTGCCCGAGGAGCCCGACGCGATGGCACCGGACGAGGAATACCAGCTCACGCCGGCGGGTCGTCGCGAACGCATTGGGCAGATTGTTCGCCTGGTCAAAAAGTACCGCGTGTGGGATAACCTCACGCCGGTTCGTTTGCGCCGCCTGCTCGAGGAACTCGGCCCTATGTTCGTCAAGATGGGGCAGATTCTGGCCAACCGGTCCGAGATTCTGCCGCAACGCTTTTGCGACGAGCTGCGTCGTCTGCGCTCCGACGTGGAGCCGGTGCCGTACGAGGTAGTGCTTCGCTGTCTGGAGGAAGAATACGGCCTGCGCCTGGGGGAGATGTTCGATGCGATCGATCCCAATCCGCTTGGTAGCGCATCGCTCGCGCAGGTGCACCGCGCTCGTCTGGTGACGGGCGAGGATGTGGCCGTCAAGGTGCAGCGCCCCGGTGCGCAGCAGGTTATGGCGCAGGACATCGATATCATCCGCTCGGTGGTGCGTATCGTTTCCAAGTTCGTCAACACCGATCAATTCGTTGACCTGCACGGCGTGGTCGAGGAGCTGTGGACCTCGTTTCGCGAGGAGACCAACTTTTTGGCCGAGGCCAAAAACCTCAACGACTTCTACGAGTTCCATAAGAGCGTTCATGGCGTGACGTGCCCTAAATCCTATCTGGATCTGTGCACCGAACACGTGGTGGTTATGGACTACGTCGACGGCATTTCGATCGCCGATCCTGAACGCTTGGTGGCCGAGGGCTATGACTTGGAAAAGATCGGTGCCGCGATTGTCGAGGACTACTCGTCGCAGGTGCTTGATGACGGCTTTTTCCATGCCGACCCGCATGCGGGAAACATCATTCTCAAGGACGGCATCGTTTACTTTATCGACTTGGGCATGGTCGGGCGTATGTCGAGCCACGACCGTGGCATCGTTAAGGACATGATTTTCGCCGTGGCCGAGGGTGACGTGCCCAAGCTCAAGGATTCGCTCATGCGCTTCGCCGTGACGCGCGGCGATTCGGCCGAGCTTGACCATTCGGCCTTTTTGTCCGACTTGGACTTTATTGTTGCCGACTTTGCCGGGCTCGACCTTAAAGACCTGGATATCGGCGAGTTTTTGACCTCGCTGTTAAACCTCGCGCGCAAAAATGACGTTGAGCTGCCGAGCGTGGTGACGATGTTCGCCCGCGGCATGGTGACGCTCGAGGGCCTGTTGACCGAGTACATGCCCAACGTCAACATGATCCAGATCATCCAGACGCACATCAAAAACGAGAAGAGCACCTACGCCCGCATGCGCGAGATGAGCCGCGACTTTGCAGCGAGCAGTTATCGCGCGGCGAAGGGCTCGCTCGAGGCGGCCGAGTATCTGGGCTTGGCTTCGCGTATGCTCACGCGCGGCCAGCTTAAGGTGAACACGCAGATCATGAGCAGCGATAAGGCGCTGCGACAGCTGGGCGGAATTATCGACCGCATGTCGATGGCAATTGTGATTGCCGGCCTGTTTATCGGTTCGTCGGTGGTGTACTACGCGCGCATCGAGCCGGTTGTGTTTGGTATCCCAGTCATTGGCTTTATGGGCTACGTGAGCGCGCTGGTGCTGGCACTTATGCTGGGCCGCAATATCTGGCTCAACAGCCACGGCGGCAAGCACTAGAGTCTGCGACCGTCACCGCATTTTCCTATCGCAAACAATAGCTTTTACCATGGGCTTCGCCTGCGTGCGAGGCCCTTTTGCGTGATACCATTTTGACGGTAATAATCGATGGCCTAGATGGTGGTGCGGAGACGCACGAATGCGCGGTTTTCCTGCGCGTTTGGGAGAATCGGGGTGCAAGTCCCCGGCTGTACCAGTAACCGTAATTCCTCTTGGCTCGGGATGTTCGCGTCGCAGATCGGACGGCGCGCCTGAGCCGTTAAGGTTAAGTCGGATCGCCTCCCATCTTGCACGTTGCCGCGGCGTATGCCGCCGGTGTGCATAGGGCTCTGGAGGGAAGGAGGACCCCGATGGGGGAACTCGAGCGCAACATGCGCGATGACGTGGGGCAGCCTCAAGGCAACGCTCCAAGTACAGACAATGGGGGACAATTGGATATGTTTGAGGACGAGCGCGAGCGCGTCTCGCATCGCCGTGGCGCAATTGCGCGCGGCGTAGCCAAGCGCGGCCTGGTGGCATTCCTGGCCTTCGCGATGGCCTTTGGCACCACGCCGGCTCAGCTGTGGGCCGAGGGCGCCGAGGGCATTGCCGAGGCTGTGGCTCAGGCTGCGACGCCGGGCGAGGACGCAGCGCTTGCGGGCGGTACCGCTGAGCAGAGCGGCGCCGAGGTTTCGGATTCCGAGGGCGCGCCTGCAGCTAGTGCAGCCATAACAGAGGCAGCAACTGGCGACGAAGGCTCGGCGACGGGGGAGAGCCCTGCCACGAGCGAGCAGTCTTCGACGGCATCCGCTGGCCAAGCAGGATCTGCCGCCGCGGCTGCCGTTCAGACAGAGAACCCGACAGAAACCGGCGATGTCGCCAAGAAGCAAGTCGAGGTCTCGTTCTCGATTATCGGCACCGATGCCGACGGCAAGGCTCAGACCTGGGTGGCACCTACGCAGCTCAGGCTCGACGAGGGCGCGACGGCTGCGGATGCCTTCGTTAAGCTGCAGCAGAAGACGGGCTTTAAAGCGGATTACGAACCGAACACGGCATACGGCTTCTACCTCAAAAGCATCACGTCCCCGACAGATGGCCGCACGCTTGCCTACGATCCGACGACTAATGCCTTCTGGCAGCTGTTCGTCGACGGCGCGTCTTCCTCGGTTGGCGCGAGCAGCGTTAAGCTCGCCCCGGGGCAGAAGATTGAGTTTGCCTTTACGGGTGGTAGCGCATCCCCTGTCGTTAAGGACCAGCTTGCTGCGAATGTGACCGTCATTGGTCGCGATGCCCAGGGCAAGACTCAGACTTGGGTCGATAACGCGCAGTATGTGGTGACGTCCGGTTCGAGCGCACTTGACCTTACGAAGGTCGCGCTTGAGGCGAATGACATCGACGCCGTTGCTGCTGGCTCCTTCATTCTGAGCCTTAAGTACAACGGTGTTGAGCTGGGTACGCCCCAAGATTATTCGACCTATTGGCAGCTGTTCATCAACGGCAAGTCGAGCGACTACACGGCAGACAATGTTACCATTCATGCTGGCGATACCGTTACGTGGTTCTACGGTGGCTGGGGCGACAAGTTGCCGTCCGATTCCGTCCATGCTTCCGTTCAGGTCCTTGGTAAGGACAAGGACGGCAAGCAGCAGGTTTGGGCTTCGACGGGCCAGACGAGTCTCAAGGCGGGCTCTACTGCCAAGGATCTCCTTGAGCAGACCGGTCTTACTCTCGATGCTGGCGAATCGTCTTGGGGCTGGTTCCTCAACGGCATTACTTCGCCGTTCGACAGCAAGTCCTATGGCTGGGATGCTGCGACTAATAGCTATTGGCGCTTCTATGTAAATGGCAAGTTCGCCGACGTTGGCGCCGGTGCCTATGAGCTCCAAGAGGGCGATGCCGTCACCTTTATGTATGGTGCTGACGCCGATGCCCTTCCTGGCCAGGTTCTTGGGTCTGTCGATGTTATCGGTCCCGATGTCAACGGCAACAATACTCGCTGGGGCTCGGCAAGCAATGTTTCCCTGCCCGAGGGCTCTACGGCTCAGAACCTTATTGAGATGGTCCTGAAGGCCAAGGGCGTTACGTACAACGGCTCCCAGAGTGGTGAGTACTGGTTCCTCAATTCCATCAACTCGCCGTTCGATCACAAGCCGTATGCCTGGGATGCTGCGACCAATAAATATTGGCACCTGTATATCAACGGAGAGCCCTCCTTACTCTGCGCCAATCAGATTACGCTCAAGAGCGGCGATAAGGTTACGCTTGCCTATACCACCGACGATTCGGCCATGCCCGATCCCGACAAGATTGTCGTGGACCCGAGCGCGACTACTCCTGATTGGGATGCCGAGTGGGCCGGCTACGGCAACAGTGGCAACGGTTCGACCGTAACGGATGCCAAGACGCCTGCGCAGGCCGCCGGTCTTAAGTGGGCCTTCGATTGGAAGGCCGAGTCTGGTCAGCAGTATGCCAACTGCAGCGAGCCTGTCATCGCTAACGGCTTTGTGTACATCGCGACCGAGAACGAGCTCATTAAGATCGATTCGTCCACGGGCAAAAAGGTTGCCTCTGCGCCGCTTGCCTCCAAGGTGAGCTATACTTCTCGTCCGATCTATACCAATGGCCTTATCATCGTTCCGCTCAACGGCGGTGCGGTCCAGGCGATTACTGCAGACAAGCTGATCTGCAAGTGGCTGACGCCTGGCTTGACGGATTTGACGCAGAGCTCCTGCACCGTCGTTTCGGACGGCGAGTACGTCTATGTAGGCTCGGTCGATATTTCGTATGACGAGAATTACAACGCGACCTACGGCAACGGCTCCTTTGCACGCATTAAGATTGCCACGGGCGAAGTTTCTTGGCAGAACATCGACCCTGCCGAGGGCTATTACTGGACTGGTGCGGCTTTGACGGATAAGTATGCCATCGTTCCTACGAGCGCGGGCACGCTTAAGTGCATTGATAAGACGACGGGCGATGTCGTTTCGACCATGAAGCTCGGCGCTGTCGCAAATGCCGATTGCATTGCCGATCCGTCTAATGGTTCGACCTTCTATCAGATGACACACGACGGAAAGCTTCATGTGATTTCGCTTTCGGCGAAGGGCGTACTGAGCGAGCAGAAGACGGTTGATCTGGGCCTTACGAATAATCTGAGCGCCCCCGCGGTGTCTGGTGACAATCTGATTGTCGGCGGACAGACGGCTACGGGCTCTGCTCTGGTTCTCTATAACCTGAAGACGGGTAAGACCACGATGATCGCTGCTGCCGACGGCAAGGCGCTGCCGGCTGGCCTCAACGGTATTGCTGCTACTCCGCTGGTGAGCGTTCAGGGCGGCAAGACTCATGTGTACTTCACCGTTAACAGCGCGGATAGCAAGGATTACGTCAACTACTCTGCTGGTGGTGGCGTGTATCGCTATACGCTCGGCGATGCAGAGGCGACGCAGATTTATGATGCGGCTGGCCATTACCAGTACTGTGACTCTCCGGTCATTGCCGATGCATCTGGCAACCTGTACTACATCAATGATTCGGGTACTTTGTTCAAGCTGGGGGCTGTTGAGTCTTGGACGGTTGCCTTTAATTCCAATGGCGGGTCTGCTTGCGACACTAAGTTTGTTGCTACGGCCGATGGCAAGCTGGTCAAGCCGGCCGATCCGACGCGCGATGGCTACACTTTCGGCGGTTGGTTCACCGATGAGGCTTGCACGCAGGCGTATGACTTCAGTACGCCGGTGACGGCCGATCTGACGCTGTATGCCAAGTGGACCAAGAATGCTGTTAACCCTGGCGGCAATGGCGGTTCTGGCTCCAATGGCGGCAATGGTGGCGCTGGCAACGGTTCCGGTGCTGGCGCTGGCACGGGCACGGGTTCCGGCTCCGGCACGAAGGGCCAGCAGACTGGCGGCGCTGTCGCTCCGGGTCATAAGCCGATGACCAAGACGACGGTGTCGACCAAGACCGAGACCAAGGACAACAAGTCCGACAAGAAGGACTCCGATAAGTCCGATAAGAAGGACGAGAAGAAGTCTGACAAGAAGGACAGCAAGTCCGACAAGAAGTCCGATTCCAAGTCCGATACGGGTGCTGTTGCCGCGACTACCGCTAAGAAGTCCGCTGAGGCTCCTGTGCAGCAGTCTGGCTTCAATCCGCTTGCCATCGTTGGTGTTGCGGCCGGCGTGATCGGGCTTGCTGTCATCGGCGTGTTCGTGTTCACCAAACGTCGGTAGGTGAGGGCTGTGTCCAATAAATCCAAGGACGCTGACCCCAAGCAACCAAATTCCTCGTTCATTCAGTTCGACGATGCAAAGCAACAGGGCGCCGCTTCGGCGGCGTCCGCCCCTCGACGGAAGGCGCTTACTGGCGTCCTGACCGCCGCGTGCGTTGCGCTAATTGTCATATCGCTGGGCTTCGTCCATCCTTCCGAGAGCGGCGCCTGGTCCATTGACTGGATCGTTCAGACCGTGACGGGGGAGAGCGTCGTCGCGAAGGACGCCAAGGGGTCTGACTCGACCGTCGCTTCGGGTAAAGCTGGCTCCAAGGATTCCAAATCTTCGGATGGGTCGAACGACGAGTCTAAGGGTTCGGATAAATCTGACTCTAAGAAGGAGTCCGAGTCTTCGGACAAGGAATCAAACAAGGGCTCGGATAGCAAAAAGTCCGAAGACAAGGATGGCAAGAAGTCTGGAGAGAAGAACAGCAATAAAAAGACCGACGGCAATCAGTCGACTTCTCAGAACTCGACTTCTTCTGGCGGGGCCGGCTCTACGCCTGGCGCCTCCTCCTCATCCAGCGGGGCATCTTCTGCCCCCGATAACGGCAACGCCTCTACTGGCGACCAGGGCAGCTCGCAGCAGCCTAGCTACGTAACGGTGACGGTTTCGGTCACATCGAGCGCCGTGGGCAATCCTGTGTCCTCTGGTGGCACCTTTACCTTTAACGAAGGTGCTACCGTCTACGATGCCCTGTGCGCGCTGGGCCTTTCTGTCAACGCACACGGCTCGTCGTACGGCACGTATGTTTCCGCGATTGGTGGTTTGGCCGAGAAACAGTACGGCGGCACGAGCGGGTGGATGTACTCCGTCAACGGCACAACGCCCATGACGGCCTGTAGTAACTACGTTCTCTCAAACGGCGACAACGTAGTCTGGTATTACGTTACAGGCTAGAGGCCTCGACATAGCGCGCCAGACGGGCGGTTCGGACAAACATCCGGGCTGCCCGTTTTTCATGCGTAGAGGACTGGGTCGCCGGGTCTCTCGGCAAACAAAAAACCGGTTGGAACGGGAATTCCAACCGGTTATACATTCAAGCAAATAGTGAATCGACTACGACCGTGCACCCTCGAGGAAGAAGCGGCGGCTGAAGTAGTTGTACCAGGTGACGAGGAACGTTGCGATGGCCTTCATGGCCTGGTAGCCGATGCTCAAAAACGTGACGCCCACAAACATGTACAGGTCGTTGAGGCCCAGACCGATTACCGACAGGATGGTGAAGATCGTGAACTCGCGCTTGCGGCTCATGCCCTCGCGATGGTCGAACACGTACTTCATGCTGAGCCAGTAGTTAACCACGACGGACGTGGTAAACGAGACCGTCGTGCTCATCAAAAAGTCGAGGTGGAACAGCTCGACGAGCGCAATAAGCATGCCCCAGTCGATGCCAAAGGAGATAAGACCCACGACAGCGAACTTGAGGAACTGCTTGGTATGAGGTTGTGCCAGTGCCTTGCGCACGTAATCACATCCAATGCGTTGATGAATCGAGCAGAGGATACTTTAGAGCTTTTGCAAGGGAAACGTAAGGTCTTTGCCAAGAACTATACGAACTCGCCAAATTTTCAAGAGGTAATCCGCAAACGTTGAAAATTTGCCCGTAAACGAACGATGCCCGCGGGCGATACTGTGCTGAGCGCGCATTGTCCGTGGGCATCGTAAGACTGTAAGGTTGCGAGTTACTTGGTCTCGTCGCCCTCCAGGAAGATCTTTCGGGTCACAAAGTTGTAGACCATGACAAGCGCGGTGGCGCAGATCTTGGCGATATTGGCCTCGAGCCCCAGACCGGCGTTGAGTGTCAGCACGATACCGTCGTTGAGTGCCAGGCCGATCACGGACAGCACGACAAAGATAATGAACTCGCGGCGGCGGCTCATGCCTTCCTTGTGCGCAAACACGTACTTCATGCTTGCGAGGTAGTTAAAGATAAGCGAGACGATAAAGCCGCTGGTGTTGGCGATTAGGATGTTGAGGCCCAGACCGTAGTGGAGCAGATTCATAATGCCAAAGTCGATAACCGTGGCAATGACACCGACGACGCCAAATTTCATGATCTGCGCAAGGAGCTTTTGCATGGTACCTGCCTTAAGCTGGCGCCGAAGCGCCGTGGGGATGACAAACTCAGCAAGTTTAGCCAATCCCCGCAGGTGGTGCTAGGCGCGCTCCTCGATAGCACCGTTTCTATATGCATCGAGCAGCTGGCGCAGGTCCTGGATCTGGCCGCGGATCTTGGCTCCGGAATCGGTGTCGCTCACCATGCGGCGACGGTCTGCTTGGTCAAAACGGTTGGTCTCGCTTTCGATGTCCACGTTGCGCGTGAGCGCCTCGGCAACCGTCGTAAAGGCCTGGTGCGACTTGAGGCGGCAGCCGCGTGAGCTCGAGATAAGCGTGTAGCCGGCGATACCCGTCTTGGGATGGTAAGCGCGGCAGAAGCCGCCATCGATGACCAGCAGCTTGCCCTCGGCGCGGATGGGTTGCTCGCCCTTGGTGGTTTTAACGGGCGTGTGGCCGTTGATGATGTGGCCGGTCGGTGAACATGCCATGGGCGCGACGCCAAACTCGCGCATGATGTCATCGCAGACCGAGGGCGACTTGGTAAGCGTAAAGTACGGATCCATCGGCTCGACCCAGGTGCTCTTATCGGCGATATAGGCGCGCTCAAAGGTACGCACCAGGCGTCCACTGGCGGGCGAGTTAAAGCCAATCCACAGGTACCACATCCAGTCGAGGGCGTCGCGGTCGCCCACGCGCCAGGCGCGGCGGGCGATATGGTCGCAAAAATCGAGATAATCGCGGCCAGCGTGCCAGGTGCCCAAGCAGTTCATGCTGCTAAAGGTGCCGTCTTCGTTGAGCGGCACGCAGCCATGGAACAGCAGGTTGCCGTTGGTGACCTTGTACATCGAGCCGTGGGAATAGAGGAAATCGATATGGCGATGCAGGTGATCGGCGGTGACAAACTCGGACACGAGCTTGTCGATGATGTGCTGCTCCTGGGGCGTGAGCGTATAGGGGTCCGCCGGGTCGACGGTGGGGAAGTCGCTGGTCGTGAGCGGCCACATGCTGCCATCGGCGAGCGTGACCGTGCCGGTGTCGTGGTCGATCTTGTCGAGTAGCAGGCGATCGGTCATATCGAACTCGGGGTGGCGCTGGATAATCTGGCCCTCGAGCTTAAAGAGCAGCACGTTGATAGCCTTGATCAGCGGGGCGATGGACTCACCGGCGGTGTAGGTGGCATCGGCAAAGGCGACAAGCTCACGCAGCGAGATGCCGTAGTCATTCTCCAAGATCTCGTAGTTGTCGTAGCGTAGGTTGTTGCGCAGCACCGTGGCGATGCAGGCGGGCTCACCGGCCGCAGCACCCATCCACAGCAGGTCGTGGTTGCCCCACTGGATGTCCAGCGAATGGTAGGTGAGCAGGCGGTCCATAATCTTGGCCGCGCCGCCGCCGCGGTCGAAGATATCGCCCACCAGGTGCAGGTGGTCGACGGCCAGACGCTTGATGAGCGATGCGAGCGACTCGATAAAGTCGTCGGCGCTGGCGGTCTCCAGGATGGACTCCACGATGCGCTCGTGATAGCGCACGCGATAGTTGTTCTCGTCCGGGTGCGTGTGCAGCAGCTCGTCGATGATGTAGGCGTAGTCGCGTGGGATGGCCTTGCGCACCTTGGAGCGCGTGTAGCGGCTTGAAAGCGAGCGAGCGACCATGATGAGCTGGTCAAGCATCGTCCTGTACCAGGTGGGCGAGTCCTCGCGCTGGCTGCGGACCAGCTCGATCTTCTCGCGCGGGTAGTAGATGAGCGTGCACAGCTCGCCCTTTTCGTCAAAGGTGAGCGTGTCGCCAAAGATCTCGTCGACATGTTCGCGCACGACGCCCGAGCAGTTGTTGAGGATGTGCATAAAGGCTTCGTACTCACCATGCACGTCGCTCATAAAATGCTCGGTGCCCTTGGGTAGGTTGAGGATGGCCGAGAGGTTGATGATTTCGGTAAATGCGGATTGTTCGGTGGGGAACTGTCTCGACAGCAGGCGCAGATACTTAAAGTCTTGCGGGTTGCGATCGAATGCGACCATGAAACACCTTCCGATGGGGCTGGTAAAACTGATAAACAGCGTCAAACGTTTATCAGTATGCGCCGCTTTTGTTTCGATTTTGCGCCAGCGGCTGAATTGTCGGCTGAACGGTTTGGTAAATCGATTTAGTTGAGGTAGATATGGCGGTTGAGTGGAGACGACAGAAGGTGTTTTCTCAGATATTTATGCGTGGAGCCGGTGGAGACGATGGTGGTAAAGATGTTCGCTATTTTTGGTTCGATTTGGTAAATAGTGGACATATGTACCGTATGTAGGCTCACTGTGCGATAATTTGCGCAGCAATGAGTAAGGAGCCTCATATGAGTGATTTTGTCCTGACCTGTGAATCCGCCGCCGACCGAACCCGTGAGTTCTTTGCGTCGCGCAATATCCCTGTCGTGTGTTTTCATTACGAGATCGACGATGTTGTCTATACGGACGATCTGTATCAGTCGATTACGCCGGACAAGTTTTTTGCCCAGATTGCCGCGGGCGCCATGCCCAAGACGTCTCAAGTGAGCGTGGGTGAGTACGAGGAGTTTTGGGAGCCGTTTGTTGCCGAGGGTAAAGACGTGCTGCACCTGACGTTGTCGTCGGGTATTTCGGGCACGTATGGATCGGCCTGCGTTGCGGCGCAGATGCTCGCGGATCGCTATCCCCAGGGCGGCAAGGTGCGCGTCATCGATTCGCTGGCGGCGTCTTCGGGCTTTGGCCTGTTGCTGGAATATGCCGCCGACGTGCGCGATAGCGGCGCTTCGCTCGACGAGACGGCCGCCTGGATCGAGGGGCACAAGCTCAACCTGCACCACTGGTTCTTCTCGACCGATCTGTCGAGCTACCTGCGCGGCGGTCGCATTTCGGCCGCGAGCGCGATCATCGGCACGGCGCTTAAGATTTGCCCGCTTATGACGGTCGATTGCGACGGCAAGCTGTCGCCACGTGAGAAGATTCGCACTAAGAAGCGCGCGATTTCCGAGATGGCTAAGACCATGTTGGCACACGTGCAGGACGGTGCGGATTATTCGGGTAAGTGCATCATGTCGCACTCGGCGTGCCGCGAGGATGCCGAGGCAGTTGCGGCGCTGATTGAGGAACAGGTTCCGCAGCTTAAAGGCAAGATTGAGATCAATGACATCGGTACTCTGATTGGCTCGCATACCGGACCTGGTACGGTGGCGCTCTTCTTTATGGGCGACAAGCGCGTGGATTAACTTGCCCCATCACGTCGCTGCGTGATTGCTCAAACGAAAACGGCCCGCCTCACGTTTGTGGGGCGGGCCTTGCTGTTGCGGCTAACGTTTCTTTCCGCGGAAGAAGAAGCCGTGCAGTGATGGCTTAAGGCCGCGGTTGGCGCGATGCTCCTCGACGCGCTCGTGGATCGAAGCGACGCGCTCGATGACTTCGTCGGGAATCGGCACGTCGGGATTCATGTTCTCGACCTGGCTGACCTCGGCGGCGGCGACCTGGTCGATAATGGGCACATCGTCGCGCGAAATAACGGGCGTGGCGTCTTCCTTCATCTTGCGATAACGCTGCATCATGTCGGTCTGTAGCTGCTGGGCCGAAGGCGGCGTCCAGATGATGGCGTTGGCGCCGGCGGCGATGGTCTCGCGAATGCTCTCGGGCGTCTTGCCGCCTGGCGCGATGAGCGGCAGGTTGGGATAGTGCTCGCGCAGCTCGCGCAGGACCTGCGGCGTGTTCTTGCCGGCGGCGATGTTGAGGATCTTGGCGCCGGCGCGCACTTTGGCATGCGCATCGTCGTCGCAGCGAACGACCGTGGCGATGACAGGGATGTCAGCGATGTTGGTGATGTGCTCGACCATCTCGGCAGTGGCGGGGGAGTTGACCACGCAGCCCGCCGCGCCCTGCATCTCGGAGACGGCTGCCATCTGCACGGAGCGCTTACCGGTCGTAGTTCCGCCGCCCACACCTACAAAGACCGGGCACTCGGCGACGGTCAGCAGCGCCTGCGTAATGGCCGGCTGCGGCGTGAAGGGGTAAACGGCAAAGACAGCATCGGCATTGGAGTTGCGGATGACGGCCACGTCGGTGGTGTAGATGAGCGATTTGATACGACGGCCGAAGAGCGTAAAGCCGCTGACCTCTTCGATCTCGTCGGGCATGCGGAGGGCCGCCTTGCGCAAACGCCCGTCGATGGGCAGCGGCTCCATGGGGAGCAGTCCGTTGGGGGTCACGGCTACCTGGGGCTCGGTGAACTCGTCCGCGAGCTCGACCTCGGAGAAATCGACCGAGGCGACGATGTCCTCGTGAACCTCGGCGGGCACATCGATGGGAGCTTGGTCGTTTGCCGCGGCAGGCGTGTCGAAGGAGCTGGTGCCGACGAAGGCGTCGACGCGCTCATTTAGATCGTTGAGGGTATCCATGGAGGCTCGATTCTATGTGATGACGGCCGGCGCTATGCAGCCGGAATAGCGAATGCTAAATCGTTTGACGAGTTGATTTTTCCCCGCCGTGCCATCCGTTAGACCGAAGGGCCGGCGAACGTGAAGGAGCTGTGGTGGCGGGTATCGAGGTGCTATCTTGAAAGTCCCGTTTAAAAGAGAGGTGACGCGGTATGGAATTGACAGCAATGTTTGGCTCGATTGGCCTGTGTGTGGCCGCAATCGTTGCCGCCGCGGTCATCTACTTTGTGGTCACGGCCATTAAGGGCAAAAGGGCCGAACGCAAGGAGCGCGCGATGCTTAAACAGCATCGCGACCAGCAGGGCAAACGCGCACAGAGATAGCTTGTTGAGTTTTGGATCCGTGCGCTAGCTGCGTTTTCGAATCAGGGCAATGTAGAAGCCCTCAAAGTCGCGGCTAGGCGGAATGGTCAGCGTGCCGGGCAGGCCGTTGGCGATGGCCGATACCTGACCCGCGGCGATTGCCTCGGTCAGGGCGTTGGACTCGATGCGCGGCTCCTCACCAGCTTCCTGGGCGCGGCGTGCTTCACTTTCGCTTGGCGTGCCGTCGAGGGGGATAAGCTCGCAGTCCATGTGCTTGTCGAGGGCTTCTTGCAGGGCGTCCTCGTTTTCCTGCGGCAAGATCGAACAGGTCGAATAGACGAGCGTGCCGCCCGGTTTGAGGGCTCCCATGGCGCGGTCCAGAAGTGCTCGCTGCGAGCGCGCGCACTTGCTCAGCAGCTGCTCGGTCAGGCCGCGCAGGCTTTTCTCGTTGCCGCTGATGACGGTGCCCGTGCCGGTGCATGGGGCGTCGAGCAGGATGCGGTCGAAGCGGAAGAACTCGTCGAGCTCGCGTGCGTCGATGCGCATGACGGGCACGTTTTTGGCACCCTGGCGGTGGAGGTTGGACTCAAGCTTTTCGGCGCGGGGAATGCTCATCTCGCAGGCCGTGAGGTGTGCCTGGCCCTGGGTGAGGGCGGCGATCTGCGTCGTCTTGCCGCCAGGGGCTGCGCACATGTCCAGGATGTCCTCGCCTGCCTGGGCGCCCAACACCAAAGGCGGCATCATGGACGACAGGCTCTGTAGGTAGATCTTGCCGTCGCGGTAGATGTCGAGATCCCACAGATCGGAAACCTGGGCCTCGGGCAGGATGAAGGCATCCCGGTACCAGGTAACGGTTTGGTGCGCGATGCCGGCTGCCTCGAGCGCGGCGGCGATGTCCTCGGCGGTCGCCTTGAGCGTGTTGGCGCGCAGCGTGACCGGGCGCGTGGCAGCGGCGCCGAAGCCCTCAATCATGAGCTCGGCATCGGCGGGTGCATAGGCGCCGGCGACCGTGTCGACCATAAAGCGCGGCAGGTCGGCGGCGCAGGGAAGGGCGGCAAGCTGGTCGGAAAGCTCGGTGGCAGCAAACTGCCTAAGCTTGAGCTCGGGCTTGACCTGCTTTTTCTGCTTACGACGACGCGGCTTGGACATCCGTCTTTCCTTCCCATTCCATTACATGTCGAGTGTTTTAGTACTGGCTCTCGTGCTTGCTGAAGAAGTCGAAGCGCGGGGGCAGCGGCTTCACGCGGTGCTCGCCGGGCTTCTCGCCCAGGCCCTCCACAAACTCGTCCGTGGAGGCAAAGATGTTATCCCAGCTAAAGAAGGCGACCGGGTCGACGTCGAAGTACTCGCAGATGAGCTCGCAGCCGGCCGGGACGATGCCGTGCATCAGGACGGTCGCCAAGCGCAGCTCGGTAAAGGCGTCGACGAGGGCCTGCTTCATCGCGGCGTTCGCCTCGTTACCCTCGAGCTTGTTGGCGACCTTGGAGGCGTCGCTCCAGCGCTTGTTGGCGGCGCGCAGGTAGTCGTCGCACACGGCAAGCGCGCGGTGCGTCTCGAACTTGTACATGGCCTGCTCAAAGGCGAGGGCTGCCTGTTGGGCGGCTTCGACCACGGTGTCAGAAGCGGCGCCGGCGGGAATGCAACCGTTGCGATAGGGGCTCTCGTCGCCTTCCTTGACAGCGACGCCGTAGAAGCAGCTGCGGGCCAGGCGGTTGAAGACGCCGGTCAGCAGCGCGCTCTCCTTAAGGGCCGGGTCGATAACGCGCTTGTCGTCGCAGGCGCGCACCTCGTTGCCGTCCTTGTCCTTGCCGGTCACGCGCGTGTCGTATGCCTTAGGGCTAAAGCTTACCGGCTTCTCGGACAGGCCGAGCGACAGCCAGTGCGCGCGCATTTGCTCGCAGGTGTAGTGGTTGAGCAGGTCGTCTGCCGGCGGGGGAGGCGTCTGCGAGGACGAGCTGGCCTTTTTGCCCATGTAGAGTAGGTGGTAGCAGGCGCTGACGGTGCTCTGCGTAAGGTTCCAACCCAGGGCCTCCCACATGGCGGTCTGCGCGATGCAGTAGAAATAGATGTTGTCCTGACCGATGAACTGGTAGATCTGAGCGTCGTCAGAGCACCACCAGTCGCGCCAGTCGAGCGAGCTGTGCTGGTAGGTGGGTGCGGGCACCTGTGTGGAGTCGACGGCGGGCTCGCCCATGAGGGCGGCATCCTGGGCGGCGACGCCCTCGGTCACGCCGGCGGCCTTGGCATCGCGTGCGAGCACGGTGCGGGTGTAGCTGATGGGCGCCCACAGGCTCTCGGGCCAGCACCAGCAGGTGACGTCGGAGACGCCATCGACCTCGGGCACCGGAACGCCCCAGTCGATGTTGCCGGTGATGCGGAAGGGCACGAGCGCCTTGCCGCTGCGGAAGCGCACGCCACCGTTGGCGAGCACTGCGTGGGCATCGTCGCGCTCCTTCCAGCTGGGGAAGGTGACGGTAAAGCTGCTCTTGTTGCCCTCGGGCTCCAGCACGGTGTGCTCGGGGAGCTGTTCCTCGACGGCATCGAAGGCCTCGCGGAACTTGTTCTGGATGTAGAGCTGAGCCGGCAGCAGCCACTCTTCCATGGTCTTGGAGACCACTGAGCGAACCTGCGGGTTCTGGGCGAGCTTGGCGGTATAGGTCTTCATAAAGTCGAGGTAGGCCGGCAGGTCGAAGTAGAGGTTGTCGACCGGGCGCAGCTCGGGCACCTCGCCGGTGAGCTGGCTCTTGGGCGCGATGAGCTCCTCGGGCTCAAACTGGTGGCCCAGATCGCACTCGTCGGCATAAGCCTTCTCGGACTTGCAGCCCTGGATGGGGCAGCGGCCGATCACCTGACGGCCGTTGAGGAACGTGCCGGCCTTGGCATCGTAGAACTGCAGCGTGGAGCGCTTGGAGATGGTGCCCTGCTCGTGCAGGCGCTCGATAATCTCGGCGGTCACCTCGTTGTGAATCTGCGCAGCCGGCTCAAGGCCCGAGCCGCCGTAGATGTCGCAGCTGATGTTGTAGTTGTTGAGGGTCGCGGCCTGGCGGGAGTGATTGGACTCGACATACTCGCTAATGGACTTGTCGTAGCCCTCGTTCTCCTTGAGCTTGCGGTAACTCTCCATGATGGGCGAGCCGTAGCAGTCGGTGCCCGAGGTGAAGATGACGTTCTCGCGGCCCAGACGGTCGCGCAGGAAACGGGCGAAGAAGTCGGCCGGGACAAAGACGCCGCCAACGTGGCCAAAGTGAAGGCCCTTGTTGCCATAGGGCTCGCCGGCGGTAACGATGGCGCGGCGAGGCCAGCTGGGACGGTCGTTCATGGAGTATTTGGATGCCATGGGACTCCTTCGCATATGGTGAGAGCGCAGTCGGGCGCAAGGCCTGGCGGCGCGGTGGTCAATTCGTGCATATCGTTCGACATTATCGCACATGCGGACGGGTACGTGGCAGGGGCGCTATCCTAAGATGCTATGAATGAGATTTCCAACATACATGCGTTTGAGGACGAGGATTTTCTGCACGCTTGCTTCGTGTGGGGGATGGTCGTAGTCGGCGTGTTTGCCGTGTGCCTGGTGCCGGTGTTTATGCTGCTGGGCGGGCCTACAGACTTGGATGCGGCTGACGCGGGCGGCTGGATGGCTGTTGTGGGCTGGATAGTCGGCTTGGCTGCGGTTTCTGCGGCGTCATTTGCCGTGCACGAGCTGGTGCACGGTGTGTTTTTTAAGCTGCTGGCGCCTGCGGGCGCGAAGGTGACCTTTGGGGCGAATCGCGAGACGGCGATGATCTATGCCTGCGCCGAAGGCGTTGTGTATTCGCGCCGGCGGTACATGGCGGTTTGCCTGGCGCCGACGGTTGTTGTGACGACAACGCTTGCCCTGGGGTTTGCGTTTTCGGGCTATCCGCTGCTGTGCTATCTGGCTGCCAGCTTGCATTTGTCGGGCTGTGTAGGCGACTGGTATTACGTGCGGACCATTTTGCGCGACCGCCGCATTGTCGCCTGCGAGGATACGTCCTTTGGCGTGCGCTTTTTTGGGTGAGGAGATGTCGATGAAGTCGTTGTTGCTGCATGCGTGCTGTGCACCATGCTCGCTTGAGCCGGTTCGCCTGCTGCGCGAGGAGGGGTTTGAGCCCACGATTTGCTGGACCAACCCCAATATTCAACCGCGCGATGAATGGCAGCGCCGCTTGGACGAGCTGCGCCGGTGGTGTGCCGATGGCGATATCGAGCTCATCGAGGCAGGGGAGGACCGCGATCGCTGGGAGACCGGCGTGGCACCGCTGGGTGCCGATCGGCCTCGTCGCTGTCGCGCGTGCTATGCCCTGCGCTTGGCCGAGGCGTGCCGCGTGGCCCAGGAGCGCGGGTTTGAGTTTGTGGGCACGACGCTCGCCGTCTCGCCGTACCAGCTGTTCGATACCTGCAATGACGTGCTTGAGCACTTGGCGGCGGCACATGGGCTCACCCCGGTGATTCGCGATTTTCGCCCGTATTACCCCGAGGCGACACGCCGTTCGCGCGAGCTTGGCATGTATCGGCAGAACTACTGTGGTTGCCGCTTCTCGGCTGTCGAGGCGGCCATGGACCGCGCCCGTATCCGCGACGAGCGCAAAGCCGCCAAAAAGTAGTTCACTTGGGACGTCAGCCTGCTAGGATGTAGAGCGGACTTTAGCTATATAAGGAGAATCCGACGTGTCTATGCGTACCGATGATTTTGACTATAACCTGCCCGAAGAGCTCATCGCCCAGGCGCCTGCCGAGCCGCGCGACTCCTGCCGCCTGCTGGTGGTTGATCGCAAAGGCTCCGAGACAGGAACGCCGCTAGAGCATGGCGGCACCGTCGAGCACCGCATCTTCCGTGACATCATCGACTATATCGAGCCGGGCGACGTGCTCGTCATCAACCAGACGCGTGTGATGCCGGCCCGTCTGATCGGTCGCAAGACGGGCTCGGGCGGCGTGGTCGAGACGCTGCTGCTCAAGCGCCGCGAGGATGTTGACCCGCTGGGTCACGTCTGGGAGTGCCTGGTCAAGCCGGGCAAGCGCCTGAAGCCTGGTGCTCAGATTGAGTATCGTGCGGGCGGCGCCCATGCGCCCGAGGGGGCTCCCGTAGTGCTGACGGCCGAGGTCGTTGACTTTGTCACCGATAGCCGCGGTGGCCGTCTGGTGCGCTTTGAGCCGGCCGGTTGCAATGCCGCCGGCGACCCGCGCACGCTCGACGAGGCCATCCATGCTGCCGGCCACGTGCCGCTGCCGCCTTACATTACCGATTACGAGGGCGATCCCGAGAAGTACCAGACCGTCTACGCCATGAAGGAGGAGCACTCGGCTGCCGCTCCTACGGCGGGTCTGCATTTTACTCCTGAGCTCATGGCCGCTATCGAGGCCAAGGGTGCCAAGTTTGCCGCCGTCGAGCTCGAGGTGGGCATCGATACCTTCCGCTTGGTAGAGGAGGACGACCCCACGCAGCACGTCATGCACACCGAGCGCTACCACGTATCGCAGGAGGTGGTCGACGCCGTGCATAAGGCTAAGGCCGAGGGGCATCGCGTGATCGCCGTCGGCACCACCGCGGTGCGCTCGCTCGAGAGCGCGTTTGACGCAGACGCGCCGGTGTCCGATCCGGCCGTGACGGCGCGCTATTTTGAGGGCCGCGAGGACGGCGCCGACACGCTCAGCCGCGGCGACATCGTGGTGCGCGAGAACGCGACAACGCAGCTCTACCTTATGCCCGGCTCGACCTATCACGTGGTCGATGCGCTGATCACGAACTTCCACGTGCCGCGCTCCACGCTCATGATGCTCGTGAGCGCGCTTGCCACCCGCGACCAGATCATGGATGCCTACGCCGCCGCCATCGAGGAGCGCTACCGCTTCTTCAGCTTTGGCGACGCCATGCTCATCTTGTAGGTTACGGCGTTTTACAAACGCCGTAACCGGTCGACGCTGCAAACCCGCCAGAGCGGCAATCTGCCTTTCAACTTCGGCGGCATGACCAGAAGGTCAATGCCGCCTCGTTTCAAGGCACCTTGCTCGCTCTGGCGGGTTTTCGCTGACCTTGCCAGAACATCGGCATTTCTTTGGTTGTCAACTAGTCATTGGGGACGTTCTTAAACGACTAGTCAAAGGGGACACTCTTGCGGCGCTTGGCACTTGGGGACGTTCCTTATGTGCCGGCACTTGGGGACAATCCTTATGTCAAGAGATCGGTGCAAGAGGGATAGGTTGCCTTGCGCCGATTTAAATAAGTTGCGGTGAGATAGTTC